>NZ_AP022618.1:2441090-2746227 GCF_010731615.1 Mycolicibacterium insubricum | reverse complement strand
CCGCGGCGATGCTGTCCTTCGCCCTGTCGCTGGATGACTTCATCATCACCTACTTCGTCAGCGGGTCGACGGTCACCTATCCGCTGTATGTCAACGCCGCGGTGAAGGCCGCCGTGCCGCCGCAGATCAACGTGCTGGCCACCGCGATCCTGGTGGTGAGCCTGGTGCTGCTGGCGCTGGGCACGCTCTACCGCCGCAAGCGGCTCTAGTCGGGTCGAACGTGGGCCGGAATCAACTCGGCACGCCAGTAAGCACCACGGTCGGCGAGGTGGGAGCGACCGCAGTCAGCTGGGCGTGAAATACCGCAGCCCGACGACCTGCGCCCCGGCGCCGAACTCGGCGATCAGCACACCCCGGGCGGTGTCGGTGCGGACGGCGACGGCGATATAGCGGCCGGCGGCGATGTGTTTGGTCCAGGTCGCCCCGCGCAGCAGCGCACCGATCCCGTCGGCGCTGACCGCGGTGTCATCGCCGAGGTTCACCGCGACCCCGCGGCCGAGGATCCGGCGGACGGCCAGCTCGTCGCCGCGGGTCAGCGCCGTCGTCAGGGTGTTCAGCGCGGCGCGCTGCCGGGCTCCGGGACGTCGGGCTCCGGCGGCAAAACCGAGGGCGCCGACGGGATTCTGATTGGTCAGCAGCGCGCGGGTCAGTCGGAGTCCGGGCCCGAGCGCGGCGATGCCGTTGCTGGCGAACTGCCACACCATTGCCGGCAGCTCCCAGAACGCCTGCAGCTCGGCGATCTTCGGCTCGCCGGTGGACTCGACGACGACATAGCGCAGGTAGGCGGGGATTTCCATGGTGACCCCGCCGCCCATGCCCACCTGCAGCGTCAGGCTGCGCAGCACGGTGGATCCGGCCACGATGTCGAGGTCGCGGTGAAAGACGATGTCGCGCGGCCCGATGAACGTGTCGTAGAACCGCCCGATCGCGGCGTGCCCGGTGTGGCGCCGCGATCCGACCGGATCCTCGACGCTGCCGTCGTCGCTGAACAGGTTCACCCAGCCGCTGCGATCGTGCGCAGCGGCGAACGCGGGAGACTGTTCGACGACGGCCAGCAGCTCGGCCGGCGCGGGGACACTCACCCCGTCACCGTATCGCGTCGCAGGCCGGGGGCTCGGCGTTGCATCGCCCCGGTGATCGAACTAAAGTCTGGACACATGTCCAGAAATTCTGCCAAGGGGGTTGGCGCGCGCCCGGAGGACGCGCTGCGCATCGCCTTGCTGTCGTATCGCAGCAAGACCCACTGTGGTGGCCAGGGCGTCTACGTGCGGCACCTGTCCCGCGGGCTGGTCGACCTCGGACACCACGTCGAGGTGTTCTCCGGGCCGCCTTATCCGGAGGGCCTGGATCCGCGCGTGCGGCTCACCACCGTCGCCAGCCTGGACCTCTACCGCGAGCCGGATCCGTTCCGGACTCCGCGGCCCAGCGAGATCAGGACCCCCATCGACGCCCTGGAGCTGGCCACCATGTGGACGGCCGGCTTCCCCGAACCCCGCACGTTCAGCCTGCGGGCGGCCCGGCTGCTGGCCGACCGGCGCGCGGATTTCGACGTCGTGCACGACAACCAGTGCCTGGGCACCGGGCTGCTGCGCATCGCGCGCGCGGGCCTGCCGGTGGTGGCCACCGTGCATCACCCGATCACCCGGGACCGGGTGGTCGACCTGGCCGCAGCACGGTGGTGGCGCAAACCGCTGGTGCACCGCTGGTACGGCTTCGCCGAGATGCAGAAGAAAGTCGCCCGCCAGATCCCCGACCTGCTCACGGTGTCCACCGCCTCGGCCGACGACATCGCCGAGGATTTCGGCGTCGGGCGCGACCAACTCCAGGTGGTACCCCTCGGCGTGGACACCCGGCTGTTCGCCCCGGGTGATCAGCCCCGGGTCCGGGGGCGGATCATCGCCATCGCCAGTGCCGACGTGCCGCTCAAGGGCGTGTCGAATCTGCTGCACGCGGTGGCCAAGCTGCGCAGCCACCGCCAGGTGGAGCTGCAACTGGTGGCCAAGCTGGAGAACGGCGGGCCCACCGAGAAGCTGATCGCCGAGCTCGGTATCTCCGACGTGGTGCGGATCTCCAGCGGCCTGTCCGACGACGAACTCGCCGGGTTGCTGTCATCCGCGGAAATCGCCTGCATCCCTTCCCTTTACGAAGGGTTCTCGCTGCCCGCGGTGGAGGCGATGGCCAGCGGAACCCCGATCGTCGCCAGCCGTGCCGGTGCCCTCCCGGAGGTGCTCGGCACGCCCGGCGACTGCGCGGTGCTGGTGGCCCCGGGCGACATCGAGGAACTCACCTACAACCTCGGTGAGCTGCTGGACTCCCCCGCGCGGCGCCAGCGGATGGGGGCGGCGGGCCGCAAACGCGCAGTCGAGGTGTTCTCCTGGCCGGCGGTGGCCGCTGCAACCGCCGCCGTGTACCGGCGGGCCATGGACCGGTGCGCCCCATGCTGACCGTCGACTTCGACCGGCTGGGCATCGGGCCCGGCATGCGGGTCATCGACGTCGGCTGCGGCGCGGGCCGGCACAGCTTCGAAGCCTACCGCCGGGGCGCCGACATCGTCGCGTTCGACCAGGACGAGGCCGAGCTGGCCGGTGTGGCAACGATGTTCGGGGCGATGGCCGATGTCGGGGAGGCCCCGGCGAGTGCGCAGGCGCAGGCGGTGGCCGGTGACGCCCTGGCACTGCCCTACCCCGACGGGCACTTCGACGTCGTGATCGCCTCGGAGATCCTCGAGCACGTCCCCGCCGACGACGCGGCCATCGACGAGCTGGTCCGGGTACTGCGCCCCGGCGGGCTGCTGGCGGTGACGGTGCCCCGCTGGCTGCCGGAGCGCTTGTGCTGGCTGCTCTCCGACGACTATCACGCCAACGAGGGCGGCCACGTCCGGATCTACCGCGCCGACGCACTGCGGGACAAGATCACCGCCCGGGGGCTGGCCTGCACCCACACCCATCACGCGCACGCTCTGCACTCCCCCTACTGGTGGCTGAAATGCGCTGTGGGAGTGGAGAATAACGAGCACCCCGCGGTGACCGCCTACCATCGGCTGCTGGTATGGGACATGATGTCCGCGCCGCTGGCCACCCGGGTCGCCGAGACCGCGCTCAATCCGCTGATCGGAAAGAGTGTCGCCCTGTACTTCCGCAAACCAGCCGCGCCAGGGACCGACGGTGCTTCCTGACACCCCGTCGGTCCCCGGGATCCTCTCCGCGCAGCAGTGCCGCGACACCGCCGATTCCATTGTCGCGGTGCAGCATCGGTCCGGCGCGATCCCCTGGTCGGCCGGCGGGCACACCGACCCGTGGGATCACGTCGAATGTGCGATGGCCCTGACGGCAGCGGGCCGGCTCGACGCCGCGCGCGCGGCCTACGAGTGGTCGCGACGTACCCAGCGGCCGGACGGGTCGTGGCCGATTCAGCTGCGCGGCGACGTCGTCGAGGACCCGCACAGCGACACCAACTTCTGCGCCTATATCGCCGCCGGGGTGTGGCACCACCTGTTGGTCACCGGTGATCGCGATTTCGCGGCGACCATGTGGCCCACGGTACGGCGCGCCATCGACTTCGTGCTCGATCTACAGCGCCCGGGCGGCGAGATCTGCTGGGCACATTCGGTTTCCGGCCCCATCCCGGAGGCCCTGGTCACCGGCAGCGCCAGCATCCAGCACAGCCTGCGCTGCGCCTTGGCACTGGCGGACACGCTCGGCGAATCCCAGCCGGACTGGGAGCTGGCCGCCGGCCGACTCGGCCACGCGCTGACCGATCACCCGGAGCTGTTCACCGAGAAGCCGCACCATTCGATGGACTGGTACTACCCGGTGCTCGGCGGTGCGCTGCGCGGCGCGGCGGCCGAGGAACGAATCACCGACCGCTGGTCGGAGTTCGTCGTCGAGGGCCTGGGTATCCGCTGCGTCGACGACCGGCCCTGGGTGACCGGCGCCGAGACCTGCGAGCTGGCCCTCACGCTGCAGGCCATCGGCGATGTCGACCGGGCCACCGAGCTGCTGGCCAACATGCAGCACTTGCGTGAGCGGGACGGCTCGTATTGGACCGGGCTGGTCTACGCCGACGGGAAGCGCTGGCCGGTGGAGCGCACCACCTGGACGGCGGCCGCGGTGATCCTGGCCGCCGACGCGCTGTCGGATGCCACCGGCGGGGCCGGCTTGTTCCGCTGCGACGAGCTGCCCACGGTCCCGGTGGACGGCTGCGACTGCGCGAGGGCTCGCGCGCGCTGACCTGCGGCGGGCGCTCAGCCGCGCGCGGTGACCTTCTTCGCCCGCGCCGGCGCCGCCTTTTTCGCTGTCGTTTTCTGGGCGGCAGCCTTCTGCGCAGCCGGCTTCTGCGCGGCGGCCTTCTTGGCGGGGGCTTTCCTGGCCGGGGCCTTCTTCGCCGGTGCCCGGGTGAGCTGAGCCGGGGCTCCGCGCCCGTCGAGCACCTCGGCCAGGAACTTGCCGGTGTAGCTCTCCGGCACCGCCGCGACATCCTCCGGGGTGCCCTGAGCGACGACCATCCCGCCGCCCGATCCACCCTCGGGGCCCATGTCGATGAGCCAGTCGGCGGTCTTGATGACGTCGAGGTTGTGCTCGATGACGATCACCGTGTTGCCCTTGTCGACCAGCCCGTTGATCACCTTCAACAGCTTGCGGATGTCCTCGAAGTGCAGACCCGTGGTCGGCTCGTCGAGGATGTACACCGTGCGGCCGGTGGACCGTTTCTGCAGCTCGGCGGCCAGTTTCACGCGTTGGGCCTCGCCGCCGGACAGCGTCGGCGCGGGTTGCCCGAGGCGCACGTAGCCCAGGCCAACGTCGAGCAGGGTCTTGAGGTAGCGGTGGATGGAGCTGATCGGTTCGAAGAACTCGGTGGCCTCCTCGATGGACAGATCCAGCACCTCGGCGATGGTCTTGCCCTTGTAGTGCACCTCGAGGGTTTCCCGGTTGTACCGGGCGCCGTGGCACACCTCGCACGGCACGTACACGTCGGGCAGGAAGTTCATCTCGATCTTGAGCGTGCCGTCACCCGAGCAGGCCTCGCAGCGTCCGCCCTTGACGTTGAAGGAGAACCGGCCGGGTTGGTAGCCGCGCACCTTGGCCTCGGTGGTCGCCGCGAACAGGGTGCGGATCTTGTCGAACACCCCGGTGTAGGTGGCGGCGTTCGACCGCGGGGTGCGCCCGATGGGCGACTGGTCGACCCGCACCAGCTTGTCCACCTCGTTGAGACCGTTGATCCGGGTGTGCCGGCCGGGCACCATCCGGGCGCCGTTGAGCTTGTTGGCCAGCACCGTCGCCAGGATGTCGTTGACCAGGGTCGATTTGCCCGACCCGGACACGCCGGTGACCGCGGTCAGCACACCGAGGGGGAACGAGACGTCGATGTCGCGCAGGTTGTGCTCGCGGGCCCCGACGACGGTCAGCACCCGGGAATGGTCCACCGGGCGCCGCACCATCGGGACCTCGATGCTTTCCCGTCCGGCCAGGTACGCGCCGGTGATGGAGGCGGGGTTGGTCAGCAGCTCGTCGTACGGGCCGCTGTGCACGACGGTGCCGCCGTGTTCGCCGGCGGCCGGCCCGATGTCGACGACCCAGTCCGAGGAGGCGATGGTGTCCTCGTCGTGCTCGACGACGATGAGGGTGTTGCCGAGGTCACGCAGCCGCGTCAGCGTCTCGATCAACCGCCGGTTGTCCCGCTGGTGCAGGCCGATGGACGGCTCGTCGAGCACGTACAGCACCCCGACCAGACCGGAGCCGATCTGGGTGGCGAGCCGGATGCGTTGGGCCTCACCACCGGAGAGGGTGCCCGCCGCGCGCTCCAGCGACAGGTACTCCAGGCCGACGTCGAGCAGGAATCCCAGCCGTGACTGCACCTCCTTGAGCACCTGCCCGGCGATGGCCTGCTCGCGCGGGCCCAGGGTCAGGGCGTTGAGGAAGTTCGAGCAGTCGGCGATGGACAGCGCACAGACCTCGGCGATGGACATGGCGCCCAGGTCACCGGCGGCCAGGGTGACCGCCAGGATCTCCGGCTTGAGCCGGGTGCCGTTGCACTCGGGGCAGGGCACGTCGCGCATGAAGCCTTCGAGCCGTTCCTTCATCTGCTCGGATTCGGTCTGCTCCATCCGGCGCTGCAGGTACGCCAGCACGCCTTCGAAGTCGGCGTAGTAGGAGCGGGTGCGGCCGTAGCGGTTCTTGTAGCGGACGTGGACCTGCTCGTCGCAGCCGTTGAGGATGGCGTTGCGGGCCTTGGCCGGCAGTTTGCGCCACGGGGTGTCGACGTCGAAGCCCATCGACTCCCCCAGCCCGGCCATCATCCGGGTGAAGTACTCGGCGGTGTGGCCCATGGACCACGGTGCGACGGCACCCTCGGCGAGCGTCAGTTCCGGATCGGGCACCACCAGGTCGGGATCGACCTCCTTGCGGATACCCAGGCCGGTGCACTCCGGGCAGGCGCCGTAGGGCGAGTTGAAGGAGAACGACCGCGGCTCCAGGTCGTCGACGGCCAGCGGGTGCCCGTTGGGGCAGGCCAGCTTCTCGGAGAACCGCTGTTCGCGGTGCGGGTGGTCGTCTTCGCGGTCGACGAATTCCAGCACCACGATGCCGTCGGCGAGGTTCAGCGCGGTCTCCACCGAGTCGGTGAGCCGCTGCTTGGAGCTCGCCTTGACGGTCAGGCGATCGACGACCACCTCGATATCGTGCTTCTCCTGTTTCTTCAGTTTCGGCGGGTCGGTGAGCGGATAGACGACGCCGTCCACCCGGGCGCGGCTGTAGCCCTGGGAGTTGAGCTTGTCGAAGAGGTCGACGAACTCGCCCTTGCGGGTGCGGACGACGGGTGCCAGCACCTGGAAGCGCAGGCCCTCGTCCATCGCGAGCACCTGGTCGACGATCTGCTGCGGGGTCTGCCGGGCGATCTTTTCGCCGCACACCGGGCAGTGCGGCGATCCGGCGCGGGCGTAGAGCAGGCGCAGGTAGTCGTAGACCTCGGTGATGGTGCCGACCGTCGAGCGCGGGTTGCGGTTGGTGGACTTCTGGTCGATGGACACCGCCGGTGACAGGCCCTCGATGAAGTCGACGTCGGGCTTGTCCATCTGGCCGAGGAACTGGCGCGCGTAGGCCGACAGCGACTCCACATACCGGCGCTGGCCCTCGGCGAAAATGGTGTCGAACGCCAGCGAGGACTTGCCCGAGCCGGACAGCCCGGTGAAGACGATCAGGGCGTCGCGGGGCAGGTCAAGGTCGACGCTGCGCAGGTTGTGTTCGCGCGCGCCCTTGACGATCAGGCGGTCAGCCACCGGTCACTCTCCGATTCTTGTCGGGCCGAAAACAGGCCAGCGTCCATCGTAGGTGGCGGCCCCGACAAGTCGAGCGGCGAGGAACGAGCCACGAAGAGCTTGGCGGGCCGGAGGACACCGACAAGTCGAGCGGCGAGCAACGAGCCGCGAAGAGCTAACCGAAGACTTCGGTGAGGGTTGTAGCGGTGGCCGCCTTGACCAGCCAGGTGTCCAGTAGGTTCGGGTCGGTGCATCGGCGCACGCGGTCCCGCTCATCATCGGGGACGGTGATTCCCCGGGCGGTCAGGACGGCCAACAGGGCTTCGGCTTTACCCTGGTCGAAGTAGGTGCGGGCGAACTCGCCTTTGTACTGCCAGTCGGTGGCGGTCATGAGGTGCTCCAGGTGGGTCAAGGCGGCCGGCGGCAGCGCTGACTGTAGAAAGTCAGTGTACAGCGGGCTGCGGTCGTCATCGGGGGTCAAAGCGGCGAACACAGCGTCGAGCGTCCGGTGCTCATCGGCATGAACGAACGCAGAGAGCATCGCCATCTCCAGGTCCGCGCGGGCAATATCGGGATCGGTGATAACCGGTATGTCGGACGGGCCCACAACCGCCGGCCTCAGCAGTACCGAACCGCCGAGATCACCACAGCCCGCCGCCCATCGCGCGGTTGCGTCGTCGGTACAGATGATCAGCAGGATCACCGGGCAACCCAGCCGAACATGCAAAGAGGCCAGGTAGCTCAGCCAGCGGGTCGGTTTTCGTATGTCGCGGGCCAACTGGACCTCGGCAACGATCCCGAGCGCCGTCGCGCCCGTCTCGTCATGCAAGGTGATCACCGCGTCGGCGCGCTGCTCAGTCGGTGTCGCCAGCGACAAGTCCGGTGCCCCCTCCCGCGCCGTTAGATTCTGCGCAGCTGAGCTCCCGCCCCTCCTCGCCAGTCCCATCGCGAAGCCAGGCACCTGACGCATCAGCGCCACCACCACTTCGTGCAGGCTCGACGGCATATCCGCACGCTATGCCCGGGCACCGACAGGTGGAACGTACCTACCGGCGGCTCAGGTCGCGCTCACAGTAATCTCAATGCCCATGACCGTCGTCTCGGAGAGCTACACCGGCCACGTCGAATCCGGCACCGCTGCGGTGCGCAGGCTGCCCGGCGCCACCATCATCAAGGCGTCGGTCGGCCCGATGGACAACAACGCCTACCTGGTGACCTGCACCAACACCGGAAAGACATTGCTCATCGACGCCGCCAACGACGCCGATACGCTCGCCCAGCTGATCACCGAGCACACCCCCGACGTCGCGCTGATCTTGACCAGCCACCAGCACCTGGACCACTGGCAGGCACTGGTTCCGATCGCCGAGATGACCGGCGCCCCGACGGCCTCGCACGAGTTGGACGCCGATCCGCTGCCGGTGCGACCGGACCGCCTCATCGCCGACGGCGACACCATCGACATCGGTGACCTGCACTTCACCGCCATCCACCTGCGCGGCCACACCGAGGGCTCGATCGCCCTGGCGCTCGACGGCGACGCCACCGGCGGAGTCACCCAGATCTTTTCCGGCGATTGCCTTTTCCCGGGCGGGGTGGGCAAAACCTGGGCCGACGGGGACTTCGAGCGGCTGCTCGGTGACGTCTCGACCAAGCTGTTCGACCGCTACGACGACGACGCGGTGATCTACCCGGGGCACGGCGATGACACCACGCTGGGCGCCGAGCGGCCGCATCTGGCCGAGTGGCGGGCCCGCGGCTGGTAGCCGCCGGTGGCCACCGCGTCGATCCCGGCGCCACGCGCGGATGTTCCGGGCATGACAACGCCCCGCCGGTCCTTGTGGGAGGCGGGGCGTTGCGCGGTCTTCAGTTGGTGGTGTGGACGATCAGGACGTCGCACTTGGCCTTGCGGGCCACGTTCGCCGGCACCGAGCCCAGCAGCCGCCCGGCGATGGTGCTCAGGCCCACGTTGCCGATGATCAGCAGGTCGGCGTCGATCTCCTCCGACAGTTCGACCAGGGCGTCGACCGGGGCGCCGACGATGGCGCGCTCGACGACGTTGGTCGCACCGGCGGCCTTCGCCCGCTCGCTGGCCTCCTGCAGGATCGCGTAGATCGGTGCGTTGCCGGCCATCTTGTAGCCCTCGTCCTTGAGGATGTCGGCGGCGCGGGAGTCCTCGTGCGACGGGAAGTAGGCGGTGGCCACGACGACCTTGGCGTCGGGCCCCGAGGCGAGCGAACCCGCGCGGTCGACGGCCTTCAGCGACGAGTCCGAGCCGTCCGTGCCGACCAGCACGGTCTTGTAGCCGCTCATCCATATCCTCCAAAAGATTCGGTTGCAGTGTTTGCACAGCCAATCCCCGACATTAGTCCGCCGAGCCACGGATCGGGGGGGATTTCGCAACTGCGCCACGCCGCCGATTTCCCGCGATCAGCGCGCCGAACAGCACATTCGTCGGTGAAACTACATCGACGTGACCTTGCTGACACGTGACGGCCGTCGCAATGACAACGGTGACCGGCGATTCCGGCAGCAAAAAATGTCGGCCGCGCCACGTCGGTGCCATGATGAACCCATGACCGCATTCCTGATCCGCACGTCGCTGGTGGGGTTCGCACTCTGGGTCGTGACGTTGATCGTTCCGGGCGTGAAAATCGTCGGCGGCGAGGGCGACACGCTCAAGCGCATCGGCATCATCTTCGTGGTGGCCGTGCTGTTCGGGCTGGTCAACGCGGTGATCAAACCGATCGTGCAGGTGCTGGCGATTCCGCTGTACATCCTGACGCTGGGTCTGGTGCACGTGGTGATCAACGCGCTGATGCTGTGGATCACCTCGTGGATCACCGACAACACCACCCATTGGGGACTGCACGTATACCCGTTCTGGTGGCAGGCGATCTGGGGTGCCATCGTGCTGTCCCTGGTGAGCTGGGCGATCTCCGAGCTCATCCGCGGGTAGCGCCGCATCCGACACCACCGCACCTACCCTGGGACTGTGACTGGAGAGCAGGTACCCGGAGGCGTCGTCCACGAACTGCCCGAAGATCTGCGCGCCGAGTTGCTGACCGATCCGGCGGTGCTGGCCGCCTGGTGTGACATCACGGTGCTGGCCCGCAACGAGTTCATCTGCTGGGTCGAGGACGCCAAGCAGCCGGCCACCCGGGCCCGGCGGATCCGTCGGACCCGCGAGGAACTCGAGGAGGGCAAACGACGGCCGTGTTGCTGGCCGGGGTGCAAACACCGGGAACACACCGGGAAGCCGTGACCTCCAACGTGTCCGGAAGCTGCTAGCAACGGCTACGGGTTGAGCCGTTTGATGCGATTCCACAGCTCCGCCTTGGAGATGCCGGACATGTGCAGCTCACGAATGCAGTCGTCCAAGCGATGTGGGTTATCCCGCAAGTATTCGATGGCGTTGCGCAGGTCGCCGACGACCGCCGACCGATAGGCGGTTTCCGCTTTGCCAATGGCCCGTGTCATCACGGTTGAGTCAGGGGCCATCATGGCGAGGTCGATGATGTCCCGGCTGAACACCGATTGATCAGCCCACCGGTCAGAGTTGGCGAGCAGCTTGGTGGTCGCCATGTCAAGGTTGGTCAAAGTCGCAACGCCACAGATGTTGTCGCCAGGGCTCGGCGGCTCGAGCTCAATCCGGCCTTCCGCGACGATCTCAAATCTGATCGGCGCACCCTCCACATCTAGCAGAGTTCTGATGCCGTACCGGTCCGCAACCACGGGCCGAATTGCTGAAATCGGCTTTCTGGTAAGCGCATTGAACCCTTTCGGCCGACGAACCAACTCGCGCAACTGGCCGTACCCGGACTTGTCGGAGACGAGGAAGTCGATATCGACAGATTCCCGGTACTCGCCGTAGCGCAGTGCGATCGCGGTACCACCGCCGAAGTAGCAGCTCGACTCCGCCAGCAAGTCCGAATCGAGAGCATCGAGGACAACGGCGATCTGTAGGTGGTGCGCCCGCTTAAACAAGGAGCGTTCCCCTGCTGTAGGCGTGGGCGAGCTGGCGAACGAGCGCGCGTTCCGCGTCGGCCATGGCGCTCTGGTCGACGTGCCGCCAGTTCCGTTCATACAGCTGCAGCGCTTCCACGCCGGACAACGTAGTCTCGGCGCGCAGCTGCCATGCGATCGCCCGAAGCTGCGGAAAATCCCCAACCCGGACGGTCTCCGGCGGTGGTTGCTCATCCGGCGTTTGCGGGCCCGCGTGCACCCGGTTCGTCAGGCCGTCTTCAAGTGTCAACCGCAGCCCCAGGGCGACGGCCGCGTTCAGGTAGGCGCCGATGGTCACCGCCGCGGATCCCGCCTCGATGCGATGCAGGGTAACCCGTGACATTCCCGCCGACTCAGCGGTGGTTGCAGCGCTGAGGCCGAGCGCTCGCCGACGGTCGCGGAGCTGACCGCCGAGCTCGGATAACCACGCCTGGGTGCGTTCCGCTACCTGGGGATTTCGCGCCGGCATGTATCTCATTGTATACAGGCGGGGCCGATGGCGCTGGGTAACGTTACCGCTGGCGGATTGCCGGTCTCCCTCAGTCCTGAACGGGGCAGATCGAGGCTTTCTGCCTCCTGGTCGGCCGTACGGCTACCCCTGAGCTTGGGCGGCCACCCGGTCGATCGCGTCGGCAAAGGGGCCCTCGATGAGTATGCCGGTGGCATCGCCGTCGACATTGCGCTGGGTGATGCGCTGGACTCGTCCGTTGTGCCAGTAGTAGGTATCGGGGCTGATCGGCCCGGCGGCTTCGCTGGCCTGCCCGATGGTGACGGGCACGATCCATTGCAGGGCCTCCATCACCTGTGGGCCGACTGCGTGCAGCAGGACCAGGCTGCGTTGCGGGACCGAGAAGATGACCCCCAACGGCGCAGAGCCACCGAAGACCGTGTCGATGAGTGCGGGCATGTTGAGCACCTTGGACGCGATGAAGAACGAGTCCCCCATCAGAACCACCACGCCGTGATCCATCCGTTCGATGTCCATCGGTTCGGCGTCGGTGTTGCGTTGTCCGATCTGGAACAGCAGGTCGACGTCGTGCCCGTCGAGCTGTTGGTCGACGATCGTCTGCACCGAGGTCGGCAGGTCGCGGTTGAGCTCAACCACCAGACCGTCGAACGCCGGGCGGGCGTAGGTGGAAGTCATCTTTTCCGGCGGAATCGGCGGATTGAGCCGGGTCCGGATCTGACGCTGAAGATCGTTATCGCTCAACATCGTCACCGGCGCAGCGTTGCGCCCCTGAAGAATATGGTCGAAGTGCTCGTGCACCGCGTGCGCCCACTCATGCGGTTGCAGCAGTGCGCATTTTTTCTGCACGTTGTAGAGCCAATACTCGTACCCGTCCCGATCGACCAGGTGATCATCGCCGCGAGCGTCATTGTCCCCCGGCGCGACGGTGATCCCACGCTGGGCCAGGACCTCGATCGCCAGTCGACGCACAGTCTCGAAGCGGTCCCCGGTCGAGCCATCCTGGTCGTCGCTGAAGTCGGATTCCATGTAGGTCGTTGCCCCCGGTAGATGGATGTGTTGGATGCTGGCACCCGTGCCGTCGCAAGGCTACCCGCCCGGACGGTGGCGAGAGCGCACGAAAACTTCAACACGCAATGGTCGGGCATGATGGACCATTGTCCACGTGACAAATAATCCGGTGACGCCTCCTCGCCCCGTCGATGTGACTCAATGGGTGCCCCAGCTGGCGGACTATCGGAGGGTGACGACTCGGCTGCACCCTCGACGCGGCGCGCCCGGCCCGTGGACGAGTTCCATCGGCGGCCCGATGCTGTGGCCCGCAAGTGAGTCATGGCCCACGTGCGAGAACCCCTGGTTCTACTGGGATCTCGACGATTCAGCGGCACAACCCGACGAGGCGCGTCCACACACGCATCCCAACCCGCTGGTACCGGTGCTGCAGCTGTTCGCGCGAGACGCGCCCAATCTCACGTATCCACCGAGAGCCGATCTGCTGCAAGTCCTTTGGTGTCCGGTGACGCATGCGCAGCTGCCCGGCGAGGAGGATGCATACTCCCCCGCGGTGCTTGTCAAGTGGCGCGATTCGACCACCCTGCTTGGAGCCGCCACAGACCACCCGCTCCCCTTCGACGCCGAGGACGAACTGGTCGCAGCGCCTTGTGCGCTGCACCCCGAGCAGGTCGACGAGTATCCGATCGACCTACCGCAGGAGCTCTGGAATCGGATTGACGTTGCCGAGGACCAGGGCTGGAACTGCGGCGACGACGGCGTGGCCTATTTGTCTGATCTGTCCGTGGCGCCCGGTACCAAGGCCGGTGGTTGGCCGCGCTGGCACTCGTTCGACCCCTACCCGATGCCATGCGTGGCCTGCGGGCGCCAGCTCGACCTGCTTATTGCCTTCGGCACCTATGAACGCGACGACGGGGTCGGCCACTGGGATCCTCCCGACATCAGCGACCTCGGTCTCGACGACACCACTGGTCTCATCCTTGGCCGTGGCGGTGACCTGCAGATTTTCTACTGCACGACCAATCCCCTGCACCCCGTCCATAGCCACGTGCAGGGCTAGCGAGGCACGCTGTCAGTCTTCGCCCGGGTCGCCCTGCCAGTAGGCCGGTAGTGGATCGCGACTGTGGGATTCGGCGTACTGCGCCAGTTCGCGACATGACGCAGCCAGCGGATGTCCATCCTCCAACAGACGTCCGCAGTCGTTGGCCAGGGCCGTTGCACGCCGGGCTGCTGATTCCCACTCTTGCCCGCCATACAGCAGCCATGCCAGGTAGTAGCGCCACTGCAGAGCCTCCAGGCTCTCGGCTCCGGAGGAGCGGGCAGATCGCAAATACGCCCTCTTGACGGCGACGACGGTTCTGAACCGGTCGTTCACTAAGGACGCCTGTTCGTCGGCGTTGTCGGCAACCATCTCCAGGGTGTCCTCATCGAGGTTGCCCGGCGTCCAGACGCCGCCCTCGTCCTCATCTTCTTCCTCATAGTCGTCGTCTTCGGATTCCATGTCGATGTAGAGGTCGTAGGCGATCTGGCGGATTTCCGCGACATTGTTGCGCCACTTGCCACGAGCCACTTCGCGCTGCTCTTCGGCGGTCAGCGTCAATGGGTCATCGGGTCCGCGAACAAGCGCCAAATCCTCGGGCAGGACCTCCCACTCGGAGAGAAGGTCGATGTCTCCGATGTCATCGCCCGGCGCCCACGCCACGCGCGCAAACCGAGCCACCAACGTACTCGGATGGTCTGGACCGACCACGGAGTCCAGGGCACCGATGAGAAAGTCCAGATTTTCCAGCGTGTGCGCCTGCAGGCCCGCCGCCTCGGCCTGCCACATGACCGCGCACAGCCGACTGGTGAGGGTGTCGATATGACGCTCGCCGAGAGCAGTCGTGCGGTGGTTACAGACGGTGAGCGCCTCGTTGGCCGCGCCGAACAGGTCACCGAGTTCGTAACGCGCTTGCGCCACGCCGTGAGACGCCGACATCGTCATCGCGTGCCAGTAGCCCAGCCCGCGCCGGCAGGCCGCGCACAGTTGCACCCACCGCAGCATCCGGTTCGCGGGGGTATCCACCCGGTCCTCTGCCACCGCCAGCTCATAAAATTGTCGGCTTCGGTCGAAAAGTGAGCAGGTAGTTCCGGTTGAAAAGTGAGCACCCTTCAATGTTTGGAGAGTGATCACTGTGGAGGATTGGGCGGAGATTCGTCGGCTGCATCGGTCGGAGAAGCTGTCGCAGGCTGCGATTGCGCGGAGGTTGTCGCTGTCGCGGAACACCGTGGCCAAGGCGATCAGCACCGATTCGCCGCCGCGTTATGAACGCGCGCCGTCGACGACGTCGGGGTGGGCGCAGGTCGAGTTGGCGGTGCGGGCGTTGCTCAGTGAGTTCCCGACGATGCCGGCCACGGTCCTGGCGCAGCGGGTGGGCTGGGCGGGTGGGCATTCCTGGTTCGCTGAGAACGTCGCCAGGATCCGCCCGGAGTACGCCCCGGCGGATCCGTGTGACCGTCTGGCGCATCTGCCCGGTGAGCAGGTGCAGTGCGACCTGTGGTTCCCCGGTGCGGTGACCCCTGGTCACTGCGGGGTGTTGCGGTCGTTCCCGGTGTTGGTGATGGTGGCCGCCTATTCGCGGTTCATCGCCGCGATGATGATCCCGTCGCGGGTGAGTGGGGATCTGCTGGCCGGGATGTGGCAGCTGATCCAGGACATTGGCGCGGTTCCTCGAACACTGTTGTGGGACAACGAGTCCGGTATCGTCCAACGCGGTCGGCTGGCTGACGGAGTGGCTGGGTTCTGCGGCGTGCTGGCCACCCGATTGATCCAGACCCGACCCTATGACCCTGAGTCCAAAGGGCTGGTGGAGCGGGCCAACGGTTACCTGCAGACCTCGTTTCTGCCTGGTCGCACGTTCACCTCGCCGCAGGACTTCAACGCTCAGTTGTGGGCGTGGCTGGCCGGGATCGCCAACCGTCGCACCCACGCCGGCACCGGCCTGATCCCGGCAGAGGCGCTAGCGACCGATCGCGCGGCGATGACCGCGTTGCCGCCGGTGGCTCCGATGACCGGCACGGTGATCACGACACGGTTGGGCCGTGACTACTACGTCAGCTCCGGCGGCAACGCCTACTCGGTGCACCCGGAGGTGATCGGACGGATGATCACCGTGATCACGAGCCTGGACCGGGTCACCGCCGTCTGCGGTGACCGACTAGTCGCTGACCACCAACGGCTCTGGGGCAGCGCCGGGCTGGTCACCGACCCGATCCATCTGGCGGCCGCGGCCGGGTTGCGGGAGCAGTTCCGCACACGCCCGGCCGTCGGGGCGCATCTGAGCGTCGAGGTCGAGGTCGAGGTCGCCGATCTGAACGCCTATGACGCGCGGTTCGGGACCGGGGAGGTCGCCTGATGCCCGCCAAGCGTTCCCCGTCGGCACCCGGTGAGGCCGACAAGCTCATCGCCTACCAATCCCGCCTACTCAAGGCCCCGCGCATCGCCGAGCACTACCACCGGCTCGCTGAACAGGGCCGTGAAGCCGGCTGGACATTGGAGGACTACCTCGGCGCTGTGCTCGCGGTGGAGTCCAATGCCCGCGCCCAATCCGGCGCCCACCAACGCATCCGATACGCCGGCTTCTCGGCGATCAAGACCATCACCGACTTCGACTTCACCGCCCAACCCGGCGTCGATCGCGCGCAGATCGCACGCTTGGAAGCCGGTGGCTGGCTGGCCGAAGCCCGCAACGTCGTCCTGCTCGGCCCACCAGGAACCGGGAAAACGCATCTGGCCACCGCATTGGCGATCGCCGCGGCCCATGCCGGACACCGCGTCGCGTTCGCGCCAGCCACCGGCTGGATCACCCGCTTGGCCGAAGCCCACCGCACCAACCGCCTCGACGCCGAACTGCGCAAGATCTTCCGCTTCGGGCTCATCGTGATCGACGAAGTCGGCTACATCCCGTTCGACACCGAAGCGGCCAACCTGTTCTTCCAGCTGGTCTCCACCCGGTATGAGAAATCCTCGATCATCTTGACCTCCAACCTGCCGTTCTCCCGCTGGGGTCAAGTCTTCGGCGAAGCCACCATCGCCTCGGCGATGATCGACCGGATCGTCCACCACGCCGACGTCATCGCGCTCAAAGGCTCCAGCTACCGCATCAAACACACCGCGATCGACACACTGCCCTCCGTGGAAGCCGATCGTCAGGCAAACTCAACCCCGTAAACCTGCTCACTACTCAGCCGGAGCAGGCTGCTCAGGATTCAGCCGGAGCCGACAAAAATGCGGACAGCACCTCGGGATCACCCTCCCCGAGCACATCTGCCAGCACCGGTGCAAGCATCCGGAGGGCGGCGACAATCTCAGGATCCTTCGCGGCGATGCGCCAGCGCAACAGGCGCCACGCCAGCCGCAACACCTCGGGATTCTGGGCACCCGTGCTCTCAGCGAGTCTCTCGATTGCACTGGCCAGTCCGAGCATTGCCCGCTCCCGGTCCCCGGGAGCCTGCCGCGTCGCCGCCAACTCCAGCAACGCATCCACCGTCATCGATGTCGATGCCCCAAGATCGGACTGCACCTGCGTCCAAAACGCCAAACAATCGGCGGCCATCTCATCGCGACTATCAGTCTGCGGTGTCATGGCGACGATCATCCCGCACACCAGATGCCGGGGTGAACCGGCCAGCGGTGAGTCGAGATGAGATGGTATGGCCCGGGTGACGGCGCATATGTCGATTGCACATGCCCTGAGCCATGCGCAAGAATCCGTGTATGACCGACATTCCCCCGGGTTATCAGGCGTTGCCGTATGACGCGAAGGGGTTACGGGGCAAGCCTGCGCGGATCATCTCCGACCCCGGCGTCTACTACGACCTACCGGAGGATCGCAAGGACGTGGTGATCGCCGACGACGAACCCAACATCTACTCGGAGCTCTACGTCTACCTGCCCGGCGCCCCAGATGAGAAGTCGGCAATCCACTACAGCTGCCTGGCCGTCAAAAGCCCATAGGGACCCGAGACAGGTCGAACTCGGTACCAGCACCCACGCCGGTCGGTGGCTGGGCCATCACTTCCGCACCCGGCCGTTGAATTGACAATGCACAGGACAGCATCCGCCGACGAGCGCCGCGTCCATGAAGAGCTTTTAGCGTCCCTGAGTGAAGATCGTGGGGGCGGGTAGACCGTCGCGGGCATGCTCGGCCGGGAAACACGGCGAGGACACGATGACCGTCGGCGGATACCCCGGCTTGCTCGGGCCCTTGATTTGCAGCGAGTATCCGTCAGCGGGATAGCCGAACCGATTCGGCTTCCGGAACTCGTCTCGCTCCAAGACTCTCATCCCCCAGCTCTGCCACGCCTTGCCGGCCGCCTCGACAAGGTCATCGGCACTAACTCCAGGCGGGACGATCGCGTGCGTCCAATAGTCATAGGCAACCGGCGATGTCCCCGGTTGCGCCGGCTCATCGTCACAATTGAAATTCCCCCCGCCCCGAAAGTCCGTGCTATCGAGTTTCGTACCGGCAGGAAGGGCATCCACGGTGCGTTGCAGGTAGCCGAAAACCGTATCTTGAGCTTCCTGCTGGCTCTGCGGAACCTTGGGCGCCGAGGGCCTGGGCATGTCGGACATTTTGTTACCTCCAATATCTGCGTCACCCGAAGGCGTCGGTGGACCCAGCGGCCCCGATGCAGGCGCCGAACACGACACGACGCCCAACGCCAGCAGGGCGGCGACGATTCGCTTACGAGAGATGGCTGAAGTCATGGGCCCGTCACATCAACCCTTCCTGCGATGATCCTGCCGAGGTTGTCCAGTGCCGGATTGTTCTGATCCCAATAGCTGCTGTGCGCATCGACGGAGGTCAGGTGCATCCAGTCGGGAGTCTGCCACCCAAAGAGGTTGCCGTGCTTACCCGGTGCCGCCTGGAACTGGGTCGCACCGAAACCGTCGCCTACCGGGTCGGGGCCGAGTGTCAAACCCGTGGCCCAGGTGATCACGTCGTTTTGCGCGCGAGTGGCGAACACATGGGCGCCAGGGGCGAGGCTGAGGTCGCTGGCGTGTTGGGCCAGTACGCCCGGGCTGCCGACAGCGACGAAATTGTTGGCGTCGAGATAGCCGTCCGTTGCGGCCGCGCCGGCAAGCGTTGAACCGTAACTGTGGCCGATGACCGTGTTGATGGACGGTCCACCCGCCACCACGTCATCGTGGGATGCACGGATCCCCGCCTGGAATTGGTCGAGCGCGGCCGCCCCATTGTGGGCGTAGCTCGTCGATGCGGCCTCCGGGATATTCATCGGCGGGGTGTAGCCCATCCACGTTGTGACCGAGACATCCGAAGCCTTGAGGTCGGGGTCGGCGTCCCGCGCCGCCCAGTACATCCGCTCCGACTTCTGCATCGCCCCGTTGATAGCCCCGAGGTCCTGGCCGGTACCCGGTACCAACGTGGCAACCCGCTTGGCGGTGTCCGGATTGTTGATCGACACGGCTCCTCGACCGTGCTCATCGACGTAACCGAGCAAACGCCCCTGCCCGTCGGCGGCAGCTTGGAGTTCTTGGTACTTGTGCCGAGTGTCATCGCTGAGGTTCGGGTCGGCAAGAATCTCGCCGAGGTGTCGCCGGTTGTAGTAGTCACGGCCACGGCCGTCGCCACTGTCGACAAAGGGGATACCGCCGTGGTTACCGAGGTCGTGATGCAAATCGTAAAGATGGTCCCGTTCCTCGGTGGTCAAACTGTCCCAGACAGAACGCATCTCGGTGGGGTCGCTGGGCAACCCCGCGCTGCCGTCCAGAATTGAATGCTTGACGCGCTGGTTGACCCGATCATTGGCGGGGACGTCTCCATCGGCTCCGTCGGCGGCGTTCTTCAAACCCGCGACCGCCGTGGTGACCGCGGTTTGGAGGTAGGTCTTATTGTCATTGATCGTTGCCTGCGCATTCCGCATATCACGGTCGCGGGTCTGGCGCATCTGTTCGGGATCAGCAGCGTTCTTCAACGCAACCGCGCGGTTGGGATCGGTGACCACCAAAGCCTCGGTGACGACGAATGGCACCGCCAGATCCTTCTCCTCAATGTCATTGATCGCGGTCTTGATCGCGCCACCGTAGGCGACCACGTCGTTGGCGAACTGGGTCAGGACCGACGAGATCGCATCGAATCGACCCGACATCGTGTCAGAACACTTCCCGAGGTGATCAGCCCACTGGTGGGCGGCGACCTGGGCCAGGCCGTGCCACTCCCCCTTGCTCTGGGGATTGTCGGTTTGCGCGGTGAGATTCGAATGGAGCTGACCCAGCACCGTGCCCTTCTTCGCGTGATACTGGGCACTCGTATTCAGATCAGCATAGAAAGTATTGAAAGTCCCGTTGACGATCCAGGTCCGGGTCAGTTTCACCGATCAGTCCAGCCTGCGCGCAATTGCTCGGCGGCACTTTCGTCGGTAATTTTGACATTAGTGACAAAACTGTGCAAGTCATCAGAAAACACCTTGACAGATTTTTCCATCTTGTTCAATGCTCGCTGTATGGTCGGCGATAGGACATCCGCGCTCGCCGCAAATTCGTCGAAGACGTCCCGGTATTTGGCGCCGACATTGCCCAAGGATGCGACATTGCTACAGAAATCTGCGGTGCCCAGTGGCCCGGAAGCATTGCCCGCGACCAGCACCACTTCCCCGACGGCGTCGCCCAGAGTGGCTATCCGGTCGGCGGCCCGACGTACCGCTTCGACATCAAGATCCACGTCGGCTACCCAATAGCCGCACGGTCGTCTTCGAGAGGTACCTGCTGTTGAGTGAGCACGCGATCGGCAACCTGTCGGCGGACATCGTCGATGGGTACGCGGTACCCGCCACCATAAGTGCCGTAGACCGTCGTCTTTTCCACCGCAACCCGACACTCACCGTGATCCCAAATTCTGACCGCGAAAGGCTCCTCCCCGTCACCATCAACGAGGTAGAGGCCGGACCGGCCACCGCCTGGCACAGACACTCCGGGATGCTATCCCGCCAGTTAAGCCTTCTGCTCGAACTCGGCGACTTTCGACGACGGGTCTCTGGCGACGGCCGCTTCAGCGATCACCGCCACCACCTCAGTAGGCAGCCTGAGCGCGCTGCGTCAGCGCTTCAGTCGACATGACACACGCATTCATTGCGAGCCCATGCAGTGTGGTCCGGTGGGCAGGTCACCTCGAGCCGGTGGACTCGTTCCAACGGTTGGAGTACCCGAGGAGTCTGTGCCCCTCGGGTGTGCGCTCGATCAGGGGAACGTCGGTGCGACCGGACTGATTCAGCGCCCATTTCATCCCTTCCAAGTCAAACCTGGTATCCGGTACCAGTACCCGCACCGGTAGGTCGGTCAGCACCTCTCCCCGTTTCACCTTCGCCGGCTTCACCTCCACTCCGGGCGCAAGGATCAACCCGATCTCGACGGTGCCGAGGCCCGTGGTGACGACCACCCCGTCGATGGTCTCCCACGAACCGTCGTGATGCGTACGGCACATGGGCATCAACCCCTCGGCATCGCCTTTGAACAACAGGGTCGCACCCCAGTACGCGGCTGCCACGACCATCGCAGCGAAAATGCTGACGATCAAAATGATGATCGCAACAATCCGCGGGATCTGCACACCGAGTGCCTGCAGCCCCTCGGTCGAACCCCAACCGATCAAAACAAAGGCACCAAACGCCGCCGGGATGGCAATCACCCAGCCAAGTCCGGTGTTGCGACGAGTGATGCGATACGACCACCGCTTGGCGAGCGTCTTGAGCCAGAACATGGCCGCCGCCACGACCGCCAGACAGATACCCGCGGCCACCCAAAAGGCCTCTGTCCCCGGATCGTTTACCACGTTGTAGCCGGCGATGACCAAGCCGAGAGTGCCGACCGCGATCAACGAAATCGGCCACCTGAACTTTGCGAACGCTGCATTCTTTGCCGCGACGGCTTGCTCGCGAGTCACCGGTTCGAGTGAATACCTGGCCATGCGCGTGTGGTCCCTCCCGTTTCCCCGACCGTGCCACATGTTACGACGCCTCGCTGCGACTGCAGCACTGACCAGCAAAACAACCCTCAGTCGAAGTACTCGGTACCGCTGTCGTTCGCTGGTGGCGGATCCACGATCGGGTGACGCTGATGGAACTGCGCCGACAGGTGGCTGCTGATCTGGCTGACCGGTGCGGAACCAGAGGCCGCGAGCACAACAGCGTCATCGGCGACGCAATAGATCTTCGACACCGAACTCGACGGATTCATCAACCATCCGTCGCGCAATCTCAACGGCGTCACCTCAGCACCCGGCGTGGTCAGGTTGTGCCGATCCAGGTAGGCCCGCAAAGCCACCAGCGCCTCTGCCCGCGGCAGGAACGGGCTGGCACCCGGAGACGGAAAGTAGAAAATCTCATCAGGCTTCGGTACCGCCACCCCGTACCCCGACGGGTCATGCACCGGCCGCAAACGCCCATCGACTAGCTGATACGGGACAACGGCCATCGTCACCTGTGCTGCCTCCACCACATCGAGGTCCGCCCACAGATCATCAAGACCGAGCACCTCGACGTTGGGAAACTGTGTCCACTCCTGCATGGAAGGGCTCGGCGGTTCCTGGCTCGGCTTGACCCTCCGACCTCCGCCGATACTGACGACGAACCGGGGACCATCGATACGCCGAATCGAAAACGGCGCCCCCTTGTACTGGCACGTCGTGATTGCCTGGTGCAGCGCCTCAACTTCGGTCTTCGGCACTCGCTTGACGGCGATCGACCGATCCCCTGACTCGGGCTGATGCCTGGCCTTGGAGCCATCGGGAATCGCCTGCCCCGGTTCAACCATCAAATCAACCGTGGACTCCCCGAACTCACAACGAAACACCCGACCCTGATACCGCGCGTAGTACGCCGACACCAGAAGCTGGGACCCGTCCAACCGGATCGCGTGGTCCTCCGGTGCCGCATCGGGGGCGCCAACGATCTCGTCGATGACGGCGCTGACTTCAGCAGCACTGACCTGCGGCACATGATAGTCGCGATCCTGCAGATAGGCCAGAAAATCAGCGCCAGGACTGAGCCCATACCGTCGCACGTAGTGGGACACGGCGTCATCCCAGCGCCACACTCCATCGGTGCGTTTGGTCAACCCCACCACCGGGGCAGAGCTACCCGACCAGGCATCGGGCAACCGCATCGTCGTGCGGGCGAGCACCGCACCCGCATCCAGATAATCAGCCACCCGCGCAGCCGTCTCGGCGGACAATCGCGGTAACGATTCATCCGGCGCCACCCCGTCAGCAGCACCCGGATCAGGCCGCCAAATCGACAACACCTGAGTCACTACACCACCCTTAGGCCGAGCGTCAGCTGCAAAACTTCAAAGGCATCCTAACATCCTTCCACCGGAGAAACACACTGCTCATTCAATAGTCGAACATGCATCCCCGAACCAGTGACATTGGATTAATTAGAAGATATCTCTGCAACCAGTATCGCAGCACATCGACGGTCATTTATTCTCAAACAGGCATACCCGTCACACAGGGACCTACTTGAAGAGCGCGATACATATATCGCAACCTCGCATTTACCTTCGCACGGCCACCAAGTAGGCGGTCGATGATGTCGACGCCGGCCGATGTGTCCCCGCGGCACGGTAGTGTCTGAGGGTGACCCGAGGGATCGGGCTTGAACGTAGGGAGTGGTTATCGTGCGGGTGGAATTTCTCCGGTTCATCTCCGCCTGGGGTGAGCCCATCGCCCCGGTCACCGTGGCGGACTCGTATTTCGAGGAGTACGCCGATCTGCTGCCCGAGACGATGCTCGACCTGTGGCGCGAGATCGGATTCGCCGGCTTCGGCGACGGCCTGCTATGGATCTGCGACCCCCACACCTGGCAACCCATCGTGAACACCTGGCTCGACGGACTCGACATTCCCGAGCCCTACACCGGCACCCAAATCCCCATCTTCCGCACGGCCTACGGAGATATCTACTGCTTCAAACCCGGCCTGGGCCAGACACTCACGGTAGCGCCTGCAGTATCGATGATCTTGCTCAGCTCCCCAATACCGATCTTGACCACGGAGTGGCTCGACAGAGAGATGGAAGCTTTCCTGGAGTTGCCGCGGCGGATGTTCACCCAGACCTCAACCTACATGCCGGGCACCGATGAACCGTTCCAGGAGAACATGTTCGAACGCATCGTCGGCCGGCTCGGCCGAACCACCCACAACACCATCTACAGCTTCGACCCACCCCGGCAGCTACGAGGCGATATGCGTGCCGAGAACGCGATCCTCGCCGAGGCCACTACCGAACTGACCCGCCTGCGAACACTGAAAACACCGAAAATCGATCCTCCATAGTGGGCTAACGGGATTCCACGCGGGTCACTAGCGCAGGTTGGTGAACCACACATCCAGCGGTTCCCCGCCCCGCTCGGCTGCACTCTGGGCCTTGGCGGCCTCAAGGACGGCCTTCCACAACGGAAGCCTACTCCCGTTGAAGTCGACCTTGGTCTTCCACACCGATCCCAGTGAGGAGTTGATGGCACTGTCGCCAAGCACCGGGTAGCCCAGCAGACGGCCGATGAAGTCGACGCCGGCCATGAAGTAGTCCTGCTCGTGCAGCGCCGCCAGCTGTGACATCTCATACGAGATCTGCTCGGCGATAAACTGTTCCGTATCAGTGATGCGCCCCGCATCCTCCAGCCGTTTGGCGACCGCACTCAGCTCATCGCGCCGAATGTCCATGAACGACACCCGAACGTGTGCATTGTCTTGACGCGATGGCTCCAACCCGAGGGCGCGACGCTGCGTCAACGCTTCGACCACTTCGTCAGCGGTGCAGCGGGACAGCCCAAGCGCCTGACGCCAGAACTGCCACTCCACGGCCTCCGCCCCGCGGCGATCGGAGATTGATTGCCGCGCGTGCTCGAGATCGAAAATTCGCCAGCGCTGCTCGATTCGTTCCGCTAGCGACATCAACGCACGGCGTAACCACGGGTCCCCAGGGTTGGCACGCAACCGTGATTCAAGATCCTGGCGGGCCAGATCCTCGTAGCGAGAACGGTTCTCGATTTCGAAATCACGCCGTCGCGCCGCCTCCGCAACTTCCTGCGTACTGCGCAGTTGCTCCAGTGTTTCTGGGCGCCCCTCGGTGCGCGCCCGATCCACCCTGTCCCAAGCACGTTCGCCGGCGACAAACTCCCTATAGCGGTCCGACATCCGACGCTCTGCCTCGGTGATCTGCTCGGCCAGACGCTCGTCGCGGACACGCTGCGGCAGGTGCTCCCAGGACGCCTTGCGCTCAAGGATACTGGCTTTGACCGTTTCGATGTCCGCTTTGTTGAGACTTCTGGTCGCCTCCTCCAACGAATCCTTCGCGGCGTCACGCGCCGCAGCCCGATCGCGGGCCAACTCGTGATCGCCGGCATTTTCCGCGCTCAGACGCTCAGCCTCGAAGCGCTCGGCGTCACGCATCAACCGGTGGACCTCGGCAACCCTGTCTTCCGACACCGGCCGGGCTTCGTCGAGTTGCTGCCTCAACGCCTCAAGTTGCGTGCCGTCGGTCGGTTCCCGGGTGGCTTCGACGCGCCGCTGCTCCTGCAAATGCTCCAGTTCGCCAGCTGCCCTAACCAGTTCCCGCCCTTGATGAACACGATTGATGGCGTCTTTCAGCGGATCTTTGATCGCCGCTTGCACGCGCTTCAATTCCGCCTCGGCCTCAGCCTCACGACGCTTGAGGTCAGATACCTCGTGCTCCAACGCATCGCTGTGCCTCTTGGCGAGTTCGCTCTCTTTCTGCTTGCGCTCTGTAGTAAGTGCTTCTTTGTCGGCCTTTGCTCCCTCGACTTTCTGCTCCAGTGACCGAACGGCCTCTTCCGCGTGCGCCAGGCGATCCTTACGCATCTGCAGCGCCTCGTTGAGCACCTGGTCGCGCAAAACGGGGTCTTCTGGCAGTCGAGTCGGCAGATCGGCGCCCTCGAGCCCACGGGGATGAACGGCTGAATCGCCGCCGCTGACGTCGTCGGGATGCGGCCCGCGCGCGGATGCCGCGTCGTCGCCACCACGTGGTGAAGGGTGCGCCCTCGCCTCGGCATCGGGTCCGTGATGCGGCGGCAAGGGTGGTGGGTTGTGCGGATCGATACCCAGGTCGGCGTTGACGCCGGGCCGGCTGCGCGTCGAACTGTCGATGATCTCCTGGAACACCTCGTCACCGGAGAAGCCCTTGGCCTCGGTCTTCTCCACCAACCGATCCCAGGTCATCATCTTCTCGTTGGCATTCAGATGCGCGGCGGCTTCCCGATCAGCCATCAACGTCCGAGCCCACTGCCGCAACTCATTACGCGTCTCGAACATCCGATGAGCACGTTCCTCGACCGACATGCCTTCGGCCGCCCAACGCTTGTCCAACCCCTGCATCCGCAACTCACCGTGGGCATAGACCGTCCGGGTCTCCGCGTTGGAAAGACTGTGCGGCGAGTAATCGGGCAACCCCAGCAGCGCCGGTACATCCGAATCCATACCCTCACGCCCATGAGGATGAACGGCTGAATCGTCGGCGCCGATATCCTCGGGATGCGACCTGGGAACCGATGCCGCATCGCCGGTGTTACCGCGCGGCAACACCGGTTCCACCCGGCCATCGGGCGTGAATCGGATCCAGCTCCCGTCCGGTGGTACCCGCGGCCGCAATTCGTACTTGGGCCCAGGTCCACGATCAAAACTCGACACCACAGGCTCACGGCCGTCGGCATAGGCCCAGACCGGGCGATCCGGCGCCGTCACTTCAACACCCAACTCCCGAGACAGTTCCCGGGCGAACGGCCCCGCGCCGGTGTCGCAGGACATCAACCGAATCGGACTGTGCCCATCCCAATCGGTGCGGGTGCGAATCACCTCCGCGAATTCGCGCGCCGACAGCCGGTATTCGTTGCCCGCCCCGTCGCGGAGGATCACACAGTCTCGGTTCCCGTGCACGTCTACGACGTACTCTCCCGGTACCCGTGGAACCGCGTCAGCGGTCGTGTGCATGGCCGAGTCCGCGGGATCGAAGAACGACGCACCCGCATTGGTCTCGGATGCCACGTCTCCGAAGGCCCGCACCGCAGCGGGGCCTTCGACCGGCACGGGGGGCGGCTCGTTACTGCGGACGCCATTCTCCCCGTCCGTTTGGCGGTGAGCGCCGGTACCCGCGTCGTGCTGCATTTCTTCGGGCGTTCGAAATACCCGCTCGGTGCCTTCGTGCTTCGGCCACCCATCGACCACCCGGTCTGCGGGATCTTTGACCGACACCCATGTGTCGCCGTCCGCCAGCCGAGCCACCGGATGACGGGAACCGTCGGCATCGATGCGGTACACCGTCGCGCCGGGCTCCCACTTGCCCTTTCTGACCTCGTACTCGGGATTCAGCCCCTTGTCCGCACCGGTGTAGCCCGTGCCGGTGTGCGGCGGGTCGCCCGTTCTGAGGTCGCGGACCATCGGGTGATCGATACCGAGTTGTTCGGCGATCCGGCCATTGGGAACTCGAACCTCAGACCCGTCAGCCAGGTGCCCCTCGACAACGTAAACGTGGTCGGATCTGGTGAATTCGTTAAACGGTGACGTCGGCCCATAGTCCAGACGCAGACCGCGCAATATCTCGGGCGGCGTCTTCAGCCCGACGGCATCAGCCTTTGCGGACATGCACCCGCCGATGTCGTTGGCTTTGTACCGGCCACCACCCTGATATTCCGAGCCCGGTTCGCCGATCTGCTTCAGGATCGGCGCCAAGGAATTGGCATCAAGAACCTTCTGCATGACGGTGCCGGTATCCGGATGCGGGTGAGCCATGCGCACTTCGAACATCACCTGCAGCTGTTCGGGAGTGAAATGTTCGGCCAGATGATCGCGGCCGACCGTGGCCGCCAGCTCGTTCCACCGGACAAACTCCCCAAGCGTCACGCCATGGCGGTCCAGCACCGGCATGACCGCGTCGATCACGGACGGCCGGCCGCCGTCAGCATCGAGATCGCCGCCACGCGCGACCGGTTGTGCTCCACCGTCGTCGGGCAGCCCACCATGATCAAGGGGGTGCGTCGGGCGCCCATCGGGTTCGAAGGTTGCCATTTCCATGCGCGAGACCGGGTATTCGTGGCGCGGCGGCCACCCGGCCAGGGTGTCGCCCTCGTACACGCGCGGCGTCGACGGGTGAGCGGGGTCCGGCTCGATCTCGAAGCTGCGCCAGCCGGGATGCCCTTCAGGCAAAGCCTCAGCGTCGTACATAACGGTCAGGATCGCGGACTTGCCCCGGCTGACCTCGGCGAGAACGTGGTCTAGATCCGTGGGCCGGAACTCGCTATTCCACGCTTTCGCAAACGATTCCAGCCCGGCATTCGGTTCGTCCAGTTGCCGGATCGGGTTGTCCGGGTGTCGCTCGTTGAATCCGTCAATCGTGTCGCGGGCAAATTCATGAGCCCGCGGCCCGCCGACGGGTGTTGCCGGGTGGGTGGACGCCGGGTCGTCGCGGTGCAGCAGCCGGCTCATCAAGCCATCGGGCTCTCGCCACGCGGACTCAAGTTTGAGCAGATGCGGTTTACCCGTGAGGATGTGGGTCGCATTGTCCAGCGCTTCGGTCACCCGGACATCCGCATCGTCACGCAGCCGCGTCGGGTGCCCGTCCGCGCCGATGTGTTCGGTCGACGAATAGTTCACATGCGACTTGATCCCGAGGAAGCCACCCTTGAGTTTGGACGCCTCAATTTCTGCCGCGTAACGTTTGGCGCCAAAGGCCTCCGTCGCTGGATCAATGCCCAGTCCGAACTTGCCAAGTATCTGTCCCGTCCCCGGCGTTGTACTGCCGAAGCGGGTGATCGGATCGCCGCTGGCGGCCGCGACGTAGACGTCAACGCCCTTCCCGAAATCGCTTGCGTGGGCCATCGGCCCGGCGCCCGGGGAACCGACGAGCTGCACGGTGTCCACAAACGGCGCCACCCGCGCATCCGCGCCGGCGAACGCGGTGACCACGGAACCGTAGGAGTGACCCCACAGATGGATCGCGGCGTCGCCGTCGCGGATGGTGTGCAACCCCGCCACGTCATGGGCCAGCTGGTCACCGCCGAGCGCGGCGAGCCGAGCGGTGCCCGCTTCAAACGGCAGTCGCAACCCCGCCGGCGCGTCGTAGCCCAGGTTCACCAGCACCGCAGTCTCAAGATCGCGGACGTTGGCCTTTGCCCAGACTTGGTGATTCTCCGCGGCGTCGATGTTCGCGCCAATGCTGCGCATTGTGCTCGTCACTCCGGGGGTGCGCACCATGATCGAGTCAGCGGTATCGAGGTTGCCGACCGACATCAACAGGCGTCCGTCGCCGCCGTGCGCGCGTGGGTCGTAGGCGTACAGCTGGCGCGTACGGCCCTCTTCCGGCACTCGGTAGGCCTGCTCCCACGTCCGCTCGACGTTGCGCTCGAACTTGGGACGGAACATATCGGCCAACGTCTCCCGCAGCCCTTTAGGCCCGACGGTGTCCGGGAAAGTCTTGTTGTGCTTGGCCTCGAGATCCGACATACGAGGCGGCTCGACGTTGGCGGGATCACGCCGGTAGTCATCGACGGCCCGTGCCCATTCGCGGATCATCGGACCGTGCGCCGGATAGCACGCAACCATGTCCTCGACCAGATTGTGCCGATTGAACACATCACGGGCCCAAGCCGGCAACCCGTCGAGGGAGCCCAGATCGGTATGCGTGCCCGGTTGCGTACCCTGCTCGACGACGTGTTGCTGAGTGGTGTCCTCCAACTCAGACCAGGTCCGATGAACCTCCTCAGCGTGCGCGCGGACCTCGTGGACGTCGCCGTTGCTCGCGTCGGTGCGGTGTTGCTCCAACTGAGATACCGCGGCCTCGGCGGCATCGCTGGTGTGGGTGGCCGCATCCGCGTCGCCGGCCGGGTCGCGGTCGACGGGATGTTCCTGGCCCGCCGGATGCTCCTGGCCCGCGGGATGCGTCACATCCTCTGGGCGTACCGGGTCGCCGCCGCGGGGAACGGGGGTCTGGTCGCCGGTGATCTCGGCTTTCGCCTCCGGCTCGGGGCGGGTCGTCGATCCGGGCTCACGAACCACTTCGGATGTGCTCTCAACGTCGCGATTCCGCTTGACAGTTGCGTCATCCGCAACGACGTCGGGGCCCTCGTGCTTCGTGCCGAGGCCGTCGAGTTGTTCGCCAGTCTGGGTCCGTTGCTCGGCGAGGGCCGGATCTGTTGTGGCGGAGTCGTTCTTGGCGACCACCCGCTCACCGGTGGGTTCGGAACCTGTCGCACTTTCACCGGTGCGGGCCACTTCGGGCGTGACCGCACCCTCCATGACGCGGGCGGCGGGCAGGCCGGCTTGGCGAATCGGGCCTTGGACACCTGCTTCCCGGCCGGTCGCTGGCGGCTGCTGAGTGAGGCCGGCCGAATGTTGTTGCGGCGCAGGCCCAGTACTCGCCGGCCCTCCCTGAGTCGGGGCCGCCGCGCCTTGGGGCGGCACTGAGGGTCCGGCGCCGGCGGGCGGCGCCGCCGGTTGTTGGCCACCCAGGTTGCTCAGTTCTCCACGGGGCTGTCCGCCCGCCACATCTATTTCTGGATGCCGGCTCGTGTACCCGTTTCCGCCGACGTCAACCTGGGCCTCGAATCCCTTGCCCCCGTGGCCTCCGACGTCCGGCAGTAGCGCGGTCGACGAGTTGGACAAGCCTTGCGTAAGGGATGCGCCCCCCGATGCGGCTTCTGGCGCACTGGCAGCTGAAACCTCCGTGCCATGCACCCCGGGGCCAACATCCATCACGCCCATCGTCGCCCCGCCGAATATGGACGCGGCACTCAAGTGAAGCTGTGAAGCACCTTCAGGCATCCAGTTTTCGGGTACTCCCAGTTTGGCAGCCGCCCACGGTGACAGCGCTCCAGCAGTGTTGCCCAAAGCTGCAGCCGAATAACCACCGACGGCCCTAACGCCCAGGTTGACCACTGCGCCCGGCGTAGCGCCGAACCTCGTCGCCATCACCGCGGTGCCTTTACCCAGCATGCCTTTCAGCGGTGCGCCCACCGCTCCCGTCAGCGCACCACCAACCAGGCCCGTCCCAGCAGCGAGTGCGATCTCCTTGAGGTCGTAGCCATCTCGGTTTCCGAATCCGTTTTGGTAGGCCTGGATACCGAATTCCAGGCCCCCACCAAGCCCTGCGCCTACGGCCGCGTAGGTGCCGGCGGTCTTGGCGACCGCGGTGAACGTGAGCTTGCCGAGGACCAGCTTTTTGAGCGCGTTCTTCGCGATGAGTTCTGCTACCCGAGCTGCGACCTGCTCGATCAGTTGGAGAATGGCACGCGTGATGCCGTATCGGAACGCCGTCGCTACCGCCCCCACGAGGGCAGCGCCAAACAACGACCCCAGCAGCCACGCGATCTGGATCACCGCGAGTGCGAGCATCCCGAGGATGATCAATTTGGTATGTTCGACGTCGCGGCCGGTGGTTCTGGCGGTCTCGCCGAGTGCCTTCATCACCGCAGCGATCTTTTCGGCAGACGCGTCTCCACCGAAAATCTTTTGGAATTGTTTGTCGAACTCGGCAGCGGCCTCGCCCTCCAAGGCGCTCATCGCAGCCGAGCGTGCGGCTTTCAGATCATCAACGAGATCAAGAACGTCCTTGGCGCCTTCTTGCCAAATCTTGCCAAGGTCGTATAGGCGGTCCTCGTCGCCCTTTGGCCAGCCATCCGCTCCGGCGATGTATGCGGCCCACTGCAGCCAGCTGGGAAACTGGATAGTCAACCATCAACCCCTGGCAACTAGTGGATAGTGCAGGTCCGACCTACGTGCTCCTGCTGATATCGTCCATTTTCTTGGCGAAATCACGCATCGAGGTTCCCAAGCCCTTGACGGCTTCAGCCTGCGAGTGAGCCGTTTCGATCAGTGTCTTCTCCTGGGGTAGATAATTCTGCTCCATGGGCTGGCCGTCTGCGCCGTCGCCCCAGGGGCGGCCAAGGGCGTCTGCCTTTTCCGCAGTGGACAGGATGGCCTGCACATACTTGTGGCCGATGTCCTCGACCCCGGTAGCCGCCGCCAGAATCTGCGGCGTCCGCGAGACGAAACGCTCCCGTGCCATGCGCCTAGCCCCTCACCTTCGGAAAGTTGAACGGGTCATCATCGGCGACGTCGTTCGGTGCCCCCACGCCCGTCTCAGGCTTGGCCAATTCGAACAACTGGCCGATCATGGCCGTAAAATCTGGAATATCGGCGATCCCGGGTGCCGAGGACATCGCTGACGTGCTGCGTTCGTTCAACGGTGCGAACAACTCGGCGAGCTTGGTCGCCGCTTCGCGAGTCGCCTCGCGGGCGGCCTCGGTCACATGCTCAGCCAACTCGGTGAACTCGAAATCGTCCAGGTAGTCCTCGTCGATCTCAGTGCTGACCAGGTTGCCGTGAGCGTCGACGGTGACCTTCACCATCCCGTCGGCAGCACTGGCCGTCGTCGACATGGCAGCTTGCTTCTCCTGAATCTTGGCCAGATCCGCGATCTGTTCCTGGGCAGTCGCCAGCAGCTGATCGACCTCGTGACGAAGCTCGTCATTGTCCACGAATCGATCCTCCTTGCTAGTCCGTGCCAGCTACAGCCGTTTCAGTATGCCAGACCATACCGGTGCGTCACGACGCCTAACGCCGTCTGCGCCCGTGCCGGAAACCGACGCGTCAGTCAAGCCCGCGCGCGGCCCGCACGGCCTTCACATCGGCGGCGATGAGCGCATCGATACGCCGGGCCAACGTCTGACGGCTCATCGGAGTGAAGAATTTACCTTCGGGCTCCGCGATGTAGTCGCCGTCATCTTCGACGGAAACCCATTTAACCCAGGGACGCAAGAGATCGAACCCTCGTTCGCGCGTTGGTTGATGCCTACTTTGAACCGTCGATACCCAATGGGACTCCGTCAGCACGGAGGCCAGCGGTGATGTCACTCGGTGCGAAATGGCGAAATTGTCAGAATCAACCATCGGCGTTTCCACCAGTGACGGTATCGGCATCCCCGGAAGTACGATCCGGTCCTTTCGTCCCGGCTTGGTCAATCTAGCTGTTGCAGCGATCGCCGAACCTAGATGGTAGGGAGAAATTGCAAACACGTCGATTACCAGGTCGTCGACTCTCTGAACGGCTAAGTAGCCTGTTTGTCCCTGGCGGTGTGCAATCATCGGAAGCGACAAAGGCTTACATTCAACCCAGATATCGGCGTGGCGATAACTCGTGAACCACCGATTTACACATTTACTCTCTGGACTACTCCGATAGGAGTTGATCACCGAATCTCTATGTGCACGGTATTCGTCGACACTGCGGAAAGTCTGGCCATAGGGTCCCCAAAATGGAAATGGCAGATCCTCCATTCCGACGAACTCTGCTAGCATGCTTAAATCGAGCGGTGTCATGCTACCAATGCGTGTCACGTCACCATTCAACTGCTCCATCAGCCACAACCCTTCTTTAGCATTGACCGCATGGGGCCATGCTATGCGCCTCGCCGACGAGTCAACTTAACCGCTTGGCAGGTTGAACGGGCGGTGGGGTCGGCTCGGGTTCCCCGCCTACTACCGGCAGTACCGCGTTCGTCTCAGCGACGCCGGCAACCACCTCTCCGTTGGCTTTCGTCCGCAACGCCTTTGACGCCTTGTGCTCTTTGCCTCCATCGGCACCCGCGCCGCGCCCCGCAGCGGGAGCCCCGGCGCCGGGCGATCCAGCCGCGCCTGAGGCAAGACCTGCACGGCTTGCTGCCGGCGTCCCGGTGGCCGCCTTGGACGCCTCGGCCATCTGCACGCCAGTGGTCTTGGGCATTGCCGGTGCACGCATGCCCGCACCGCCGCCCCCGCCGGCCTTTCCAGCACCAGCGGCCGCGCCGCCAAGCTTGCCCAACGCGCCAGGCCCCAGATTCAGGGCGCCTTCGTTGAGCCCGGCTGGATTACCGTTCATCAAACTGTCGGCTAGTTGCTTGGCGCCGTCCAATCCAGATTGGAGGGCCTCCTGCCCCGCGTTGGCGGCCTGGCTGGCCGCATCGCCAAGGCCCTGCAGACCACTCTGTGCAGCATCGGTAAGCGGCTGAATGCTGTTCGCTGGGTTAGTGGTTTTCGATGGGTCGGGCGTGGTCTTGTTGTTGAGGAGTTTACTGAGGTCCGGCGTTGTCGGCGTCTTGGGCACCCCCGAGCCCGGACCGCCCGGACCGGTCCCCGGAGACCCCGATCCCGGAGACCCCGATCCCGGAGGCCCGCCCACATTCGCAGGCGCCTCAGGAAGAGTTACCTTATTGAAAGCCGGATGTTTTGAAGCCTCAGCAATCCTTTGGTGATAGGCAGCCGTTAGAGTTTTGACAATATCCCGATACTGATTATCTAAGTCCTTTTTCCAGTTGTCATACACATCTTTATGGTCTTGATAGAGGGCCGCCTTCCACCTTTCCAAAATTTGTATGTAGACATCGTGAAATCGTTTTATCGGCCCCTTTAAATTAAGCGCATCGTAGTAGGCCTGATACGCGTAGTGCATATTCTTCGCGCACGCCGCGAGGTCCTTCGTGAGCCCCTCAAACTGGCCAAGGTATCCGCGCACAGCGTCGCCCGTTGAGCCCGCCCAACCCTCGCTATTATCACTCTCCGCAAGTCTTTTTGCCCTCGCGAGCCAAGCTTGGAGCGTGTCGCCCGCTGTCGCCAAGTGGGTTCCTACCGTCTTCCAATTGGCGATCATCTCGGTGCTCGGCAGATCGACACCCGCGAACGCTTCGAATAGCTTCTGAATATCGATATTGTCGAGTGAATCGTCCGGCGGGGGGATTTTTTCGATAAAAGCCTCGTTAAGCTCCCCATCCTTTACCTTGTAGTCGCCGCTGAGGCCAGGATATAGACCGTTAAACAATCTATTCATATCGAAATTGTTTGGCCCTATCGGTCCATTTGAAGTCCCAGGCTTACCCTCATAACTCCCGTGGTTACCTATCAGCAAACCCTGAAGTTTCTCTCGGCTCTTGTTCGCGTCACCAGTCGTTTCGTTGAGATTAGCGCCGTCGGTCGCCCAACGAAGATCGTTGATGGAAAAATCGCCCGTACCCTTGGGGGTGTCATCATCATCACTCATACGTCGACTAGCCCGGAAGGGTATTAGAAATATTCTTCAACGTTTGTGTTACACCCGCAATCGAAGAGTCTGTTGCTTCCAAAACTGTCACCATCGCTTTGAACTTATCCACGGCCATTTCTCCATCGACCTTCAGGTCCTTTGCGACTTGGACGCCCGATTTGATCGGCGGATCTGTCGGGGGTGTTCCAGTCCCCACGGAAAGGTCGTTATGCGAATATGAGTTAGCAAGGGAGGTGACGGAATCCCTTGCGTCAGTGGCGGCCGAATCGGTCAGATTCAACCGCGGTTGACCTTTGAGAGCGCTGGCGAGTCGGTTGATATCCGAGTCGTTCTTGCCCACCCCTACCTCCTGCAGTGTCCAGACTATGCGGATGCCCGCTAACAGCGGTCTCCGATCTCACAGTATAGCGGCCCACTGGATTCCAGCAGCAGACGAGCGCGACGCACTCGCAGGGTCCAGGGTCCAGGGTCCACCCAAGATCCTATGGCTCGATCGTGAGCTTCTCCAGCGTGGCAGTCTGGGAGCCCGCGCCAACGCTCACAGCGTAGACGTGTCCAGCCTGGCCCACCGAGAGTGCATACGTGTCGGGCAGATGGCGCATCGGCAGCGTTAAGCTGTCGGTCCAGCCCTTCGGGACCATCCTCAGAGTCGGCGGGGCATCCGAGTTCAGGACGTAAAGGTTACCTGCCGAATCAGCGGCCAACAGCTTGGGACACCGCAATGCCAGGGGAATTTTCACCGGTTGGGAAGCGCCTACCTCCAACTTCCAGATCCAGTCAGTATGGAGAAACTTGCCGTCGACCGCTTTGCAACCCGATGCTGCGTAAACCTCACCCGACGGTCCGACAGCGACGTGATACTCGGCGCCCGACTCTGGGAACGGCAGCCTGTTCACAGCACCGGTCCCGGTATTGAGTGCCCAGACCCACCACACACTGCCGCGACCGCCCACTCCGAATACATTCCCGGAACCGTCCACCGCGATGTTCCCCAGGTTCCCCTGATCCGGAACGGTGTAACTGCGGACCTCTCCGGTATCTGGCGCCAACACCGCAACATCTCCGCGAGATGTGGTCACATAGACCCGTCCTTCCTGATCCACCGCCAGCCCCGCGGCGAACACGTCGTCAGGGAACGGCAGCTTCATCGGTTCCCTCGAATCGGGAGCGAACTTCCATATCCCGTACCTAAGTTCGGCCCACTCCTCACCAGCGATATAGACACTTCCGACTCTGTCTGTAGCGATCTTTACCGAGCGGAATGCCAGCTGATCATCCACGGATTTCGGACCAGTCGCAGTACCCTCAACACCAGCCACGCTGTGCGCCACCAAGATCGATACGCCGGCCAGAAGCAGTACCGCCGCCACCACCGCTGCCGGTAGCAACCGCGTGCCCATACCGACCGGCCGTGGCTTCTCGGTGACGCTGCGGTACCCGGTGGCCGGGGGCAATGTGATCTGTGGATTGGCAAGTACCGCGCGCGCGTATTCACTCAGACCGGGGAGTTGCGGGTAGTTCTGTTGAACCGGTGGCGGCAAGAGCATCAACGGTGCGCTGTCCGGTTCACTTTCTCGCAGGGCTTTGCGTGCTGCCACTGCGAAGGCCCCCGCGCTGGGGAAACGATCACCGGGATCCGCAGCCAGCCCACGAACCAGAACAGCATCGAATCCCGGTGGAATCGAGGCATCAATGTTCTCGGCGACGGCCTCCTCACCATCAGCATGTGGCGGCCGGCCCGTCAGGCATTCGTACAAGACACACGCCAACGCATAAACGTCGGTAGCGGCGCTCACCGCGCCCGTCCGCGCTACCCGCTCCGGCGCCAGATAGGCGACATTCGCTTCCAGCGCCGTCCCCGGCCCCGCCAGTAAAACCGAACCATCAGTACCCACAAGGATGTTGACTGGATCGACAATGTCAGAGCGCAAGCCACCGTCGGCGGCCATGCCGTCGAGCTCCACCGCTATCTGCGCAATCAGTGCCACCGCGCGGGCCGCCGTCAACGGTCCGGAACTCTCGAGTTCGGTGCTCAACGGCACCCCATCGAACACCCGCCACTCCTCCATGGCACTCAACATTAGTCAAGGTCCCTCCACCACCTGGAGTCGAACGACCGAGAGGGGGCAATTGCTATCCTGCACCCAGCCGACCACGCACTTCGAGGAGTCCGATTGCTCAGCACCAGTCCGTACCTCCTGCTGCGGAACGAACGGGCTCGGCGATGACCGGCGCCGGTCCGAATGACCCGCTCGGATACGCGGCCGAGGAACTCATGAAGGCGGGGGTTCCTGTCACCGTTGACCGTAGCGAGGGGCCGCTGAGCGCCGAAGACCAATATGCCGGCATTCAGGACCACCGTGAACTGGTGAAACGCTACGTCGAGTCGGTTGCACGCAACTGCCCACCCGACTGGGAGATGCTGCACGGTGCGATCAGCATGGCGGGGGCCGATGAGATCGCACAGCTGGTGGCCGTCACCCCCAGCGGCAACAAAGAGATCCGTACCTCGGCGGCCGCCCTGGACCCTATCCGGATGCACCGCAGCCTCACCGCCGGTGCGCAAGGACCGTGGCTGCGCCTGCTGTTCGACTGCGACCGAGCCGGCAACTTGTCTGTCGCCTTCGACTACGGCGACATCGAAATTCCGCCTGACCAGCTTCTATCCGGAGGGGCCTATCTGCAAGACCTCGAAAGCTTCCCGCGTCAGAACGTCCCCGTCTGGCTGCTGGCGCATATCGGCAATGAGGGCCAGCAGATGCGTAGCGCCGCCACGGCCCGCCGGGACGCAGGATTCGGCGTGGATGAGGTGTTCAACGCCGACAGGGAGATCCCCGCGCTACCTGTGCTGTGGGCACGCATCGCGATCCTGACTGCCATCAGTCGCGGTGTGCGGGCTCCGGTGCATCTCCGGTGCGACCCGGCATTCGAGTTCTACGTCACCGACAACGGCGGCTGCACCCTGGCGAAGTTGCCCGGCGGTCGCGCCGTACTGTCCGGCGGCGGCGCGTCTTCTCGACTGCTGTCCGCCGCGTACAAAGGTTTCATCCCGTGGCCCAACCTCTACCGCGGGGCCCCAGCATGGGTGCACGACCTCTACCTGGACCCTCGCGCGGGCCGCGGCATGCTGTCCTTCTGCTATTGGTGGGACGGCACCAGTTGGTGGCGTTCGGCACTCCCGGAGACATCCAACCTGACGACCGACCCAGCACCCTGGAGCGTCACCCAAGAGATCGACGATGCTGTCCCCGGCGTGTGGACTGTTGAGAGCACTGCTTCGCTGGTGAACGTCGTCCTCGCTGCCGGCCAGGTAGACCGCGCTGAACTGAATCCCGACCCGGACGTCGCCCTTCGCCTTGTCGGCGCTGCCGACAACCATGCGGTGTCCGAGGCCGACCTGCGCGCCCTGTTCGTCCACGACGTACCCGCCGAGTTCGACGTCGCCGAAGCCGTCGCGCAGTTGGACGCCGCCGCGATCCTCAGGCGGTAGGCAACCATGGCGGCTGTCTATGCTCAGGTATGCCGCTGTGGGCCGAGTACTCGATGAGCGAATGGCTGCGGGCACAGCTGGTCGCCGGACTGCGACGCGGCCCCGAATACCCCATCCCGCCAATCGATCATCCCGGCTGCGCCAACGGCACTGTCTCACGCAGGCACTGGCTCACCTGGCAACAGGCCAACTCCGTCTCCGTTTTCGAGATCCAACTGCTGCGCGACATCGTCGCGATCCTCGCACGCGCCGGTATCGAACCCGTCAACTCCTGGCTCACCCAGCAAACCCACACCGCCGCAATCGGCGGCCATAAAGCACTGCTTGAGGCCACCGGCGACCCCAACGGCGCCTACTTGACCAGCTACATCACCCTTGCGCGCGGCGCAATCGACAACAAATACCTCGCCCAGCGCGTCGTACCCGCCCTGGCCACCCAGTACCCATTCATCCCGATCCGACCACTGTGGCCACGAGACCTCGAAACCGGGCCCTACGACTTTCGCCTCGGCATCCGAGAACACCAACCACGCCTCGACGACATCGAACCGCACCACGCCCGCCTGGTGATCACCAGCCCTATCTACTACTGCCGCTACTACTCGGCCAGATGGCCGGGCACCGTCGGCGATCGCAACTGGCCGCTGGCACCCGCCGACGAACGAACCCCCATCGTCTACCCGAACAAACCCCACCTCGACGGCCTGACCCGCCAAGGCGTCGAAGACGCCCGAGCGACAGCCGTCGCCACCATCACCGACTGGACGACATTCCTCGACATCGAACTCGGCGAATTCACGACGCCCGTTTGGCAAGACGTGCCCGACGGGCAGCGCTATCTGATAACCGCGCCCGCCGCGCTCAACAACGACCTGGACACCCTGTGGCACCGAGCGCAGCCCTACTCGGAGCTGGACATCATCCGAGACCCCGCCGCAGCCCGTCGCCTCAAGCGACCGGTCATCACCATCCACACCCACAGCCCGCTACAGGGCGAAATCACCGACAGCGACGGCGACTACCAACTCTCTATAACGAGCGCGCCCCTGGCGTGACCCACGGTTGCTAATTACGTGGGTCACGCCAGGGGCACCCGCAATTCCAACGGGACTAGGCTGTGTCAGCCGCCGTAGTTACCGAAGGCAGCAATCGCCGAGGCTTCCACGGCGGAAAACTCGCCCATCTTGTCGTCCATCAACGACAGCCCGCCGCGCAGGTCTTGCTGTGCCTGACTAACCTTCTCAACCGATGCCTTTGCATCCTGCTGGAACGCATCAGACGAGTCGCCCGTATCGAATTGGGTCAGGCTGGACAGCGCTGCTTGGAGGTCGCCAACCGCGGATTCAACTTGACCAAGAACGTGCGTCACGTCCTCAAGGCCCTGGGCCACCGCGGCATAGTCCATCGCAATATGCTCGCTGTCACCCGGAGGAGTGATCGCGTCACCGAAGTTCGGCGGTTGCGTGTCGAACTCCATATGCGGGACGCTGCCTGTATGGGCGACCTGCGCATGACCGTTGAATTTGTCACGCGCCGCGCTACCCGCCGCGTTCATCCGGGCATATCCTTCGCCAAAGGTTTGGGCGTTGGCGATCCACCGCCGGGCGAACTCTTTCACGAACTCGCCGGAAGACTTGTTCGGGTCGTTCACGATTGTGGCCAGTGTGTCTTCCGCATTCTGCATGTGCAGCTTGAACGACTTCGTATGGTCAACGATCTGGCCGAGCGCCGCAACAGCCTCCGGAAGCGTAAGCTTCATTGCGCTTGTTGGGGTCATTGGCTCCTCCTAGTAGTCAGTGATTGGTTGTCAGTCTATTACGTGTTATGACGTGCGAAATGATGCACCACAGCGGCTTACGTTGCCCCCCATCCGTCATCGGACAATTCCACCAACTGGCGTACCGCCTGCCCAATCGTATGATCCGAACCCGGCTTGAGCGTTGACCAGATCTGTCCGCTCGGTGAGGCACTCGGCGCCCCGACAATGCGGCCGCGCTTGGTATAGAAAATCCCCACTGCCGCCGGCGCCCGGGTGATCCGGTCGTCGTCACTGGAGAGGGCGTAGTAGACCACCTCGCCGAACGCGGCGCGCGAAGCCAGAGCCGAGCCGAGCAGCATCGCGGTCTTGGTGTCGGCACCCAGCGCGCGGATGCCGTCGGCCAGCTGCATCGGGTCGTGCGTTCCGGTGAGCCGCTCCCCCATGTCCTGCAGCGGGGCGCCCACCGGCGTGATGTGGGCGGCTTCGGACCGCGGCAGCTCGGCGATCAGCGCGGCCGTAGCTGCGGCCAGCCCACTCTCGCCGGGGATCCGGCGCAGTTCGATGTCATTGCCGATCCGCCTGGCCGACATCAGCAGAAGACCACGACGGATCACCGAGACCCGCGAAATGCCGTCGGGGGTGACCAGCCGCATCGCCAGCTCGCGGTCCGGCCGCTGCATAGCCTGCAGCAAGCCGACCAGCTCGGGCGCCACCACCCCGTCGTTGACCAGATCACGGGACACCAGTGTTGCGGTCGCCCGATCCATCGCCTCGGTCAGCGTCTCCTGCGTACCGTAGCGCGGGCGGATGGCCAGCACGGCGGGGAACCCCTGCACGCCGACCCGCGCCGCCGCGGCCTGTAACTCGTCGTCGGTGAGGCAGAAGCGATCATCGACCATCGCCGTCGTCATCGCACCGGCTCCTGATCCGCACCGATCACCGGCGGGGCCACCCAACGATCAGAGACCTGCTGCAGGGTTCGGGCAGGTTCGTCGGCATAGGCGTCCGGAGTCGGTTGCGGAGCGGCCAGCTCGTCGAACACCGCGGTGCTGGGACCCCAACTCACGTTGGCGACGGTGAACGGCGCGTCGCTCTGCTGCGCGGCCGGCAGCCAGGACTGACCGCCGATCTCCGACAGCCGCGCACCGGGCTCACCGCCGCCCTCCAGGGACTCCGCGGGACGAATCGACTCGTGCTCACGGTCGTGGCCACCGCCACGGCCCATCGCACCCATCGGGCCGTAGGCACCCCGGCCCATACCGCCGTTGTTGCCGCCCTGACCCCCGTTGAACTGGGTCTTCTTGAGGTCCTTGGCCGCGTCGCTGTTCTTGATCGGGGTTGCCGCCATCGGGGACAGGGGTCGCGCGGCGCCGCCCCCGCCACCGTGCCCGCCGCCCTTACCCTCGGACTTGCCCTCCTTCTCGGCCTTGAGCGCGTCGCCCTTGACCACCTGCGGCGGCGGCAACTGCTCCCACGGCTGGGCGAATTCGGCAACCGCATCCTCATAGCGGAGCATCACCGTCGCGGCGTCGACCTGCTGGGCGTTCGCCGCTTCCTCGAACTCGGCGAACCGACCATCGAGAATCGCGCCGTTGTAGGCACCGAGGGAGGCCATCATATCCGCGCTGGCCTTGGCCTCGATGACCTCGGCGACGTCGGGCATGGACAGAATCGCCACCGTGTTGGCCACCGCGGCCTGTTCGATCTTCTCGCCGTTTCCGGCGGCGTTCAGCGCAAGGGCCTGCAGCCAGCGGCCGAACTCGGTCAGCTTCTTCGACACCGCGTCGGAGCCGTCGCTGTTCCAGGATGCCTTGAACCGCTCGACGATCCGGTCGAAGTCCGCCGACACCTTGCCCAGTTCGTTGGCGACACGCACCCAGGCCGCTCCGGCTTCACCGGTCGATCCCGGGCCGGGACCGTTGACCAGGTCACGTGCCAACTGCTCGGCGCTACGCGACTCCCACACCACATTGGTAAATCCCATGACGTGACCTCCTCTCCGTCCCTAGTTCGTCGTTGTGGCCGCTCCCCGCGGAGATCAGGCCAGGTCCGTTTCCTGAATCTTTCCCGAATGCGCCCGCAGCGTCGCGGCGACTTCCTGGATCTCACCGGTGCCCAGCGTGGCGGCCTTGGCGTAGGACTCGTGCACGGCGTTGGAGGTCTGCGCGATGCGCTGCGACACCTCATCGGTGCCGGACGCCACCACCGTGAGATTCGGCGCCTCGGTGGTCAGCACGTGCTGAACCCGGTTGGCCAGGTCATCAAGCTGCTTGATGACGTCGCCGACCTCGCCCGGCTGAATTCTGATGTCGTTGATCTCGGCCATCTCGTCGCTCCTTGGTTGGTTCGGTTCGGTTAAATACGCAGGTCGATGTCGACATCGGCATTCGGGTCGTCTGCGCCGATCACCGGCGGGGCGACATTGCCCAGATCGCCGACGATCTCGCCGCCCTGGTCCGTGGTGTGCAGGAACGTGGACGCGGTGTGATCGCCGCTGCCCGCGCCTGCTCCACGCTGCCCGGCTCCGGCCATGGGGGCGCCACCCATCATCCCAGGACCGGCACCCGTCCCACCGACTCCGGCGCGCACGCCGGCACCGGATGCGGCCGAGGTCGATTCGCTGACCGCTGCCATGTTGGCCGGCGCCGCAGTGGGCAATGCGCGCGCGGCGATCGTCCCGCCGCCACCACCACCGCTGCCAATCCCGGCGCCCCCCACCTTGGGAGCGGCCGCGCCACCCAGCGAAGACGTCCCGCTTGCGGCGATGCCCTTGGGCACCGCCGCGCCGGCCCCGCCCTTGCCCACGGCCTGAGCCATGCTGGTGGCCGCCTGGGTACCGGCCTGCACGCCCTGGGTCAGCAGCTGACTTCCCATGGTCAGCGGCATGGTGGCCATCTGGATGCCGGGGCCGATCATGCTCATGGCGATCTGCATCATCGGGCCCAGCATGGACATCATCTGGGTAGGCGCCTCGGCGACGGGAACAGCTGCGCCGGTGGCGGTCATGGTCCCGGCCTGCGCGGTCAGCGCTGCCTCAAGCTCTCCGATGATATCGAGCGCGCGCCCGGTCGCCTCTCCGGCGGTCTCGCCCATCGCCGGCGCCGACCACGGCAGCGCCCCGGACAGCGCGTCCAGCCGGTGTTGGGTCTCGGCGATGAGTTCCACCAGCCGAGCATGCGCCTGGCCCGTGTCGGCCCCGGCCGTCGTACCCTGAGTGCCCAGGGCGGCGCCCTGCGCCGATACTGCCGCCCCGTTGGCGACGGTTTCCGCGGTCTTGGCCACCGTACCCGTCGCGCCCAGACCTGACCAGCCGCTGCTGCTGCCCTGACCCATCTGGCTCATCAGACCCTGCAGGCTCTGGGCCCCCTGCTGGAAGGCCTGGGTGATCGGCTGGAACATCTGCGACGGATTCAGGCCCTGAAAGAGCCCGGTACCCAAGGTGCCGAGCATCTGCAGCATCGGCGACATCAGGCCGGCGACCATGTCACCACCGCCGGCGCCTGCGTCGACGGCCGCCGCATCCTCCAGCGCCCGGTCGTCGGCCTTGGTGTTCGGATCGACACCCAACTGATCCAGGAGGTCGCGGGTCGGCTTGTTGAGCCAGTCCTGCAGACCGTGCTCGACGGCGTTGATGTGCGGCGTCGGATCGAACATGCTGGTACCGGACACCGGCGGGCTGCCGGCGACGATAGCCGGTGAGCCCGCAGCCGCGGGCGGCGCCGGACTCGGAGCGACCGGCCCCCCGGGATTCCTCGCTGCCATGCTCGTGCCCGACTAGACGCTGGTCGCCGCGGAACCGCCGTCGGCGGAATCCCGGCCGCTCAGGTACTCACGAGCGCCGGGCGATCCATCGCCCGACGATCCGGCGCTCGGCATACCCGAACCGGTTGCCTCATCGACCTTGACGTAGCCGGCCTGGGCCACCTCGGTGGACGCCCCCAGCAGAGCGTGGTTGACCCCGGTGGCGAGGCCACTGGCGACGTTGTTCCCAGTCGATGCGAAGAACGCCGGGATCACGTTGACCACGCCCAGCGGCCCGATGGCAGTCGCGAAGCTCGACAACTGCGCCGGCGTGATCACCGAAAATGCAGTGGTGATGCCCGTGAACGCGCCATCCTGCGCCATCTGCATGGCCGACATGTAGGCGGGTTGCGCCGCAAAGTCCTCGTTACTCATGTTTCCCTCCCGACGTACCGATCGCGGGTCAAGTCCGGCATTGCTGACAGCAACGATAACCGTTGCCGCGTGTTGCTCGAAACGTTACTTTGACGGACGCTGCGTGTCCTGGGCAACTTCTGCGCTCTCACGCACCTCGCCGGGCACGAAGATACTGCCATCCCAGCAGGTCAACGGCGTCTTATTCAGCGCCTCCATGCGCGTGTTGAACTCCTGGAAAAGGAAGTCGTGGCGCTCCGAGGCGTGTCGCGCGGCTTCCTGTGAGGTCTCCACGATCAGCTTTGCCAGCGCATCGGCACCCATTCGGGCCGCAGACGGACCCAGCCACAACCCGCTCAGCGCACCGTTCGCATCGACCTCGGCGCTGACCGACTGGTCGCGGCTGGTGACCCGCACGCTCACCGCCGCCGTGTGCTCGGCCAGCGACTGCATCAGGTCCCGCTGCTGTTTCACGCGCTCGATCAGCGAACGAGCCAAGCTGGTGCTCCCAGGGGTGTATCCGGGCGCGTTCATACCGGCCTCATCCAGCTCTCCGGCAGATCCGAATCGCCGAACATCGCGTCCTCGGCGGCGGCCAGTTCGGACTCGGTGGCCAGCCGCATTGCCTCGATGGTTCCGGGATCATGCCCCTGGGCCTTCATCTCCTTGCGGTGTTCGACCTGCGCACGCATAGCCGACAACCGACAGAGCCCCAGAATCTGGTCGGCCAGGTGCTGCGGTGACTTCTTGAGCTCCCGGGGGTCGATCTTGAGCGCAATCGGCAGGCCGCGTTCCGTCGTCACTACCGAAATGCTCCCGCTCGGGGATCGCACCGCACCCTGGCGGCCCTGGGCGAATGCGGGCAACGCACCGGCCTCCGGTGGCGGCGTGAGGTTGTGGGTTGGCATAGGCCCAAAGTTAGTACACTGCATGAAGCCGTGCGAACGGCAAAGTAGGGCGGGAACCACGGAAATCCGGCTGCAAGGCCGATTCGAGTGCCGCTCTGTCACGGAACTTCAGCGACGACGTGAGGATGACCAAGGCGATGAGTGGCTCCAGGGAAGCCCAACGGGTATTCGACGCGGGCGTTCTGTCGCTGGGAATTCCGCTCAACGGCATGGAAGTCGAACGCGACGTGCAGTACGCCGGCCTGGCTTTCAAGCGGGCCACCGAATACGACCCGGAGATGTGCGACGCCTGGCTCGGGCGCGCGGCGGCCGGTGAAGGCACTCCCGAGGTGCTCTATCACCTGTACCGCACCAGTAAGGCGAACCTGGGACGGGAGCAGCGCCGGCTCGGGCTGGCGCGCAACGAGCTGGCCGGGCGATTCGAGACCGGGTTGTACTTGGACTACACCTTGAGCTCGCTGACGGAGGTCTGGCTCGCCTACGCCGCCGGGGTCATCCAGGGCGCCGACTACGACGAGGCCGAGAAGGTACTCGACGAGCTCGAGGTGATGCGGCGGGCGATGCCCGGCGGCGACGCCGGGAACGCCGAGATCTACGCGTATGTCCGCGCGACCTTGTACTTCACCACCCTGCGCTGGCCGGATGTGCTCACGACGCTGGCCAATTCCGCGTCGTTCACCGACGAGTACCTAGCCGCCGGCGCCCACCTGATGGTCGGTTCCGCCTGCGCGCAGATGGGACTTTTCGCCGAGGGTATCCGGCGCCTCGACCTGGCGATCGAGGGCCCGATCCCAGGCGCCCGCCAGGCCGCCGAACTCTGCAAGGGGCTGACCCTTCGCGAAATGGGCAAAGAGCCAGAGGCACGGGTCATCTTCGAGCGGCTCTACAGCGAGGATCCCGGCTTCGAAGCCAACGCGACCGCGTTGCAGGATCCGAAGTTCCGGCTGATGATCAGCACCAAGGAATCGATCGACTCCCGCACCGACAAGTGGGATCCGAGCACCGCTCGCGACGCCGATGAGGACGACGACGCCTCCGACCGCGGCAACGCCCACCTGCGCGCCGCCCAGGAGGAACTCGACCGCCAGATCGGCCTCGACAACGTCAAGCTGCAGGTCGCGAAGCTCCGGTCGGCGGCAACATTGGCGAAGGTCCGCGATGACAAGGGCCTGACCTCGGCGTCGCGGAGCCTCCACCTGATCTTTACCGGACCGCCCGGTACCGGCAAGACCACCATCGCCCGGGTCGTCGCGCAGATGTACTGCGGCCTGGGCCGGCTGAAGACGCCGAACGTCGTCGAGGCCAAGCGCAGCGATTTGGTCGGCGAGCATCTGGGCAGCACCGCCATCAAGACATCGGCGCTGATCGACTCGGCGATGGACGGCGTGCTGTTCATCGACGAGGCGTACACGCTGATCCAGACCGGACTCCAAGGCGGGGATGCGTTCGGCCGGGAGGCCGTGGACACCCTGCTGGCCCGCATGGAGAACGACCGGGATCGCCTCGTGGTGATCATCGCCGGGTACGACGACGAGATCAACCGTTTCCTGGCCTCCAACGAGGGTCTGGCCTCCCGGTTCACCAAACGCATCCGGTTCGATTCCTACAGCCCGACCGAGCTCGGCGACATCGGCCGGCTGATCGCGCAGCGGCGCGACTCGGAGTTGTCCGAAGGCGCCTACGACGAGCTGGTAGAGGCATGCAAGGGGTTGTACGAGTCCACGTCCACCGACAAGGCGTCCGGACAGACCCACCGCGATATCGACCTCGCCGGTAACGGCCGCTTCGTCCGCAATGTGATCGAAGCGGCCGAGGAGGAACGCGAGTACCGGCTCGCCGAGAATCACGGCGCGGTGCTGGAGGATCTCGACGAGGCGGAGCTGATGCGCATCGAGGCCGTCGACATGCGAGCCGCGCTCAAGAACGCGCTGGCGATGCTGAGCCGGGACTGAAATGGGCCGGCCGGACGAACCCTGGGTGCAGACCCCTGTGCCGGAGACGGACGAAGCGGACACCTCGCCGTTGCCGATCATCGCCCCGCCGCAGCCGGAGGCTTCTGCGCCGATCCCGTCGTCGGAGCCGGTCCCGTCGTCGGAGTCCACAACACCGGTGGTCCGGAACATTCCCCCACCGCCGTCGTTCACGCCGGTGGCCACGCCGTTCACCACCGCGCCGCACGGAACCCTGCCGGGCCCACAGGATTCACGGCAGCCGCAACTGCCGTCCCAGAACGAACTCGGATTGATCCGGCGCGCCAAGCCGGCACCACAAACCGGTTGGCGCAAGGCCGTGCACCGGGTCACCGGTCTCAATCCGGGCGAATCCGACAAGGAAAACAGCCACAAGCGGCTGATCGCGCGGGTGAACCAGCCGGTGCGCGGCGACTACAGCATTGCGGTGCTCTCGCTCAAGGGCGGTGTGGGAAAGACGACGACCACGGTCGGTCTGGGGTCGACCTTCGCCGCCATCCGCGGCGATCGGGTGATCGCCGTCGACGCGAACCCCGACTTCGGCACGCTGGCCCAGCGCGGCCCGAATCAGAGTCGTTCCACGGTGCGGAATCTGCTGTATGACGAGGGAATCGCCCGGTATTCCGATATTCGGCAGCACACCTCGCAGAACTCCAGCCGGTTGGAGATCCTCGCCTCCGAACGTGACCCGGCAACCTCGGAGTCGTTCTCCGAGGGCGACTACCGGACCGTCATGCAGCTGCTGCAGCGGTTCTACAACATCATCCTGACCGATTGCGGCACCGGTCTGGTGCACTCGGCCATGGCCGGGGTGCTCGACGAGGCCGATTCGCTAGTCCTGGTCGTCTCCCCCGCCATCGATGCGGCGCGCAGCGGCCTGGCCACCCTCGACTGGTTGTCGAAGAATGGCTACGCCCACTTGGTGCCCGGAGCCGTCGTCGTGGTCAGCGCCGCGCGCCCGGGCAAGATGTCAGTGGACATCGACCTACTGGCGAACCAGTTCCTGACCCGGGTGCGTGCGGTGCACGTCGTTCCGTTCGACGACCACCTCGCCCAAGGTTCCGAGGTGACCCTTGATCTGGTGGGGTGGACGGCCCGCCAGGCTTTCCTGGAGCTGGCTGCCACCGTCGCCGACGGGTTCGCACACCCTGCGAAGCGGTCGGAGGCCGCCGACCCGGTCAGCGGACAGGACTACCACCGGTGACCACGGGCAGGCTGTACCGGGCACCCCGGCGCTGGCCGGCGATGGTCGGCGTCGCAGCAGCCGGCGCGCTGGTGGGCGGAGGTATCGGAGCCGGTGCAATGACCCTGACCACGGACCGGACATCGTCGACCAGCACCACTGTCACGGTCAGCGCGAGCCCGTCTGCCACGGCACAGGCACAGCCCACCGATCGGGCCGACCGTCAGACCTGCGGCGGCTGGGATGCCTCAGGCAAGCTGATCAACGAGGCGGCCGATGCCCTGTCGGTCATTCCGGAGGGAACCAGCATTCTGGATCCCGCGGTGCGCGACGATACCGAGCGGGTGGCTGCAGTCCAGCACTCCAGCGAGCTGTTTCTGAAGGCCGGCGACGCATTGCGGCAAGCGATCACGCCCGGCGCCACCGATATCCTCACCCAGACGTCGCTGACCGCGGTGGCGTCCCTCGTGGCCCTGTCCACCGCCTACCGAGATTTCGACGAGTCCAGCGGCGACGCCATCGCCACCGCCCGAAGCGCCGCGCACAGCATGAGTGAGCTGTGCAAACGCCTGGTGCACTGACCTCGCATAACGCGAACGGTCGTCGCACCCGGACCGAAAGGTCCCGGATGCAACGACCGTTGCAGGCGTGCGCGGCCTACAGGCTGCGGCCACCACCGTAGCTGCCGGCCACGGCGTCGCGGACTGCGGCGTCCTGGGCGTGCATCGCGTCGTGCTGGTCGACGGCGTTGCGGGTCTGCTGACCGTGGCGGGAGATCCAGTCCTGCAGGTTCAGTCCCACGGCGGTCTCCACCTCGGCAACGGCCGCGGCGCCCTGACCGGCGAAAACACCGTAGAGGGTGCGGAACGCGTCACGCAGTTCCTGGGTTGCGGCGTCGAGCTTGGTGCCCGCACCGGCCAGTTCATCAAGGTTGTTGTAGGCGGCCTTGCCGTACTGAATTGAGTCGGCCATTGTCGTCTCCTTCGAAGTTCCGTTGTGGTCTGGTGGCTAGGCGTCGTCGAACGACTGGAGCTGCTTGACGCCCTCTTCGGCGGTGGTGATGAAATTGAAGAGGCCCTTGGTGATCTCGGACGCCTCGTCGTTGTAGGACAGCGCGGCGTTCATGTACGAGCCGTGGCTGCTACCGCCCCAGTTCGAGGCCATCGCGCGCTGCTCCTCCTCGATCCCCTGGAAGATGCGGTGCGCGTTCTCACCGTGCTGGCGGGCGACCTGGAAGGCGGCCAGCGCTTCGGCCGGGCTCACAGCCAGGCCACTGTCATTGTCGAGATTGCCGGATGATGTGGCGCTACCAGCTGCCGTGATGTCCATGTCGTCCTTCCCATGCATTTCATGTTGTACCGCCGGAACCCGGCCGGTGATCGGCGTTTGCGGACCGGAGGAGTTCCGCCGGACCCTCCCCATTGACGGGTCTTAGCAAAACCGAGACTAGCAGGTGGTTGCGCAGTCGACGCGCACAAAGTTCTGCGGTGCTACGACGCGCCGGACTGGCGTATCTCCGCTGCCCCCGGCGGTACACCCTGCTGCTGCGACGGAGCCTGGGCTTGTGCCCGGGCGGCGTTCGGCAAACCCGCCTGGCCCGGTTGTTGCTGCGGCTGCGCCGGGATGCGATCGATGATCGCCGTACGCTCAGGATCCTGGTTCCCGACGAAGTCACCGTAGCCCGCGGCCTGAGCTTCCGCCGACCGCGCCGGCCGGGCGTTGACCTGGGCAACCGCTTGTCCCGCAGCGAGTCCGGCCGACTGTCCCACCGCCTGGCCCTGGCCGGCACGCTGAACGGCCTCGGGTGCCTCGGCCGCCTCCGGATACTGCCCGTAGTACTGCATCTGGGCCCAGTAATCGGCGTAGGCCTGATATGTCGAGAGGGCCTCCGCGTCATCGGTGGGGTGCGCCTGAAGCAACGCGATGATCGCGGCCACCGACTGAATCCCATTGAGCACGACGATCAGGATGAGCGCCCAGCCGACGCCGGACGCCGTGATGACCGCCGCCAGCGCATCGAGAAATCCGGCCACCGCCAGCGCAGCTACCACCACGTGGCCCGAGCTCTGGCGATGAATCAGGCCGAAGCCCGCGAGCAACCCGGCGAGGACGGCAAACCGGACTCCCCAGGCCCCGACGTTGCCGTCGGGCATCGGACCGAAGCTCGCCAGATAGGAAGCGATACCGAGCGCCAATACGGCAATCGCCAGGTAGCGCGGCAACGTCGGTTTCTCGTCCGGATCGGCACCGTCGTCGAACCCGGCGGAGTAGTACCCCTGGTTTCCGGACGGATAGGACATGCCACCTCCTGCATTGCCGGGCCCGGTGGGGGCCTTCGGTCCACGCTAACGCACCCGGATGTTAGCCCTCGGCATCGAACGAATCGCGGATGTAGCGCATTTCCTCATCGGTGGCGACCATGGTGACCACCGAGGATCCTGCCCGTGTGCTCACCTTCACCGTGTCGGTCTCGGTGTCGAGCAATTCCAGCGCTACGTCCGCGTTCGGGCTGGGCGCTGAATCCGGCGGGACCACCACCATCGCCGTGACGCCGACGCGCACCGACTGCTCGGCGACACCATCGAACACCTCGACGGTGAAGTTGCGATCGGCGCCTGCCTGCATGGTCCGGCGGTTGGGATCTGCCACCCACAGCAGGTCGTGGTCGTCGACCTCCTCGACCATCCCCCGCCAGAGGCGGGGACGCTGGCTGTGTACCCGGACCCGCGCGCCGAGGGCCAGCGATCGCAGCACCGCCTGCTGCGCGAGATGCAAGGTGCCGATAATCTCCACCCTGCTGATCTGCGGTCCGAACAGCGGCAGCGCGACTGCGCGGCCGTTCTCGTCGGCGCCGATGACCTGCCCGCATCCCGACGCCGGAACCGCCATGTTCTGGAAGTCCTGCTCCTGAGCGGCGTACGCCCAGGTGTCGATCTGGCGCGTGGGCTCGGGGACCGGCAGGCTGGAGGCCAGCGCCGAGTACTGGTATCCGCGCAGGTGAGTAAGGCCGCGCAGATGAATCCTGGCCCGGTTGTGGGTGTCGAACCTGGCCAGGCCGCGCACCTGGGTGACCTCGTTGGGATCGCGCCGAAGCGACACACAAACCGTCGTCGAGTAACTGGGGATCGTCCACACCAGGCCGACGCCGGCCGTCGTCAACATGGCCGGTTTGATGCCGAAGCTGCGCAGCTTGAACCGGCCCTCCTGGCAGGTCCGCCACGTTTCCTCCACGGTGTGCGGGTTGACGCCGTCGGACAGCTGGTTGGCGGCTTGGCTGATCTCGCTGGCGGACTGGATCCGCGACCCGAGACCGGCCTCGGTCAAGCGATTGGCAACCCGTCGGGTGGCGGTAGTGGCCGCACGCAGAATGCCTTCGCGCCCGCCACCGCGGCGCCGTACCGCGTCGGCGCACTTGGACGGATCGAACCGGATGGCCACCCACACCGAGCGCTGCGCGATCGCCGGAAGCGGTCCCAGCACGGCGTCATAGACCGCGGCCACCTCGGTGTGGCCGTGCGAGCGGGCACCCTGGCTGATCACGTCGATGGAATCCAGGGTGATGTCGAACTGCTGCAGGCACTCCACCAACGCGTCGACCGGCACGGTGTCGCCGGAGACCGTGACACCGGGTTCCATCACCGTCAGCGCCTGCGGGTTCTCCTCGATCTTCAACAGCGACAGCAGAGTCCGCCCGTCCCAACGGAAGCCGATCAGCGTGCCATCGCTGGCGGAGGCGTCGAACGGCTCGGCGGGGCCGGGACCGCGGGTGCGTCGGCGTCGCTCCAGCAGGAATCCCGAACGCAGGGCGAGCAATCGCGGCAGGGTGGTACCGCGGGCGCGGATCACGAGCACCAGTCCGAGGGCCAAGCCGGCGGCTGCACCCTGCCAGCCGGGAACATGGAGGAGCAGCGCGACCATCAAGCCGATCGCAATCAGGACCTGGAGCAGCACCAGGTCCGCCAGCGGGAGCACCCGCTCGGCACGGATTTCGACGGTTGACCGCAAGCGGCTCGGCTCGAGTGGCTTCCGGCGTTGGCGGCGCGGAGCCCCGGCACGACGACCAGGCAAGTCAGCTTCCTAATCAGCTTTGGGGGCACCCGATGAGATGCCGGAACCCTCGTGACACTGTTGTACGCTACCGACGGCTTCGATACGTGACCGAAGCTGATGGGAGCGGTAATGCCAGCGCAAGTTACCACGCGCGCCCAAGTCAACGGCTACCGGTTCCTGATCCGCCGGCTCGAGCACGCACTGATCCGTGCCGATTCCCGGATGATCCACGACCCGATGCGCGGGCAGATCCGATCGTTGCTGGTGGGAATGGTGATCGCCGTTCTGATCACCGGCGCGGCCGGTGTGCTGGCCTTCTTCAAACCGACCCCCAGCATCGGCAACGCGCAGATCCTGGTCAGCAAATCCAATGCCGGCATGTTCGTCCGGATCGGCGACCGGGTGCACCCCGTGCTCAACATCAGCTCCGCCCGGATGATCACCGGTTCCGCGGATGCGCCCAAGCAGGTCGACGACCGCTTCCTCGATCAGCTGCCCCGCGGCCCGATGGTCGGCATCCTGGGCGCACCGACGGCCATCCACGCCCCGGACAACATGGACATGTCGTCATGGACGGTGTGCGACCAGTTGACCACGCCGGATGTTCGCGACGGTCCCGGACCCGGCGGGCTGGAAACCTCGGTCCTTGCCAACGACCCAGTTCTCGGCGAGGACATCCGGGCGGCTTCTCCGGCCGAGATGCTGCTGGCAATGTCCGGAGATACCGTCTACCTCATCTACGACGGGAAGCGGGCCGCGATCGACCCTCGAGACACCGTCGTGGTGAACGCGCTGCACCTGCAGGACGTGTATCCCCGGCCGATCTCGCCGGGCTTGCTCAACGCCTTCCCGCTGGAGCAACCGATCCGATCGGTCAGCATCGACGGCGCGGGCGCCCCGGCGCCCTACCTGCCCGACCCCTACCGGATCGGCTCCATGATCACGACGTCGGACTCCACCGGCGAGCAGCTGTACGTGGTGTTGCGCGACGGCCTGCAGAAGATTTCCGACGCCACCGCCGACATCATCCGCTACGGCGACCCCGCCGACGATCCGCATGGCGTGCGCGAGGTTTCACCGTCGCTGGTCAGCAACGCACCCATCGTGCACACGCTGCCCGTCGACCACTATCCGACGGTGTCGCCGCAGATCGTGAATCTGGAGCCCGACCGCGTCGCGTGTATGTCCTGGCAGCACGCCAAGACGGCCGCGCAGGCCACCCTGCGGCTGCTGGTCGGACACCGGCTGCCGATCCCCACCGCCGCTCTTCCGGTCCGGCTGGCCAGCGCCGACGGAACGGGCCCCGGCCTCGACTGGGTGTACCTGAAACCCGGGACCGGTGAGTACGTGGAGGCGACCGGGAGCGCCGAGGACAGCCGAGCGGCCGGGCAGCTGTTCTATGTCGCCGACACCGGACTGCGCTACCACATCAAGGATCTGCCGACGGCCGCCGCGCTCGGGGTGACCGGGATCATCGAGCCCGAAACCAACGTGATGCGTCCCCAGCCCGCGCCCTGGTCGGTGCTGTCGCTGCTGCCCGCCGGCCCCGACCTCTCTCAGGAAGCCGCGCTGGTGGCGCATGACGCCCTGCCGGCGGATCCGACCGGGGTGAAGGTGGATCCTCCTAAGAAGTAGCCGGTCAGATCCGCAGTTCCCGGAAGAACGCGTAGAGGCGCACAATCCAGAAACACAGCGGGAAGACCATCGCGATGGCGAGATACTCCAGGAGCTCGACCTGGCGGCGCATCACCGGCGAGAACTCCAGTCGCGGCGCGACGATGCCGCAGGCGATGATCAGCGCGATAAGGCCGACCAGCGCCAGCGCGGCGTCGACCTGCCCGTCGCGCACCCGCAGTCCGTTGCTGACGATCATCGTCAAGGCGATGACGAGTCCGGCCCCGATCAGCGTGGCGGACTGGATGAGGTCGTGGTGGCTGCGGCCGCGCAGGCAGAGCACCGTCGCTACGGCGACCGAGAACGCCGTGCCCTGCCAGTAGAACCCGCCGGCGCCGCCGACACACAGGTAGCAGCCCACCGCCGCGGTGATGGCGGCTGCCACCAGCATGCCGGTGAGATACGCGTTGGCCCGCCGAAGCCTGCCGATCATCCCCTCTTCGGTGGGGATGATCTGCTTGCCGATGGCGTTGACGCCCTCGACGGTGGTCCCGCCCTGGGTTTCGATGTCGTCCAGGGGCTCACCGGCGGTGGGCACCCGAGGGATCGGTAGCTTCGACAGCGCGATGGTGACCCGAGGTGACACGTAGATGACGACGACGGCCAAGGTCGCCACCGCCGCGCCGATGGTCCGTTGCGGAAGGTGCCAGAGCAGTTGGGCCGAAGTGCTGGCACCGCCGAGCGCCGACAGGGTGATCACCGTGGTGTGCAATGCCCGACCGTTGCCGGTGATCAGCAGCATCACCAATGAGGACAACGCTGTCAGCCCGAAGGCCATCGGCAGCGCTTTGGCGCCGAATCCTTCCGGAATCACATAGAGCGGACCGCCGAACAGCAGCGGGGTGGCAACCACCGACACCCATTGCGGCCGCGTGGTTCCACCGGAACGCAGCGCCAGCACACACGCGACGATCACCCCGAATACGCCGAGGCCCAGCGTTGTGCCGGCCAGAACCAGGTCACCGGCATGGCTCGGCAGCAACAGCGCCGCGGCTGTCGCCACCGCCAGCCCGGTCACCAGGTACCCGATCATCCGCTGGTTGTCGACGAACCACGTCATCCAGGCCACATTCGCCCGGTCCGGAGCCACCTCGACATCCTCGACGTCGTCGAACAGCAGGGGGCTGAACGGTTCACCGATCTCCCGGATCGACAGCAACTCGCCGTCGCTGACGTTCGCCTCGGCCAGCGACCTGCTCGGATCGATCGGATCGGCGCCCAGGCGCCCCAGGGTCCACTTGTCCTCGGCCGTGTCGAATTGGCTGCCGGCCAACTCCGGATGGGCGCTGATCTGGTCATTGGCGATGTCGATGACGTCGTCGATGAAGTTGGCGATGCTGACGTTCGGCGGCAAACCGACGTCGATGCGCAGTGTGCCCACCACCAGCGTCATCCGGCTAAGCTCCGGTTCGGCCTCGGATTCTGCTTCAAGGTCCGACAGAGATGGCGGTAGAGTCAACGCGGCGGCCTCCTCCGGCTGTGTTGTTCCCGCTCGCTGACGTCTTCGCGCCCGCTGACGATGTTTCGCCTGCTGACAATACCCAGGGAAGCCGCAAGTGACCGTCGCAGACTGGGTTAGGTGAATTGATTTAGGTGAGCAGCCAGCCATTCTCGCGTCGGCAGCGGATTTCGCCGCCCCGCATGCCCGGAGGCGAGGTCAACCTCCAACCCCCGCCGGAAGTGCCCCGCGTCATCCCGGGCAATCTGCTGATGAAGCTGATGCCGTTCGTGATGATCGTCGCGGTGGTCGGGATGATCGCGCTGATGGTGACCGTCGGCGGGCGCGACATGACCAAGAATCCGATGTTCCTGATCTTCCCGATGATGATGATCATGTCGATGGCCGGCATGTTCATGGGCGGCGGCCAGCGGCAGGGCAAGGCGGCCGCGGAGCTCAACGAGGAACGCAAGGACTACTTCAGCTACCTGGCGAACCTTCGCGACGACGCCGACACCACCGGTGACGAACAGCGCACCGCCCTGGAGTGGAGCCACCCGGACCCACGGGCGCTGGCCGACGTGGTCGGGTCGCCCCGTATGTGGGAGCGCCGGCCCAGCGACAGCGACTTCTGCCACGTGCGGGTGGGGGTGGGCACCCAACGGCTGGCCACCCGGCTGCTGGCACCCGAGACCGGCCCGCCCGAAGACCTGGAGCCGGTTTCCACCGTGGCGCTCCGACGCTACGTCAAGACCCACTCGGTTGTTCATGCGCTCCCGACGGCGCTGAACCTACGTGCGTTCCCGGTCATCTCCTTCGAGGGCGACCGCAAGCTGGCTCAGCAGCTGGTGCGTTCCATGCTGCTGGAACTGTGCACTTTCCACGGACCCGATCACGTCCAGGTGGCCGTCGTCACCGCCAACCCCGACGGCGAGAACTGGAGTTGGGTCAAGTGGCTGCCGCACGCCCAGCACCCGACCGCCAGGGACGGGATGGGGCCTATGCGGATGGTCTATCCCACCCTGGAGTTGCTGGAACGTTCGCTGGCCGACGACCTGGCTCAACGGGGCCGGTTTTCGCGCAACTCCGACCTTCCGCAAGGACTCAAACGGTTGGTCGTCGTGCTCGACGACGGCTACATCACCGGCACCGAGCGGCTGGTCACCGATGCCGGCCTCGACGGCGTGACGGTACTTCAGCTCAACGGTGCGCCCGAAGGCGCCGTGGCCCGCCGAGCGTTCCAACTCGTCGTCGAGGGGGACGACGTGGGCGCGCGCACGGCAGTCGGCGTCGAACGCTTCGCGACCCCGGACCGGATCACCGTCGCCGAGGCGGAGGCCACCGCGCGACGCATCGGCCGGTACCGACTCGGCAACGCCGCGCACATCGTCAGCCTGGAGTCCGATACCCGCGCCGAAGACCCCGGTCTGATGAACCTGCTGAAGATCTCCGATGCCGCGGAAATCGTCCCCGAACAGGTATGGCGCCGGCGCACGCCACGTGAACGCCTGCGCGTTCCGATTGGCTACACCCCCAACGGCCTGCCGCTGGAGATCGACATCAAGGAGTCCGCCGAGGCCGGTATGGGCCCGCACGGGCTCTGCATCGGCGCGACCGGATCCGGAAAGTCCGAATTCCTGCGGACGCTGGTGCTTTCCATGATCACCTCGCACTCCCCCGATCAACTCAACCTGGTGCTAGTCGACTTCAAGGGTGGTGCAAGCTTTCTCGGCCTCGAGGGTGTGCCGCACATCGCCGCGATCATCACCAACCTGGAAGACGAGCTGATCTACGTCGACCGCATGCGCGACGCCCTGGCGGGCGAGCTGAACCGCCGACAGGAGCTGCTGCGCAAGGCCGGCAACTTCCCGAACGTCACCGAATACGAGCGCGCCCGGGCCAACGGCGCCGACCTGGACCCGCTGCCGGCGCTGTTCGTCATCGTCGACGAGTTCTCCGAATTGCTTTCCCAGAAACCGGACTTCGCGGAGCTATTCGTGATGATCGGCCGACTCGGCCGATCGCTGCACGTGCACCTCCTGCTGGCCTCACAACGACTCGAAGAGGGCAAGTTGCGGGGCCTGGACTCCCACCTGTCGTACCGGATCGGCCTCAAGACCTTCTCCGCCGGAGAGTCACGCAGCGTGCTCGGCGTTCCCGACGCCTATCACCTGCCGAGCGTTCCCGGGTCGGCGTTCCTCAAATGCGATGCCTCCGAACCGATCCGGTTCAACACCTGCTACGTCTCGGGCGAGTATGTGCGGCCGCGGCGCTCGGCGCAGACCGGCAGGGTGACGAAACTCAGCGGCGCGCTGGCGCCGAAGCTGTTCACCGCCAGTCCGGTGAAGAAGGACGACCCACCACCGTTGCCGGCGCCTACGGAGATTCTCGAGCCGGAAACTCCGGACCTGCCGGCGTCTCCGACCAAGGTCACCCTGCTCGACATGGTGGTGTCGCGGTTGCGCGGGCACGGCCGGCCGGCCCACGAAGTCTGGTTGCCGCCGCTGGAGGAGAGCCCCGCGGTCAACGAGTTGCTGCCGGTGTCCAAGTGGGACGCTCCGGAGAACCAGAACGGCCGCCTGTGGATGCCGATGGGTCTGATCGACCGGCCCTACGACCAGCGTCAGGACGTGCTGGCGGTGGATCTGTCCGGCGCCCAGGGCAACATGGCCGTCGTCGGCGGCCCACAGTCGGGCAAGTCGACCGCGTTGCGCACGTTGATCATGGCCGCTGCCGCGACCCACACCCCCGAGCAGATCCAGTTCTTCTGCCTGGATTTCGGCGGCGGCACGCTGATCAGCCTGGCCAACCTGCCACACGTCGGCGGGGTATCGGGCCGTATGGACGCCGACGGCATCCGCCGTACCGTGGCCGAGGTTTCCGGGGTGTTGCGCTCCCGCGAACTGCTTTTCCGCGATCTGGGCATCGAGTCGATGCGGGACTTCCGGCAGCGCAAGGCACACCTGGCCACGCTGCCGCCGGAGGTCGCGGCCCAGGACCCGCTCAGCCAGGACAAGTTCGGTGACCTTTTCCTGGTCATCGACGGCTGGGCATCGATCCGCAGCGATTTCGAGATGCTGGAGCCCACGCTGCAGGCGCTGGCGATTCAGGGCCTGTCCTACGGTGTGCACCTGGTGATCTCGGCAACCCGCTGGTTCGAGATCCGGGCTGCGGTCAAGGACATGCTGGGCACCCGCATCGAACTGCGGCTCGGCGATCCACTCGACTCCGACGTGGGCCGAAAGTTCGCCGAGCTGGTCCCGGTGGGCCGCCCGGGTCGCGGTATGACCGCCGAGCGCCTGCACCTTCTGGTGGCATTGCCGCGGCTGGACTCGAGCTCCGACGTGGAGAGCCTGCCGACCGGGGTGGCCGCTTCCGTGGAGGCGGTGCGCGCGCGGTATGGCAACCGTCAGGCCCAGCGGGTGCGAATGTTGCCGCACAGCGTCGACCGCGAGTCCGTCCTGCGGGCCGCCCGGGCGATCGGACCACTGAGCAAATCCCGCATCGCGATCGGCATCAACGAGGAGGACCTGCAGCCGACCGTCATCGATTTCGATGCCCAACCGCACCTGGTCGCGTTCGCGGATATCGAGTGCGGAAAGTCGGGCCTGCTGCGCAATATCGCCGCCGGCATCATGGAGAACGCCACCCCGGACGAGGCGAAGATCATCCTCGTCGATTTCCGGCGTTCGTTGCTCGGTGTGGTCGACGACGAGTACCTGGGTGGATACGCGACCGCGTCCCAGTCCTGCGGGGAGCTGATGGGCCAGCTGGCTGCCCTGCTCAAAGACCGGCTGCCTCCCAGCGACATCACGCAGCAACAGCTGAAGGAACGGTCCTGGTGGTCCGGACCGGATCTGTTCGTGATGATCGACGACTACGACCTGATCTCCGGCAGCTCGCTGAACCATCCGCTCGGCCCCCTGGTCGAATACCTGCCGCAGGCACGCGACATCGGCTTGCGAGTCATCGTGACCCGCCGCAGCGGCGGAGCGGGACGGGCCATGATGGACCAGTTCATCGGGCGCCTGCGCGACATGTCGTGCAACGCGTTGGTGATGAGCGGCTCCCGCGAAGAAGGAGCACTGTTCGGACACAAGGCTTCCCAGATGCCGCCTGGCAGAGGAATGCTGGTCTCACGCACGATGAAAAGCGGTGTGATCCAACTGTCTAAGATGCCTGACCTGTGAACGACATCGACGCCTCCGACGTACAGGTGATCTCTGCCGAACCCGAGCGCATTCGTGTCTCGGTCTTCGGTGGCCGCACTCAGCTGGACATCCGCCTGCCCGTCGACCTTCCGGTATCCAGCTTCATTCCGGATCTGGCGAAGCTGGTCCGTTCGCGCGACGTTCCACTCGACGAGGATCCGCGCGTCAAGGAAGAGCGCCGTACGTTCTGGGTGCTCAGCCGATTCGACAACGCCACCGTCATCCGGCCTGAACAGACGCTGCGCGAGGCCGGGGTGGTCAACGGGGAATTACTCCGGCTGACGTCGAACCGTGCCTTGTCTCCGCCGACGCTCTACGACGACGTCGTCGATGCGGCAGCCCGGCTGAACAAGGCGGCTTACGCCGAGTGGGATTCGGGTTCGGCGCGGTGGATGGCGTTTGTGGGCGTGAACCTGGGCGCGTTTGCCCTGGCGTTCCTGCTGATTCAGCCCATGCCGACGATCCAGTGGGCAGTCATGGCCGGGCTCGGTCTGATGGCCCTGGTGGGGCTGACCACTTTTGCCGCCGTCGCCCATCGAAGCTTCGGCCTCGATGATGTCGCCATGGCGTTGGGCGCTGCGACGATCCCGGTCGCCGCGGTGCTAGTTGGTGTGCCGCTGGGTCACCTCGGCACCTTCGGGCTCGCCGGTGCGTGCGCGGCGCTGTTGCTGGTCAACTACGTGGTCTACCGCCTGATCGGGACGGGTCATTGGCCATTTCTGGCCACTTCGCTGTTCGCCGGGCTATGCGGCGTGGCAATACTTGTACACGCGGTCGGCGTCCGCACCGACATCGTCTGCCTGGTGCTGGCGATCGTGACCGTTCTCCTGTGCGGGGCCGTGCCACGGCTGACCGCCGGGCGTGAGCACTTCGAAACACCGGTCGCCCCCGGTACGGAACCCACCGATGAATGGAGCCTGGACAACCCGTTTCCCGCAACAGAGTCGCCAAAGCCCCTGGACGACACCAACTCCGGTACCAACATGCCCACCGCCGAAGAGGTGTGGGCGCGGGTGCGATCGGCGACGCTGACGAGGTCGGCGCTGCTGTTCGGGTTCGCGGTAACTGCGGTGGCGGCGTGTGTGGTGCTGCTGCGCGACGCCGACCGAGTGGACTGGGCGGTGGCTGCTTTCACCCTCAACTGCGCGGTTGTGCTCGGGTTGCGCAGCCGCTACTTCAGATCGTGGGGGGAGCGAATCGCACCGGCCCTGCCGGCGATCGCCCTGGTGATCACAATCGCCACGATGGCGCAATCGGGCCGCTTCCCGATTCCGGTCGCCGCCGTGTCACTGCTGTTGGTGATCGCTGTCGGTGCCGTCGTATTGGGACTGGCGGCGCGATCAGGCCGTGTCCCCAGCAACCGGCGAACGAACACCCTGGCCTATCTGGATTACCTGGCCGTTGGTGCGCTCGTCCCGTTGGCACTGTGGGTGCTCGACGTCTACCGGCACCTGGGTCCGTGGTGGTGACAGTGCCTCGACGGCTCGCCGCCGTCGCTGCCGTGTGGGCGATTGTTGCGAGCTTCTCGCCGCCGATGGCGGTCGCGATTCCCCCGCCGGTCGTCGAGCCCGGTCCACCGCCCAGCGGACCGGTCGGCCCGACGGAACCCACCGAGCAGAAGGCAGTTTGCGGAATTGCAACGGGAGTGCTGCCGCACACCGACTTCGCCGTACAAACCGCCGCCGAAGCCATGCTCGACTACACCAGCGCCTGGAAGTTCTCCCGCGGCGCCGGCCAGAAGGTGGCCGTGATCGACACCGGGGTCAATCCGCATCCGCGGTTGCCCTCGCTGGAGGCCGGGGGCGACTACGTCTCGAACACCGACGGGTTGCAGGACTGCGACGCTCACGGGACCCTGGTCGCCGGGATCATCGCCGGATCTCCCAGCCCGTATGACATGTTTTCCGGGGTGGCTCCCGAGGCCACGATCCTATCCATCCGGCAGAACAGCGCGGTCTTCGGAATCGCCGGTTCCGGCGGCACTCAGCACAACGACCCGAATGCCGTGTCGACCGGATACGGCAACACCGTCACGTTGGCCTACGCGATCACCCGAGCCGTCCAGTTGGGTGCGACCGTCATCAACCTGTCGATGGCCGCCTGCACACCGGTGCGAGCGGCGCCCGAGGACGGGGCGCTCGGCCGAGCCGTGCGCTACGCGTTCGAACAGAACGTTGTCGTGGTGGCTGCCGCCGGTAATCTCAGCAAACAGGGCAGTTTGTGTTCGGTACAGAACGAGATGACCGACCCGAATCTGCCCCTGGAGAGAGCCTGGGACACCGTCAAGACCATCGCGAGCCCGGCCTGGTTCGACAAGTATGTGCTCGCCGTCGGCGCCGTCACCCCGGATGCGTTGCCCGCAGATTTCAGCCTGCACGGACCATGGATCGCGGTTGCGGCACCCGGTGAGCGGATCACCTCCCTCGACTCCAACGGTCCCGGCCTGATCAACGCGGAACCGGACCAGCAGGGTGCCCTCTCCCCCATCAACGGCACCAGTTTCGCCGCACCGTTCGTCTCGGGGCTGGCAGCGCTCATCCGGTCCCGTGACCCCTCGCTGAACGCGCGCCAGGTGATGGACCTCATCAAGCGATCTGCCCGCACCCCCGGATCGGGGCCCAATTCCGCGACCGGTTGGGGAGTCATCGATCCCACTGCTGCGCTGTCCTACGTCCTGCCTCCGCCCAACGAACTACCGAATGTGATGGCCGGCAAGCCGATTCCCGGCCGACCCGCCGTCGTCGACACTGGCAGGCACGCCCGGCTGATCATCTTCGCGGTGGCCGCGGGCAGCCTGGTTCTGATGGGTGTGGCCCTCGCCTTGTCCGTCGCCCGGCGACGCCGGACGCCGGATTCGGAGGGCCTCGACGATGACGCCGACCGCGTCGATCTACTTCGATAACCCGTATCTCGACGGTGAATCGCTAGTGTTCCCCAAGCCGATAGCTGTCAGTTCGGGCGGCTGAAACCGGACTCAAATCATGCCTGCTCTTCTTTTTCGAATTGTCGGGCAACCCGCTCACCACGCTCCGTCAAGCTCAGCCACACACGGAAGATCGACGCCTGGGTGTCGGTACTCGGATCAACGCGGAGTTCACGTACCCGCTGCATACATTCATCAATCGGAACCTCCCATGCCCGGAGCTGGCCAGTTGCAGTAACGGAGTCACCGACCTCCATCAGACCGTCTTCCAGCAGTGACCGAACAGCACGATAAGCAAGTTCCAATCCGCCACCCGCGGTGGACCCGTACTCGGAACACACGTCCTCGACCTGTATCAACGGAACCCAGTCGTACAGGCCGCTTACCAGCAGTTTCCTGCGAACTGACTCGAGAGGCCCCTGAGCATTCGCCGCACCGTCATCCATTGCATCTGTCCCTGTTCGCTCGATCACGGAATGGATCCATCGAATCCTTCTTCATCTGGAATCCCGTCGCCGATGACCGGCAACTCAGGTTGCCCAGCTAGTCTTCCAGGCTCAACGAAGTGCGGCGTGACGTTGTCTATGCCTGGTCCTCCCAGGAAGATACCGCGGAGCCCGATCTTCGGTTCCACCCCCTCGGATAGCCCTGCCTTGGGAGCCGCCTCCGTTTCTGCTGGTTCAGACTGTGACGGTTCGGTCTCGGATGTACCGGACTGGGGCGACTTCGTCTCGGCAGGCGCTGGCCGGGCTGGTTCAGGAATCTGAGCAACGCCACCCCTATCTGGATTGACATGAACCTTGTTGTAGCCCTCTCCAGGGACATTGATGTCCAACGTGGCACCGTTGGTCGTGTTTCCGACGACTCGTCGGCCTACGCGAGTACCGTCGGGCAGTGTTATCTCCGCGCCTTTCGATGGGTCGCCATAAGGATTTTGAACTGGCGTTCCGTGCTCCTTGAGCCAGTTCCAAACTTTGTCGAGTTCCTCGAGTGAACGAACCTCGCGAATCTCCACCGAATTCCCCTTGGGCAACTTATTCAAGACGCTCACAACGTCCTTGCCCGTGGGTGTCGGGTCAGGCGGCGGAGTCGGCACTTGAGGGTCTAACTTAATCCGGTTGTCGACGAGCTGGATGGTTCCATCGTTACTCTCGCCGTTGAACCGAGCGCCTGTCAGTTCGTGGGCCTTGGCCTGTAGTTGTTCTGTGGTCGAGGTTTCGGCGCGGGCGTATTGTTCGGCGCGCCAGCGGATGTAGTCGGCGTGTTCAGTGGCTGTGGTCTTGCGTGCGGTCGCGTTGTCGGGATCGAATCCGGTGTCACGCACCGTCAGGTCCTCATCGACGCTGAACCCGTCGTCCTCCGCTTCGGCGATGGCGTCAACGACCTTGCCTGCCAGCAGGTGCCGTGTCGCACTGGCTTCCCGGGCGATCGCCGCCGCCTCTCGCGCGATGTCGCATTGCCAGGCTACCACCGAGATATCGGCGCTCACCCGCTCAACAGCAGCGTCTTTCGTCTCACCCTTCCACACGGTGCCCGAAGGGGAATCGATGTTGCTGCGGTGAATGGTCCAGACGTCTTCGGAGTCGTCGGCGAACTGCACCCACCGCACTGCGGCGTCATCGAGGTCGGAGGTGTCGACGGTTTCCACCTGCGAACGCGCCGGCAGGCCCGTCTCCGCCGTTGGTGAGGAGCCCGCAGATGGTGCCGGGGATCCGCTGACTGCCGCCACGGCAATTACACGCTACGCAGCTGACCCGGGGCCGACGGGCCGTCGGTGAGGTCGAAGCAGTTCGCGGCCGTCACAACCTTGTCGGCATGTCCCGACATCCGTCGCGACTGGCGGGCACGCGCCGAGGTCACCGCGGAATCAAACGCCGCGATACCCGGGTGGGACGAGCCCACCCCGGCCGGAGTGGCCAGCGCCTCGGCGTCACTGCGACTGCGCAATCCGGCCGACCGAAGACCGTCGATAGACAGTGCCAGAACCTGTGCCAATTGCCACCCCTCCCAGAAATCGGAAGCGTAAACACCCAACCTGGAAAGAACCTGGGAGTCATTTCGTCGTCGTTCGCCGCTGGCGGGAACGGCGCTCAACGGCGACCACACGAGCGGTGACTTCCAACCTCGGTGGATCGAGGGCGGATTAGTGTCGGCGAGACCTGGATAACCATGGCAAGCTCGGATTGGGAACTCATACTCACCAGTACGTACCATGGCTACTGCCGCAATTCCGCGACTGGGAAAGGGGGGACGTTGTCGAAGAAGAAGCCTGCCGTCGAGCCGGACGAGGCCCTGCTGGCACGTCCGCCCTGGCTACCACCGGAAAAGGAACGACGCTGGCCGTTGCCCGCTCGTGGCAAACAGAAAAAGAAGCAGCAGAGCGACTCGGGGCCAGGCAGGCGTAGCCGATCGTCGAAGGTCGAGGACAGCTCGTCGCCCAATGACTCGGACGAGGTAGCCGAGGATCTGGCGGATGAGAGCTACCTGGAGCTTGTCGATCCGGATATCGACGAGAACGAACCCTTCGATGAACAGTTCGAGGATGACTTCGATGAGCCGTTCGTGGAAGGCATGGAACCGCAGGCGCTAGCTGAGATGGTCCCTGCGCCGTCGCTGGCTGATGTCGACGACGTGGAGCTGATGCAATCGTCCCAGGACTCGTGGCACGGTCACTTCGACGAGCCCGAGGACACCCTCTACGACGTCGCTGACGCCACCGGTACGGAGGTCGTCGGCGATGTCCCTGGAGAGGGCGTGGCGCAGCCGCCACTCGATCAGCACGACGACCTGTACCCCAATGCATCCGACACCTCGCCGGCCGGACCGCGCGACTCGCAGCGCGAGCTCGTTGAGTCCATCGACGATTCCGAAGGCGTCATCGACGTCTCGCCCAGCCGTGCGCGACACCGCGCCCCGGAGAATCACTTAGCGTGGAGCCCTACCCCACCGCCGGAGCTCGCGGCCTGGTTGGAGTCGGACAGGCCCTGGCTGGAATCCGCATCTGTGCAGTCAGATACCTCTCGGGAACCGGAGGCATTGCAGGTGACCGATGAACCCAACTGGGATGACGCTCCCCCGGAGCCGGCCATTCCGGCCGAATCCGTATCTCCCGACCGCATGGCATTCGAAGATCACGACGCCACTGCCGATGAGCCGACCGAATCGGGCGACCTCACGGCGATTGCCGTTGTCGATGAAGACCTCTGGCAACCCATCGTCGGTGACGGCGACCAGCAGGTAGCCGACCCCGGTGCCGATGTCGAGTGGGACCAGGTCGACGAGCGAGGGGCGGACGGCACCTTCGATATCGATCCGACCGTGGAGACCTTCGAGACCCAACCGCCGGCCGACACATTCGAGATCGAGCCATCAGCCGAGACCTTCATGGCCGAGCCGCTGGTGGAGACCTTCGAGACCGAGGCCGTTGTGGAGACCTTCGAGCCCGAGGCAGTGGTGGAGGCCGAAGAGGCGGCCGCCGCTCCGCTTGAGCCGATCGAGCCGGCACCGACCGAACCCGAAGCAATCGAGCCCGAAGCGGAGGCCGCCGCCCCCGAGCTCGATGAGATCGAACGACGCGCAGCCGCGTTGTTGGCCGCCGTCGGGGCGCTCCCAGAAACCCCCGACGACGATCAGCCAATCGGTGACGAAGACGATCCGCAGCCCGAAATGGCTGACCCCGAGGAAGAACCACACGCTGAAGCGGCAGAGCCTCCAATCACCACCGAACCGGAGCCAGTCTGGCAACCCCCGGTGCCGATAATGCAGCCCAATCCGGACGAACCCGTCGTGGCGCCCGAACCCGCAGCAGTCTGGCAACCGCCTACGCCGCTCCCTCAGCCTGAACCCGAGGACGCCTTCGACCAGGCCCCCGAGCCTCAGCCCACCGCCGAAACCCCGGCCGAAGCTTCCCCGACATCCGCCGGGGAACCCGACGAGATCGAACGGCGCGCAGCGGCTCTCCTGGCGCGTATGGAGGCCAAGAGGGCCGAGCTCGATGCCTCGGAGCCAGACGCCGATCCGACGGACGTTCCAGAACCCGCCATCGAAGAGCCGGCCTATGCGGCAGCGGTGGACGAGCAAACCGTCGTCGTCGGTCACCTGGAACCCAACTACCTGGAGCCCGCAGAGACCACTGAAACGACTTCCGACCTCACCGATGTTGCCGTGGAAGATGAATTCCCGGTGGCACCTGCCGAGCCCTCCCCGGAGAGCACCGATTACGGCATCGCGGAGTCGGAGTCTCCGTGGGGGGATCAGCGACTAGACGAGTCGCTGCCCGAAGTGCCTCCCCTCGGGGAGAATGCCCCCACCGCCGGAGATGCCGCAGAGGGCTTCGGTGATGCGACCGCGCCGCCGCCTCATCGGGCAGCTGCACGCAAGCTTGCACTGCCCCCCTGGCAGCTACCGGGCGCGGCGGCATCAGTGGAATACGAGCGTTTCGGGCCCGATGAGTCGGTCTCCGATGACAGGTCCCTGTTCTCCGGACGTTTTGAGCGCGCCGCCGCCGAGGACGTGGTGCAGCCTCCATTGACGTCAGAGTCGGTTTCGGGCGACCAGGATCAAAACCTGACCGATGCTCCGCCGATACCTGCACCTCAGATGCGGCCCGGACCGCCCCTCCCGGCGGGCTGGCCGCCCCGGCTGCCGTCGGGACGTCCGCTGCCGCCCCCGCCGCCGGGGTGGCGGCCACCGCCACCCCCTCCCGGCTGGGTTGCCGGCCAAGCACCGGCGCCGCAGGCGACACCACAACAGGCCGCACCGCAGCAGCCCGCACCACAACCGGCGGCTCCAGTCGAACCGGCTCCGAGACACGCCGCACCACCAAATTTCCGTCAGCCCCAGGCGTTCCGGGTGCCGCCCCCACTCGATGATGCCGAGTTGGCCGATCCGCGTCTGAACGCACCCCAAATCGGTTGGCGCCGTACGGTACACAAGGCCACCGGTGGCCACGTGAATCTTGGTCCGTCACGGCGCGAGCGCTTGCGCAAGGAGATCCAGGAACAGATCCGGCAGCCGATCGTCGGCGACTTCCGTATTGCGGTGCTCTCCATCAAGGGCGGCGTCGGAAAGACCACGACCACACTAGGCCTGGGCTCGGCGCTGGCGATGGTTCGCCATGATCGCGTAATTGCCGTGGATGCGAACCCCGACCGCGGTACTCTGGCCGAACGTGTCCGAGACGTCTCGACCCGGTCGACGGTGCGGGATCTATTGTCGGACCCCAATATCCACAGTTACGCCGATGTCCGGAACCACACGCTGATGGCCTCCAGCCGACTCGAGGTGCTCGCCAGCGAGCAGGAGCCGGCCGTCTCGGAGGTGTTCGGAGACGCCGACTACCGGCAGACCATCGACATCCTGCGCCACTACTACAACATCATCCTCACGGACTGCGGTACCGGCATCATGCACTCAGCGATGTCCGGGATCCTCGACCTGGCGCACACCATCGTCTTGGTCAGCGCACCGGCCATGGATGCGGCACGTAGCGCTTCGGCGACCTTGGATTGGCTTATGCAGCACGGACATTCGGGCTTGGTCCGCGACGCGCACGTGGTGTTCAGCGCATCACGCCCAGGTTCGGCGAACCTGAAGATCGATAAGCTCTACGAGCACTTCGAGACCCGCTGCCGGTCGGTTCACATGATCCCCTTCGACCCTCACCTTTCCGAGGGCGCCGACGTCGATTTCGGGTTACTCAACCAGGCGACCATGGACGCCTACCTCGACCTGGCTGCGTCGGTGTCGGAGGATTTCGGTCGCCTCCGAGGAGCAGCACGGTCCTGAACTCTGCTCGGACTGCCGTCTAAGAGTGGGTGGTCCACCAGCGGTACAGAGCAGTCAATGCGTCAACGCCCGGGGCACCCTCGGCTACGACCACCAGCAGCCGGGATTCGTCCGTCCAGGCCACCACGGGTGTTTTGTCCTGCCACCCGCACATCAGGGTGCCGGCGCTGACCTGCGGCGCAGCGCTTCGCCGCCACGGTCCGGGTGACTGAATATTGCCGGGACACAGAACCACTTTGGTGCGGTTCACGACCTGATTGAAGGCAGCGTCGAGCCCGGCCTTGTCACCGGCGCCGGTCAGTGTCAGTCGGCTCGGATCTCCGGCCGTACCGGAGCCCTTGCAGACGATGCTCGGTTGGGTGCTGCCAGCGGTGTCCGGCGCGCACCCATTCCCGTCGATTCCGGGCGGCAGCATCGACAGAAGCTTGGAATCCGGCTTCGGGGCTTCGGTTGTCGTCTGTTCTGCGCGAACGGGCCCATCCGATTGAGGAGCGCGTGAGCCGAACAGCACCACAACGCCGATCAAGCACAGGACCGCCACCGCAAGGACTGACCCCGAGATCATGATCAACCGGCGCCGCGGCTTCGGCGGCGGTGGGGGCGGTTCAGCCGCCGACTCGAAAAGATTCCACCAACCCTCGCCGCCGCCGGGTGGCGGAGCCGGTGGCGTGGGACCAGCCGACAAGCGCGGATCCGTCGGATGCTCGTCGCGGCCGGACCGTTGTGGTGCCGTATACGGCACCTGAGGCCCCACGGGTTGTGTGGGTTGTGTGGGGGGCGGGCCTTGAGGGGGAACTGACGGGGACGCGCCAGCAGGTGGCGGAACCGGACTGTGCAGCCACCCCGGCTCACCCGGTGGCATGGGAGGCGTGCTCATCGATCAGGCCCTTGCCGTCAGTTGGCAGCGCCACCTACATGCGACGCCGGGCTGGCAGCAGGGTCCTGCACCACTCCGTTGGCCGGGACCGAGCCCACACCGTGTGGCTGCCCCTCCACCGGCGTGCCCTGGCTCACGCTCGCCGGCGTGCCGCCATTGCCGGCTGTCGCCGGCATCCCCTCAGAACCGGTACCAACAGGTGTCCCCTGGCTGCCGCCGACCGGGGTGCCCTGGCTTCCGCCTTCGGTACCCGTCGCCGGAGTTCCGCCCGGCACGTCAGCAGCGGGCGTACCCGCCGAACCATTTCCGGCTGGGGTTCCTTCACCGCCGCCAACCGGGGTTCCTTCGCTCCCACCACCGGCGGGAGTGCCTTCACTGCTGCCGGCCGGGGTGCCCTGGTTCGGCACGGGCGACGGGCTCGGCGAAGGTGAAGGCGACGGACTCGGCGACGGCGACGGGCTGGGAGACGGAGACGGACTGGGAGAGGGTGAGGGGCTCGGCGAAGGAGACGGCGAGGGGCTCGGCGAAGGTCCGGCCGCGGCGGGCTGCTGTCGTGCCGGTGCGGGTGCTGAATGCGCCGGGGCACCTGCAGCAGGAGTCTTCGCGGGCGTCCAAGCCATCAGCTCAGCTGTGTTGTTGCGGTAGAACACGGTGTCCGGGTCCGCGCCCGTCACATCGAAGTAGAGCTTTCCCGTCACCTTCTCACCTGGTGCGAGGGTTTCCGGGTTGATCCCGTTGGGAGTCGCAATGCCGAACAGCACGCGATAGGAGTCTCCGTTTGCGGCGCGCGCATTGAAGTTGGAGACCATCGGGATAACCGACCCCTGAATGGCCTCATCCGTCGCCGTCGCCTCCCACAGGGTCCCCTTCGGCTCGTAGGAGATGGCGTCGTGACTGGGCTTGAGCGCAGTGACCGTCCACGCCTGAACCAGGTCGCCGTTCGTCAACTCACCCCGATCACCCAGCGACACCACACCGGGGTCGTCCGCTGGAGCGGTCGGGATGCCCAATGTGAACGCGGCAAACACCGCTGCTGCGCCAACCCCGGCAACTGAAACCTTACGCACGGTCGCATCCTTCCGACTTACTGACGAAACCGCTCTTGCGATCTGCCGCGAACCTAACCTAGCAAACTTCATTGCCGGCCCGTTCTCGTGGTTGACCCGTGCCGATGACAACAGACCTGGCACCACGATCCCGGGCAGCCCCGACTCATGATCACACAACCGACACGTTTAGATCCTGTTCAACACGAACGACACGAGTTGGGCCGAGCGGCGGCCGACGATGGTCCGATCGGAATTGCAGCTGATGACGTCGACGACGAGGTTGGCGTGCACACTGATCGCCCGCGCGCACCCGAATCCTTGACCACCCTCCTTGGCGCGCGTGACGGTGTGCACGCCGTAGGTCATCTTCGGTGGGCCCGCGACCCAGTTGACCGTGTCACCGGCGAAGGTAATCATTTTTCCCGAACACTCGGCCCACGACGCCGTCACCGAGTCGAGAAACGTCTGTGCGCCGGCACGGTCGTCGAACCGCACCACCGCCACGTCGACAGTGCTGGGTGTGTCGCCGATGCCCTCGGCCATCGCCTCGCCTCGCACATCGGTCTGCTTGTTGCCATATCCTCCGCCGACCATCAGCGTCGTCGTGCAAGCGGGACTCGACGGGCCGGCGACCGCCGCGGGCAGAGTCGTATACGTGCGGGGGGCACCCAGCGGTCCGGTGTGAGCGACATCGGCAGCCTCCGCGGCCGAGGGCAGTAACGCGGCCATCGCGCTCGCCGACACCAGTCCGTCGCCGGAACCGTCCGTGCCGAAATGACCTGCACCGCTGACGCTTTGGCTGCACCCAGCGGCGAGAACAGCTGCTGATGCAAGTGCGCACGCAGCCAACTTGTGCCGCACTCGCGTCATTTGTCCGGTATCCCATCACGAATTGCCTGCGCCATCTCCACCGTGTGCTCCAGCGCATTCTCGAATCCGCAAATGGTGACGTCCACGACCACGTTGTTGCGCGCCGTCAGCGCACGGCCGCACACCATTCCGGCGCCGCCTTCCATATTCTGCGACAGCTTGAGGATCCCGTCAGCGGTGGTGGGTTCACCCACCTGGATGATGATGGTCGACTTGGTCGGATCCCTCGGTCGGAGCTTCAGCTGGGTGTTCGAGCACTGCTGCCAGTGCGCTGCCTGCTTCTTCGCAAACACGTCAGCAGCTTCAGGCGAGATGAACGTAACGACGACCTGCTGGCCGAACTGTGCAATCCCCATCGAATTGACCGGCGTGCCGACTTCGTGAAAGGCCTGGTAGCGCGAAGCAATCCAGCCGTTGCCCTGGTACTCGTTGATCTGGCCCGGAGCGAAAGCCGCCGAGCACGTCGGGTCCACCAGTAGTTCGTAATCCGAGGCCAACAGAGATTGGGCGGGGTCGGTGCCGATGGTGACCCCGGTGATCGCCGAGAGTTTCTGTGCGCCCAGCAGGAAGCCGGTCAGAGCACTGTCATCGACTGGCGCGGGAGTGGTCGGCGATGCCACCACCGCGTCCGATTCCGCCGAGTGCCGGGTGGCCAACACAATTCCCGCAATGGCGGCAACCAGCACGACGGCACCAGTCAGGGCAACGAGGAGGGAGCGGCGGCGCCGCGGCGCGGCCGCCGGGGCCGGACCCGATGCACCGACGAACCCGACCGGATTCGCGGGCACCGGGCCACTCGCCGGTGCAGGGAAGCTGGCTGTCGGCAGCCCCCAGGGCGGCGTGCCCGCAGGTGGCGCGGCGGTGCCGGTCAGAGCCGCGTTGGCGGCGGCGGCCAGTTCACGGGCGGTGCCGTAGCGCTGGGCGGGATCCTTGGCCATCGCCTTGGCCAGTACGTCGTCCAGGGCCGGCGGAAGCCCGGGCCGCACGCTCGACAGTCTCGGCGGCGGCTGGTTGAGGTGAGCCATCATCACCGCGGCGATGTCCTTGCCGGGGTACGGAGCACGCCCGGTCATCAATCGGAACAGCGAGCAGCCCAGTCCGTAGATGTCGGCGCGGCCGTCGACCTTCGCGCCGGTGAGCGCCTCGGGCGCGGCGTAGGTGACCGTCGCCATGACCGATCCCGTGGCGGTCAGCGAGTGGGCATCGTCGAGAGCGCGGGCGATCCCGAAATCGGCCAACAGAACCCGCTCGCCCTCATCACCATCGGACGAGAGCAGGAAGTTGGCCGGTTTGACGTCCCGGTGCACCACGTGACGCTGATGCGCATAATCCAGCGCCTTCGCGACCTCACCGATGATATGCACGGCTCGACGCGGGGTCATGGTGCCGGCCTGCAGCGCCTTCTCCGCGTCCGTGCCGTCGACGAACTGCATGGCGATCCAGAGCTGCCCGTCGGCCTCACCGCGCCGGTAGATACCGACGATGTTGGGGTGGGAGAGGCCCGCAGAGACGTCCGCTTCCCGGACGAACCGCGCGCGGAAATTGGCGTCGCGAGACAGTTCTGCTGATAGAACCTTCAGGGCGTCCGACCGCGGTAGCGACGGGTTGCGCGCCAGGTAGACCGTGCCCATGCCGCCGACCCCGAGCACCCGCTCGATCTGGTACCCGGCAAACACCGACCCCGGCGGAAGTCCGCTATCAGTCATCGGTCCGCCCGAGCGCACGCCAATTCACCCTGTCACGCTACCCCGTGGGGGTGCTGGAACCGGGGATAGCGGAACGCCGACACCGACCGCCGATGCGAAACCAGATGTCGCATCGATTTTGTCGGGGGAAACCTTCGCGCTGGTGTGCGGCGGCAACTGGGACTGGGACGACGAGCCCGGATTCGCCGAGCGCGGGCTGCCCGCGGTCACCGACCCGGTGACCCTGGCCTCGATTGCGTCCACGTATTTCGGTTTCGACGACAACCCGGCGGGCACCCCCGCCGGTATTCCGGTGGTGCTGCCCGACGCCGCGCTCGGGCTGGCGCCAGTCTCCCCGGTGCACCTGTTGCTGGCCGGCGTCACCGACCGGGACACCGACCTATGGCGGGATACCTATCAGGAGCTGGCCGGTTTCGTCGCCGGGTACGCCACGGCGCATCCGGAGTGGGCGCCCAAGCAGACCGATACGCCCACCGTCGGCGAGGGGTTCTCGACACCGGGACCATCGCCGGTGCGCACCGCATGGCTTGCCACGTGGCAGAACGAGTTTCCCGCATGGGCGCGTCGCTACCCCGGGGAGTGGGATTTCACCGCCGAGTCCATGGACCAACTCGACGAAATGGTCCTCGGGCGGTTCACCGACGTGGCCGAACTCGCCGACCCTGCCAATCGCGATTCCGTCGAGGGCGCGTGCTGGTATCTCGGCGAAGCATTGATCCGACACGGTGCGCAGAGCGGAATGCCGTCACGCTGGATCTACCGCAGTTGGCTGAAGAAGCCCGATGTATCCTCCGATTTGGTGTGCTTTCAAATCCAAGGCAACGACACCACACGTATGACGACACCGTATTACGCGTTCTTCAACGCCGCCGAACAACACTTGCCGAAATCTCGTAGGAAGTTGAATGGTTGGCGGGGCTAAGCAGTACGGCAGGGATCGCACGTGTTCTAGCTAACGTCAACCCGGCAATCCCTCGGCAATACGGCTGACGAGCGTCCGCGAAGGCGCACCGGAGGCAGCGTCGCCACAGATGTCGGCCTCGATGATGACGTTGCCGCGGCGCGCCAGCGAGTGCGAGCACAGTGCCCGGCTGTTGTCGTCGGAATGGGTGAGCACGGTCAAGATTCCGTCGGACGTCACTTCGGGCGTCCCGATCCGTTGATAGCGCGTCGATTCGGTGAACTTCAGCGTAACCCGGCGATCACTGCACGCCTTCCACGCGGTTACCTGCTGATCGAAAAACGCCTTCGCCGTGCCGACGGTGAGGAAATTGACGACACCCTGGACAACGTTGGGCGTCTTTGCCGTGTCATCAGCGTAGTAGCTGTACTGGAATTGCGCACCGGAGTATCCGCTTCCGGTGTAGGTCGTTTCATCGCCCGGGGCCCACGCACCCACGCACTCCTTGTCCTGCAGGGCCTTGGAATTGGGAACCGGAGCCGGCACCATCGCCTTCTCGACCAGTTCCCGTCCACCGGCGAGCTCCTGCACGTCGCCCAGCGGCAGCAGCAGATCGCGCAGCTCATGGATGCTCAACGGCTTGGCCGCCTGAACGGACTCGCTCGACGACGGCAATGACGTGGTTCCGCCACCTCCGGCCTCGGCCTCGTCGTCACCGCCGAACACGACGACCGCTCCGACGGTTCCGGCGACCAGCACGGCGACCCCGGCCAGCACCCCGATGAGCCGTCCCCGACCGGACTTGGGCTTCGGGGTGGCCGGCGGGGCCATCATCAGGCCCGGCGGGGTGTAGGGAGGGGGCTGCGGTCCGCCCGACGGCGCCACCGGCCAACCCGCCGTCGGCGTCGCCTGCCACCCGCTCGGGGGCGCCGCGGGCATCGGCGCCGAATGATCGAAGGCCGCGGCGGCGGCGGCCGCCAGCTCCCGGGCGCTGCGGTAGCGCTGCGCGGGATCCTTGGCCATGGCCTTGGCGATCACGGCGTCCAGGGCCGGGGGCAGGCCGGGCCGGACCGCGGTGACCCGCGGCGGCGGCTGGTTCAGGTGGGCAAGCATGACCGCGGCGGTTCCGCCTCGGGGGTCGAACGGCACCCGGCCGGTCAGCAGCCGGAACAGCGAACAGCCCAGGGCGTAGATGTCGGCGGGGGCGCCGGCGCTCCCCCCGGACAGCGATTCCGGCGCAGCGTAGGTGACGGTGGCCAGCAGGGATCCGGCCCCAGTGATCGAGGACCCCTCGTCGAGGGCGCGAGCGATACCGAAATCTGCCAGCAGCACCCGCTCGGTGTCACCGCCGTCGTTGGCGATCAGGAAGTTGGCGGGCTTGACGTCGCGATGCACCACGTTGCGGTGGTGGGCGTAGTCCAGGGCGCGGGCGACCTCGCCGATGACGTGCACGGCGCGCCGTGGGGTCATGGTACCGGCGCTCAGCGCCTTCTCGGCGTCGGTGCCGTCGACGAACTGCATGGCGATCCACAGTTGGCCGTCGCTGTCCCCGCGGTCATAGATGGAGACGATATTGGGGTGGTTCAGCCCGGCGGCGACGTCGGCCTCCCGAACAAACCGGGCCCGGAAGTCCGCGTCGCGGCTCAGTTGCGACGACAGCACCTTGAGGGCATCCCAGCGGGGCAGGTCGGGGTCGCGGGCCAGGTAGACCGTGCCCATCCCCCCGGAGCCCAGGATGCGCTCAAGTCGATAACCGGCGAACACGGATCCCGGACCGAGCATGCTCAGGCCGATCCGTCGCTGGTGCCGTGCACGGGTGGTTCCGTTCGTCGTCGAATGTTGGCCGGGGGCCGATCGTTGTCGCTCGATTTCAGCATAGGCAGTGCCCATCCGCCGGGCTGACAGGGATTTCGGCGCGCGCGTTAACCTACCGGGATGGCTGCAGAACTCACCCCGGTGAAGATCGTGTCCGTCGCCGCCGTCGCCGCAACGCTGGTGCTGTCCGGCTGCTCGGGCCACAAGGCCGACGAGGGTGCCGCGACGCCGACGTCCGCGACCGCCGCCAGCACCACCGCGAATCCGCCGGCACCCGGCGGCCCGGTCGCCGAGACCAATCTGCCCGAGGGATTTCCGAAGGACATCCCGATTCTCAAGGGCACGGTCACCGGCAAATCCTTCGACGTGCCCGGTACCACCGGCAAGATGTGGACGTTGCGGGTCGCCGACGTCGGTGCCGATGGTTTCCAGCAGGCCCAGCAGCTGCTCACCGACGCGGGGTTCAAGATCGACAAAGAGGCCAGCGCCGAGCCCGGATGCGATCTGCAGGGGGCGCTGAGCAAGGACCGGCCGGAGGACGGCGGCGGCTACACCATCGTGCTGTGCAGCCAGGCCATCGACAAGAGCACCCGGCTGACCTACTCGGTCAACGTCTATCCCCAGTCCGACTGGGGCACCAACCTGAAGCCGCCCAGCGACGTGCCCGTATTCCCCACCGCGCCGAAGTAGCCGCCTCACCGCGACGGCGGAAACTGGTGATCCGACCACCTCCGGCGGCCGCATAGTCTTCGGATATGCGCCCACGGACTGTTGCCGCCGCCGCTCTGGCGGTGCTGCTGTCGGGCTGCACTCCGGCGCACAACCCGGCCGACGCCGGCTCGTCGGCACCGGTGTCGTCGGCACAGGCGGTGGCGGGAACCGACTCCGTCTGGCTGCCGTCGGCTGACATTCCGTTGTCGTCGAAGTACCACTGGCCACCCCTGGCCGACTCCGCGCAGGCGGTGACCAGCCCACGGTTCCGATTCGAAGAGCTGTGCCACTCGACGGTGATGGAATCCCGCGGCCACCTGGAGAATCAGGGCATGGCAGCCCGGCGCGCCCAGTCGCCGGCGCAGGACAGCGGTGAGTGGCAGGTGCAACAGACCATCGTCATCTGGAGGCCGGAACCGAGCGATCCGCAGAGTCCCGACGACGGCCGCTACTTCTTCAACTAACTGCAGGGCGAGCTCGCCCAGTGCGCCACGGCGCAGGTGCGGCCCGGACCGGACGGGACGTCGCTGGACTACACCGTTACCGGTCCCGACAACGTCGTCGCGCACGGCTATCTCGTTCGTGCGCAAGGGTATTGCGCGCTCACTGAACTCGTCCTGTGGGCGGGTGGTCAATCGGCCACCGAGTGGAGCGTCGATGCGGCGGCGACCAACGACGCACTCGCCGCGGCGCTGCGCACCGGCCCACGCTGCACCTGATCGGTGGTATACCGGAGGCCCGAGAGAGCGAGTGACGGGAATCGAACCCGTGTGAACGGCTTTGCAGGCCGGTGCCTAGCCTCTCAGCCACACCCGCGTTGCCCGCAAGTCTGCCGTCGAAACATGGCCCGGCCCAGCGTTTTACCCACCGTGATTGCTATCGCCGCGCCGCCCGCACCGATGCCGTCAGCCCGAGCAGCGCCAGCACGGCGAACACCCCGAACAGCCAGCGGGCCGGCGCGGCACCGCCGTCGTCGGTCAGGTTGACGACCACCCCGGCCAGGCCCGCGCCGAATGCCCCGCAGATCAGCTGCACAGTGTTGATCGCCGCCGCGGCGACGGTCCGCTCGTCGGGATCGTCGACGGCGCCCATCACCCACGCCGACAGATGCGGCCAGGCGATACCGACACCGGCGCCGGTCACCACCAGCGCGACCACCCACGCCGCGACATCGCGCGGGCCGGCGTCGACGCGCTGGGTCAGTGCAGCCAGGGTGAGCCCGAGCGCCATCAGCGCCGGAGCCAGCGCGACGATCCGCGAGCTCACCGCGCGCCGGTCGACGATGGCGCTGATCAGCTCTCCCCCGGTCCAACCGACCGAGAGCCCGGCGGCCAGGAATCCCGCGGCCAACGGGGTCAGCCCGGCCAACCGGTGGGCGAACAGCGGCACGAACATGTCGACCATGGTGGCGGCCATCAGCAGACCCAGAGTCAGATACATCCACTTGAGCGGACCGGGCCGAAACGCCGTCGCCGGCAGCACCGAGACCCGCGCCCGCCGGTCCAGCACCACGAACACCGCCACCAACGCCATCCCGACCGCCAGCAGCGCGGCGGTGGCCTCGACACGGTCGGGCAGCCCCGCCGCGCTGATCGCCAGGGCGGCAACACCCAGCAACAGCAACGAGCGCACCGGGATCTCGGTGCGCGCAGCGGCCCCGGCGCGCCGGCCGGCGGGCAACGCCCACGGCACCACCAGCGCCATCAGCACCGTCAGGATCACCAGAACACCGAAGGCCCACCGCCACTGGCCGATCTGGGCGAAGAACCCGCCAGCCGCCGGCCCGACCAGACAGCCGACGCCCCACATCGCGGACACCAGCGCCGATCCCCGGGTCCACAGCGACGGCGGCAGCGCGGCGTTGATCACCGCGTAGCCCAGCCCGGCCAGGACTCCCCCGCCGATGCCCTGCAGTCCGCGCCCGGCCAGCAGCAGTTCCATCGTCTGCGCTCCGGCGCACAGCAGGCTGCCGGCACCGAAAACGGCCAGTGCGATCAGGTAGGCGCGGCGTGGGCCGTACCGGGCCAGCAGGCCACCGACCGTCGTCGCGGCGGCCACCGAGGCAACCAGGTACACCGAGGTGACCCAAGCGTAGAGGCGCTGTCCGCCGATCTCGGCGACGGTGGACGGCAGCAGGCTGACCGTCAGGAACTCGTTGGTGGCGTACAGCGCGACACCGCCGGCCAGCACGATGCAGGCGCCGAGGTAGCGCCGCGACAGCAACTCTCCCCAGGTGCCGGGACCGGCTTCCGCGGAGTTCGGGGCGCCGGCCATGATCACACCGTACGGCGTGGCTATTTCAGCCCGGCGGCGTCCATCCCGCGCAGTTCCTTCTTCAGGTCGGCGACCTCGTCGCGCAGCCGGGCGGCAAGCTCGAACTGCAGGTCCCGAGCGGCGCCCATCATCTGCTCGGTGAGGTCCTTGATCAGGTCGGCCAGCTCCGCGCGCGGCATGCTCGCCGTGTCGCGGCCCTCGACGATGCCCGCGCTGACGGCGCGGCCGGGCTCGCCCTGCGCCCGTCGTCCCCGCGAAGCGTTGCGTCCGGAACCACCGACCGGCACGGATTCGGACGCCTCGGTATCGTCAGCCTCCCGGTAGACCTGGTCGAGGATGTCGGCGATCTTCTTGCGCAGCGGTTGCGGGTCGATGCCGCGCTCTTCGTTGTAGGCGATCTGCTTGGCGCGGCGCCGCTCGGTCTCGTCGATGGCTTCCTTCATCGAGTCGGTGATCTTGTCGGCGTACATGTGCACCTCGCCGGACACATTGCGTGCCGCCCGGCCGATCGTCTGGATGAGGCTGCGCGGGGACCGCAGGAACCCTTCCTTGTCGGCGTCGAGGATCGCGACCAGCGACACCTCCGGCAGGTCCAGGCCCTCGCGCAGCAGGTTGATGCCGATCAGCACGTCGTACTCACCGAGGCGCAGTTGGCGCAGCAGCTCCACCCGGCGCAGCGTGTCGACCTCGGAGTGCAGGTAACGCACCCGGATGCCCATCTCCAGCAGGTAGTCGGTGAGATCCTCGGCCATCTTCTTGGTCAGCGTGGTGACCAGTACCCGCTCGTCGCGCTCGGTGCGGGTGCGGATCTCACCGATCAGGTCGTCGATCTGGCCCTTGGTGGGTTTGACGGTCACCTTCGGGTCCACCAGACCGGTCGGGCGGATGACCTGTTCGACGAATTCGCCGCCGGCCTGGGCCAGCTCATAGGGTCCGGGAGTGGCCGACAGGTACACCGTCTGGCCAACGCGTTCGGCGAACTCCTCCCAAGTCAGCGGCCGGTTGTCGGTCGCCGACGGCAGCCGGAAACCGAAGTCGACGAGGTTGCGCTTACGCGACATATCACCCTCGTACATGCCGCCGATCTGCGGCACGGTGACGTGCGATTCGTCGATGACCAGTAGGAAGTCCTCGGGGAAGTAGTCGAGCAGGGTGGCCGGCGCCGATCCGGCGGGCCGTCCGTCGATGTGCCGCGAGTAGTTCTCGATCCCCGAGCAGAAGCCGACCTGGCGCATCATCTCGATGTCGTAGCTGGTGCGCATCCGCAGCCGCTGGGCCTCCAGCAGCTTGCCTTTGTTCTCCAGTTCGGCCAGCCGTTCGGCGAGTTCCTCCTCGATGCCGGAGATGGCCGCGGCCATCCGTTCCGGGCCGGCGACGTAGTGGGTGGCCGGGAAGATCCGCAGCGCGTCGACCTGGCGGATGACGTCACCGGTCAGCGGGTGCAGGTAGTACAGCGCCTCCACCTCGTCGCCGAAGAATTCGATGCGGATCGCCAGTTCCTCGTACGACGGGATGATCTCGACGGTGTCGCCGCGCACCCGGAACGAGCCTCGGGTGAAGGACATGTCGTTGCGGGTGTACTGCACGTCGACGAGCAACCGCAGCAGCTGATCCCGGACCACCTCGTCGCCGACCTTCAGTTCCACCGAGCGGTCCAGGTAGGACTGCGGGGTGCCCAGGCCGTAGATGCAGGACACCGACGCGACGACGACGACGTCGCGCCGGGACAGCAGACTGGAGGTCGCCGAGTGCCGGAGTCGCTCGACGTCGTCGTTGATCGAGCTGTCCTTTTCGATGTAGGTGTCGGTCTGGGCGATATACGCCTCGGGTTGGTAGTAGTCGTAGTAGGAGACGAAGTACTCGACGGCGTTGTTGGGCAGCATCTCCCGTAGTTCGTTGGCGAGCTGGGCGGCCAGGGTCTTGTTCGGCGCCATCACCAGGGTGGGCCGCTGCAGCCGTTCGATCAGCCAGGCCGTGGTCGCGGATTTGCCGGTGCCGGTGGCGCCGAGCAGCACGATGTCGCGCTCGCCGGAATTGACCCGTCGTTCCAGTTCTTCGATGGCAGCCGGTTGGTCACCGGCGGGTTGGTATTCGCTGACCACTTCGAATGCGGCGCCGGAGCGCACGATGCCCTCGACCGCGTCGGCGGCCGGCCGGTATTCCGAGTGCGCGACCACCGGGTGTTCGGATGCGAATGCCATGATCCCCAGGGTAGGCGCGGGCACCGACATCCGGGTCGGGCAGTGAGCTCGCTACCCGGCGTCGCTGCCCGGGCTCCCTGAACCGTCGGCGGTGTAGGACTGCGCGCCGGTGCCGGCCAGGCTGCCGCCGTGGACGATGAGGTACTCGTCGCGGATGTCGCGGCCGGCGAAGAAGTCCTCCAGGATCTCCCGGGTTCCGGCTGCGTATCGGGCCTGCGCCGACAAGGTCGTGCCCGAGACGTGCGGCGTCATGGCCTCGTGCTTCATGGTGCGCCACGGATGGTCGACGGGCGCCGGCTGCGGGAACCAGACGTCACCGGCGTAGCCGGCCAGCCGGCCGGACTCCAGAGCCTGCACGATGGCGTCGCGCACCACGATCTCGGCGCGGGCGGTGTTGACGATGTAGGAGCCGCGCCGCATGGTTCCGATGAGGTCGGCGTCGAACAGGTGGTAGGTCTGCGGATGCAGCGGTGCGTGGATGTCGACGATGTCGACCGCACCGACCAGCGACCGGACATCCGGGTGGTAGGTGAGGCCCAGTTCCTCTTCCACCGCGGCGGGCAGCCGCCGGGTGTCGAAGTAGTGCAACCGGACGTCGAACGGCGCCAACCGCCGCAGCACCGCCTGGCCGATGCGACCGGCGGCGATGACGCCCACGTCCAGCCCCTCCAGGTCGTACGCCCGGGAGACGCAGTCGGCGATGTTCCAGCCGCCGTTGATCACCCATTCGTGGCACGGCACGAAGTTGCGCACCAGCATCAGGATCTGCATGACGGCGTGTTCGGCCACGCTGATGCTGTTGGAGTAGGTCACCTCGGCGACGGTGATGCCGGCCTTGATCGCCGCGTCGAGGTCGACATGGTCGGATCCGATGCCCGCGGTTAGCGCGAGTTTCAGCTTGGGCGCCTTGGCGATGCGCTCGGCGGTGAGGTAGGCCGGCCAGAACGGCTGGGAGATGACCACGTCGGCATCGGGGAGTTCCTTCTCGAACACCGAGTTCGGACCGTCCTTATCGGAGGTCACCACCAGTTCGTGCCCGGCGGCCTCCAGGTACCGACGCAGCCCGAGTTCGCCGGACACGCAGCCGAGGAGTTGACCGGGGATGAAGTCGATCGCTTCCGGTGTCGGCGCGGTCTGCCCGCCCGGGTACGACGTGATCTCCGGTATCGAATCGCGCGCGTAGACAGGTGGGTAGCCCGTCACCGGGTCGGGGTAGAGCACACAGAGGATCTTTGCCATGGATTCAGTCTCGGCCGCTAGCTCCGAGGCTGTCCAAGACGAGTTTCCGATCCGGTGATAGGCAGCGCCGATCGAGCTACGGACCTTTGCTGCTCGACATGTCTTTCGCGGTCTGGATGAGGGCGCGGGCAAGCACCGAGCCGGGCTGCGCCGCATTGGTCACCAGAACCACCCGGGCAGTCACCGGGGGGCCGTCGAGGGTCAGTGCCCGGACGCCGGCGGGCGGGGGCAAGGCGTCGAGCCAGGTCTGCGGGACGACGGTGGCCCATCGTCCGGTGGCGACGTGCGTCAGCAGTACGACGACGGAGTCGCTCTCCAATCGCGGGATCACCGCAAGCCCCCGATCGGCGAGCGCTTCGTCGATGAGCCTGCGGCCCCGCATGCCCGGAGTCAGCAGGCACATCGGCAGTTCCAGCGCATCGGACCAGCCGATGCTGTCCGTGCGACCGGCCAGCAGATCGCCGCCGGCCAGCAGTACTTGGCGCTCCTCGTACAACTCGGTGATCGTCAGTCCCTCGGTATCCTGCGGGTCGGGGTAGATCACCCCGGCGTCCAGCTCGAACCGTCGGACGCGGGCGGTGATGTCGGCCGAGCGCAGACTCGTCTCCACCTGCACGCGCACCAGCGGGTGGTCGGCGCAGAACGGGTCGGTTATCCGTGCCACGGTGCTGGACGCCGCCGGTATCACCCCGAGGCGTAGTTCGCCGGTCAGGCCGGTTTGCAGCGCCACGACCTCCTGTTTGAGCGCGTCGTGGTCGGCGAGGATCCGCCGCGCCCACAGCACCAGGCGCTCCCCCTCCGGGGTGAGACTTTCGAAGTTCTGACCGCGGCGGACGAGCGGGACCTTCAGCTCGCGCTCCAGTTTCCGGATGGCCTCCGACAGGGCCGGTTGCGAGACGTGGCAGGCACTGGCGGCGCGGGCGAAATGACGTTCTCGTGCCAGCGCGACGAAGTACTCCAGCTGACGAAACAGCATGTCTCTATTCGACCACGCCCGCACCAGGTTGATTCGATTGTTTCAATCGAATGAGGTCCGGCGTATCGTGGAGGCATGACCTCCGCCGTCGCCCCGCTGGTTCGCGAGATCACCCAGCGCGCCGAGCGCGATCCCCGGTTCGCCCAGGTGCTCGAGCTGCTCGTCGATGCGCCGACGCGGCCCGACGGCACCCTGGAGAGGATCGCCGCGGCCAACCTGAACCGAACCCGGCGCACCGCGCTGTCCGAGGAATTCCGTGACGGAGCGCTGCCTACGCCGGCGGTGCAGGCGGCACTCGGGCTGCGCACGCCGCAGGCCGTGCATCGCCTGCGTAGCCGGGGCAAGTTGGTCGGGGCGCCGATCGGTAATCAAACCTGGTTTCCCGCATGGCAATTCGATGACGACCGGATCCGCCCCGAGCTACCGCGGATCCTGGAGCTGCTGGCCCGATTCACCGGAGATGCGATGACGGCGGACCGGATCATGCGGATCACCCACGACGAGCTGGGCGGGTCGTCCATCTCGGCGGCACTGCGCCGACCGGATCTCGCCGAGACCGCCTGGGGCCTGCTGGCCGCCCTCGGTGCCTGAGCTCGCGGCCGGGTACCGGCACCCGCCGCCGGAGCAGCGGCCCCTGGGTCTGCGCCGACGATCGGTGGCCGCCGGGACCCAGCTGTGGCGGGTGGAGGCCGCCGCGTTCGCCGACTGGGACTGGGCGGGCTTTCCCGAACCGCGATACCGCTTCGATCCCGCCACGGGCGCCTTCCGCACCCGCTACGCCGGGCGGCTGCCCACCGGGGCCTTCCGGGAGCGCTACCGGGCAACCGGCCTGGTGATTCCCGCCGATCACGCCGCTGATCACCTGGTCCGGCTGACCACGGTCCGGCCGTTGCGGGTGCTCGACCTGCGCACCGAGCGCAACCTGGATCTGCTCGACGTCGACGACCAGATCAGCACCGGTCAGCATCCGGACGTCTGGCGCACCTGCCAGCAGCTCGCCGACGCGACCCGGCGCTGGTGGCCAGACCTCGACGGGATCGTCTACCGATCCCGCACCACACCGGAATCGTCGTTGAATGTCGCCTTTTTCGGCAGCGAGGCGTTCACCGGAACGTCCTGGAGACTCGCCGACCGGCCCGACGTGCTGGCCGGGCTGGTGCTGCGGCACGGGTTCACCGTGAGCTGGGAGCTATGACGCTAAAGCATCACCCATACTGATGCTGTGCTGTCACATGCGTACCACGGTGACCTTGGATGACGACGTCGTCACCGTGCTCCGCCGGAGCATGGCCGAACGCGGCATCTCCTTCAAGCGCGCCCTCAACGAGGCGATCCGGGCAGGCACCCAACTGCGCCCCGCGCCGGAGCCGTTCCATACCGCCGTGGCCGACCTCGGAGTGCCCTCGGCCAACCTGGATCGCGCGCTGCAGCTGGCCGCCGAACTCGAAGACGAGGAACTGATACGACGGCAGCGTCGCGGAGCATGAAAATCGTCGATGCGAATGCGCTTCTGTACGCGGTCAATTCAGCCAGTGAACACCATGACACCAGCCGCACCTGGCTGGACCGGGAGTTGTCCGGCGCGGACACCGTCGGGCTGGCATGGCTGCCGATGCTGACCTTTGTCCGGCTCACCACCAAACACGGACTGTTTCCAGGCGTCCACTACTCCACACCGGAGGACTTGCTGGCCTGACGCTCCCTTGGCTGCGTCGGCAACGATCAGCCGGGGTGCCTGAGTGCGGCGAAAAATGCGTTGCTCACTCCCCCGATCCTCGTCATCATGGAACACCTGTCCGGCGCGGCTCGGAAACGCCCTCGCGCACTGCATGATTGGAGGAGGTGTAGATATGAAGCTGGCTGAGGCGCTGTCGCTGCGGGCCACCACCCTGCGGCGGATCGAGGCGCTGCGCACCCGGGTCAAGGCCAACGCGCGCTACCAGGAGGGTGAGACCCCATCCGAAGACGCCGCGGCGCTGATGGCCGAGGCCGACGGTCTGATCGACGAGTGGGAGGCCCTGATCCGCCGGATCAACCGGACCAACGCCGCGGCGAACATCGGCGTCGACGGCACCCTCACCGACGCGCTGGCCCGTCGCGACGCTCTGCGCTGGCGGCATCACCTGCTGACCACCGCCGCCGACGCCGCGGCCGGGGCGGACAACTCCGGCTACGCGCGGCAGCTGCGCTCGGAACTGAAGATGTTCGCCGCGCTGCCGGTGTCGCAGGTACGGGCGGACGCCGACCGGGCCTCCCGCGAGCTGCGGGAACTCGACGTACGGATCCAGCGCGCCAACTGGGAGGTGGATCTGCTCGACTGATCCGGGTGTAAGCAGGTAGTCGTCGCGGAGGCGTGCACAAGCCCAGACCGGCGGGCCAAGCCCGGTCTCTGTCGGCGCGCGGAGGGCAGCGCGGAGGGTTCGACTCCCTCGATCACAACGCAGCTCCGCACAGCGCACAGGTCACGGCGCACTGCGCATCGTGCATCACCGCGTGCAGATCCGTCGGCGACGAGGGCGGGCACGGGGCATGCACCCAGGGATCACCCGCCGAGCGTGGGCCGTAGCAACCGTCGAGGTTGACTACGACCCACGTTCGGCGCGTCCGGGGGCACCACCGGTGGACCGCCCCGCTACGAACGTGACGCCTGCTGGCCGCATGGGTTGTTTCCGGCTCACATTCGGCGGGTTGGGGTTGCGGCGAGACACTAGGCTGGCGGGCATTCACCCACCCAAGCGCGAGATCTTCGACGTGGCCGCCGGCACGAACACCGACAACAAGGGGTTCGTCCGGGCGGTGGATCGCTATGAGCGAGCCCCGTGGGGGCTGTATCTGGCTCGGGAGGCCCCGGGCCGGTCCCAGTTCAACTATCTGCAGTCGTGGCTGCTGCCCGCGCTCGGGCTGCGCGCCACGGTCTACGACTGGAATCCCGGCCACGAGCGCACCCAGGACTACTACCTCGACGTCGCGGACATCACCGTCGAGCAGGGCGAACACGGCGAGGTGTGGCACACCGAGGACCACTACCTGGACCTGGTGGTGTTCCGGGGCGAACACACCGAGGTCCTCGACATCGACGAATTCCTAGAGGCGCACCGGGCCGGGCTGCTGCCCGACGAGATCGCGCAGCGGGCACTGTCGACCGCCCTGGCCGCGGTGGCCGGCCTGGCTGCCCACGACCATGACCTCGGGGAATGGCTTGCCGGTAACGAGATGCCGATCTGGTGGAGATAGGCAATAATAAGAACTGCTAATCACGTGATTCGCTGGATGGCGGCCGATGCGCGATGCTCGCGACAGGCAATCGGCCGGTTCCGGCGCAACGAGAGGCCTGCCTTGCCCGTCTCCACCACCGCCCGCCGCGGCGCGGCGGCCTGCTGCGCCGTCGTCGCGCTGTGTGCCGCGCCGGCCGGAACGGCCCTGGCCGAGCCGCAACCCGAACCGGAGCCGACCCCGGCCGATCAGCCCGCGGCGACCCCGGCGCCCGAGGGAGCGCTGCACAACATCACCTACCGGGCCCGCATCGACGGCCTGGCGCGACGCGCCACCATCAGCTACCGCTTCTCCGACACCGAGGTGCAGTCGGCCGACCCGAGCATGCTGCCCGGTCGGGTCTTCGAGGCCCAGGCGGTGCTCAGTCACCCCAGCAAGGCCGGCATGCGGGTGGCCATCGACCTTCCGTACTCGGCGAATCTGCACTGCGAGATCGAAGTCGACGACGAGGTGGTCGCCCAGGCCGACACCTTCGTCGCACCCCGGTTGACCCGGCCCAAGGACGATCCGGACTACGGCGCGCTGTTGTGCGGTGCGCCGGTGACCGATACCGCGGCGACCGTGCCGGTGGACCCGACCGTCAGCTCCCCCGCGGCCCCCGCGGACGCCGCATCCCCCACCGGCACCACGGAATAGTTATCCGGCGGTCCAGCCGGTGCCCTCGGCCCAGGCGCGGGCCCGGCTGTACGCGTCGAGGAACCACGGCTCCTTGGCCTCCGCGTAGGCACCGTGGTGGGTTTCGGGATCGGGATGGGCCGTGCGCTCGGCGGCGGCCAGCTTGAGCTCGCGATAGTCCTGCGCCGCAGCCGGATTGGCGGCCAGCCAGTCGACGAACATCAGCGCGAACTGCTGATTGGGTGCGCCGTCGACCCGCAGGTGCAGATGGGTGGGCCGCCCAGGATCGGCCGAGGCGTGGAATCTCTTCTGCCACTGGGCCGGATCGTCGGTGTGCGCCACGTCGGCGACGACGCCGGGCAGCCGCGGATAGCCCGCGGCCAGCAGCTCTTCGGCGAGTTCGTCGGCGACGGCGAGTGATTCGACGGTGATCTGGATGTCGATGATGTCCTTGGCGTCCATCCCCGGCACGGCGGTCGAGCCGATGTGGTCGATGCGCCTGGCACGGTGCCCGCAGGTGGTGTTGAGCCGGGTGAGGATGCGCCTGGCCTGATCCGGCCAACTCGGGTCATAGGGCACGACGGCAAGGCCCGCACGGGCCGGTCGGTGCTGGGCCAGGTTCTCCGCGAACGGCTCGATGCGCTCGTACCACAGCGCCCGGGTGGCTTCGACCAATTCACCGGCGCCGCCCGAATTATCCAGCCAGACATCGGCGACGGCTCGGCGCTGCTCGTCGGTGGCCTGGGCGGCGATGCGGGCCCGCGCGTCCTCTTCGGTGAAGCCGCGGTACTCGATGAGCCGACGCACCCGGGTCTCCGGATCGGCGTGCACGATGACCACCAGCGGAAACATCGGCGCCATGCGCGATTCGACCAGCAGCGGGATGTCCTCGACGATGACGGGGTTGCGCTGCGCCACACGGGCTTCGGCGATCAGCTCGGTGCGCCGTGCGCCAACGAGCGGATGCACGATGCCGTTGAGCGTGGCCCGTTTCTCGTCGTCGGAGAAGGCGATCGCCGCCAGGGCAGGCCGGTTCAGCGCACCGTCGGACGCCAGGATGTCACGACCGAAGGCGTCGACCAGGCGTGCCAGCCCCTCGGTGCCCGGTTCGACGACCTCCCGGGCGATCAGGTCGCCGTCGACGACGACGGCCCCGCAGTCGGACAGGGCGGAGGACACCGTGGACTTGCCGGCGCCGATCCCGCCGGTCAAACCGATTCGCAGCATGGACCCATCCTGTCAGGGCCGATATGCGACGAACTCCCCGGCTCCTGAAGAGCCGGGGAGTTCGTCGTTATCGTGTTGCGCGGCAACCTATCAGGCGTTGCCCGCCAGCTTCTCGCGCAGAGCGGCGAGCTGGGCGTCACTGGCCAACGAACCGCCGACCGGCTCGTCGGAGCGCGAGCTGCTCGTGGTCGGCCGGGCGGCCTCCTCGGCCTCGGCCGCGGCGAACTTCTCCATCTGCGCGGTGTGCATCTTGTGGCGACGCTCGGCCTCGGCGTAGCGGGCCTCCCACTCGGTGCGCTGGGAGTCGAAGCCCTCGAGCCATTCGTTGGTCTCGGAATCGAAGCCCTCTGGGAAGATGTAGTTGCCGGCCTCGTCGTAGCTGTCGGCCATGCCGTACTTCGACGGGTCGAACTCCTCGGTGTAGTCCTCGTTGGCCTGCTTGAGACTCAGCGAGATCCGGCGGCGATCCAGGTCGATGTCGATGACCTTGACCATCGCGTCGTCGCCGACGGCAACCACCTGGTCCGGAACCTCCACGTGGCGCTCGGCCAGCTCGGAGATGTGCACCAGGCCCTCGATGCCCTCCTCGACGCGGACGAACGCACCGAACGGCACCAGCTTGGTGACCTTGCCCGGAACGATCTGCCCAATCGCGTGGGTGCGGGCGAAGTGGCGCCACGGGTCTTCCTGAGTGGCCTTGAGCGACAGCGAAACCCGCTCGCGGTCCATGTCCACGTCGAGAACCTCGACGGTGACCTCGTCGCCGACGGCGACAACCTCGGACGGGTGGTCGATGTGCTTCCAGGACAGCTCGGAAACGTGCACCAGGCCGTCGACGCCGCCGAGATCGACGAACGCGCCGAAGTTGACGATCGAGGACACCACACCCTTGCGGATGGCACCGCGGGTGAGCTGGTTGAGGAACTCGCTGCGCACCTCGGACTGGGTCTGCTCCAGCCAGGCGCGGCGGCTCAGCACCACGTTGTTGCGGTTCTTGTCGAGCTCGATGATCTTGGCCTCGATCTCCTTGCCGATGTACGGCGCGAGATCGCGGACGCGACGCATCTCGACCAGGGACGCGGGCAGGAAGCCGCGCAGGCCGATGTCGAGGATCAGGCCGCCCTTGACGACCTCGATGACGGTGCCCTTGACGGCCTCGTCCTTTTCCTTGAGCTCTTCGATGGTGCCCCAGGCCCGCTCGTACTGAGCGCGCTTCTTGGACAGGATCAGGCGGCCTTCCTTGTCCTCCTTGGTGAGGACGAGCGCTTCCACCTCATCACCGACGGACACCACCTCGTGGGGGTCGACGTCGTGCTTGATGGACAGTTCGCGGGAAGGGATGACGCCTTCGGTCTTGTAGCCGATGTCGAGCAGGACTTCGTCACGGTCAACCTTGACGATGGTGCCCTCAACGATGTCCCCATCGTTGAAGTATTTGATGGTCTTGTCGATGGCGGCGAGAAAGTCCTCGGCCGAGCCGATGTCGTTGACGGCTACTTGCGGCGAGGTGACGGAGGGACTTGGCATGTGGTGGGTTGCTCCGGACAGGTTTAGTCGTAGGGATGGATTTTTGGTTCGCGCCCACGCGAAAATCGCGCGTGAGCACCCTGTGAGCCTACTCGACTGGTCCTACGCTGGACAAACCCGCCCGGACTCCCCCCGTTTTGACCTGTATCGACCGAACGCCTAGCCACCCGTTCGGCGGCCCAGGGAGTCGGAAACCAGTCCCCCGGGCATCACCCACTGCTCGGGCTCGGCATCGATGAACTCCGTCATCGCGTCGGCGATCTGCTGGCAGAGCTGCTGAACTTCGGCCGGGTCGGCGTCCGTCGGCAACGAGGGCACCGGGATGGGCCGGCCGATGACCGGTTCCCGGCGGTGTTTGGCCTGGTACACCGCGGCCGGAACGATCGGCGCCCCGGTACGCAACGCCAGCAGCGCGGCGCCCGGCCCGATCACCCGCTCCGTGCCGGCCAGTTCGACGGTCACTCCGGTTCCGCCGCCCGCGCGGGCCCGGAAGTAGTCACCGGCCACGGCGACGATGCGCCCGCGTTCCAGCGCGTCGGCCATCGCGCCGGTGATGCTGCTCCCCCGCTCCTTGTCCACGGCAACCAGTTCGATCCCGGCCTTGCCGGCACCGCGCTCCATCACCCACTGCATCGGGGCGGACTGCCGGTTGGCGACGATGGTCGTCGGGAACCCATTCAAAGCCAGCACCACCGGCAGCGAGGCGTAGGAGCCCAGGTGCGGGAAGACGACGACCACGCCGTGCCCTGCGGCCAGCGCCTCGGCCAGCGGCTGCGGGTCGGCGATCCGGAACCGCCGCCGGGCCCGCTCCGGGGAGGCGGTGAGGAACCACAGCGCGTCGTTGGCGTTGCGCACCAAGGCCCGGTACATGGCCCGCACCGGATGCCATTTACGTAGCGATCGCTGAGCGGTCGGGTCGACGTTGTCGCGGAAGTCCTGCAACACCTGCGAGTGCAGAGCGTGACCCTTCCAGTACGCCAACCGGGCCATCACCACGGTCAGCACGTCGGAGTAGCGGGCCGGCAGCGCCGCGAGCATGCGCGAGAAGAACAGCACCGTATGACGCAGTGCTGCCGGGACCCGCGCCGGACGGCCGTTCTCGCTCACCGGCCAAGCGTAGGTGGGATTCAGCCCTTGAAATACACCAGCTGGTGGCTGGAGGCCAGCAGCACACCGTCGCGGCCCCACAGGGTCGCGCTCTGGTCGAAGAAACCGCGGGAGAACCGCAGCGCCCGCGCCGTGCACAATAGGAAGTCGTCGCCGAGCGCCGCCAGCTCGTCGCGGCTGGCGTGGAAATACGTCGTCAGCGAGATGGTCCCCGCCGGGATCAGCCGTCCGGTGCGCAGGTAGATCCGGGGGAAGAAGATGTCGGAGCAGGCGGCCAGGCCCGGATAGTCCAGCGGGCGTCCCGCCGCGTCGCGCACCCACAGCGTCGTCGTCGACGACGGGGACTCTTCGCCTTCGGTCAGCGGCGGCGCACCCTCGACCATCCGCAGGTCGAACCGCGACAGCCAGATCGGGAAATCCTGGCCGCGCCGTTCGACGTCCTCCGGTGCCGGCACCACAGGCATGACGGCTTCGACGTCGGTCCAGGTGTCCCGGTGGACGCCGAACACCGCGGTGGCGGTGGTCTTGGGCTCGCCGTCCTGGCACAGCTCGACGATCCAGTGCTGGTTGGTGCGATTGGTTCGTACCGGATTGAGCAGCAGCTCGAAGGGTCCGTCGGCGATCGGCGCCAGATAGTTGACGGTCAGCGCCAGCGGGTCACCGAGTGCCTCCGGGTGCGATGCGATGGCCCCGACCAGCGTCGCCGCGGTCATGCCGCCGAACGGGCCGACCATGTTCGCCCAGGCCGGGTGGGTGGCCCCGGTCAGCCGATTCGGCGAATCGGTGCCGGCCAGCTCGAGGGCTTCGTCAAACGGGTGGACCATGGGGATCAGTCTGACGCATCTCCATCCCGAACCTTGCGCGGTGGGTCAGCACCGCCCAGACCGCAAGCCCAGCCTGGATACCCAGCGACACCGCGATCATCGAGATCAGCGTCGACGGCAGGGCGGAATCGCCGTCGGCGCCGAAGATCTCGGCGAACCCGATCAATCCCATGCCGCCGGGGACCAGCAACCAGAAACCGGGCAGCACCATCGTCATCGCCGGCGGCGACTTGGGCATTCGGCTGACTACCAGCGCGGCCACCATCAACACCATGCCGCCGAGAAAGCCGGACGCGTAGCTGCCCAGCAGCCGGTCACCGAAGTACTGCCCGGTGAACGCCAGGTAGGCGACCACCAGCAGCCAGGGCAAAAATGACCGCGGTGGACCGAGGAAGAACATCACCCCGACGGCATAGACCAGCACCCCCAGCCACGGCGCCCACGGCCCCAACAGGTTCGCCGGATTGGCCGTCAGCGGGACGTCGTCGACCCCGAAAATCTGTGTGGCGACCAGGATTCCGAACGCCAGCTGGGCCAGCTGCATCATGCCCGCGATCAGCCGGGCCGACCCGGACACCACATCCCGGGAGGTCAGTTCGATCACCGCCAGGGTGATCGCCGCGCCCGGCAGGAACACCGCCAGCGGCGGCACGATCGCGCGCAGACCGACGTGGTCCAGGCCGATCATCTGCGCGCCTTCCACGCAGACGGCCGTCACGATGAACGCGGCGAACACCGGAACCAGGTTGGCCAGCGACGGGTAGCGGTCACCGATCCGGCACAGCACCCCCACCACCAGGCCGAGAACCGCGGCGACCAGTAGGTTTATCTTCGACGGTTCGACCACCAGCGACAGCCCGGCGCTCCACATGCCGTAGCCGAATATCTTCACCCACCACGGGTACGGCGGGGGTGCGGCCAGCAGCCGCGTCAGCCGATCCTCGCCGGCGGCCGCGGACAACTGGCCCTTGAGTGTCTCCGATATCACGCTTGCCAGCGGAAAGGTCTGGTCGAACTGGAAATCACCCGACGGCCTGACGACCTCGACCACCGTGCCGGTGTCGGTGCACGCGCCGGTGACCTGCACCTGAACGGGCAGCACGCTCGACGTGCACGGGGTCCCGTATTTGCGAGAGGCCCGGTCGATGAGTTCCCGAACCAGAGGAACGGGATAGTTCGCGTCACACATGGTCGCGCCGAGTCGCGCCAGGAAGTGAAGCTGTTGCCGCTGAGTGGAATCCGTCATCGGGCTGCCAACCGGGACGCTAGTGCGCCGCAGTGTCCCAACTGCGTCCGTAGCCCACCGACACCTCCAAGGGGACATCGAGCGGGTAGGCCCCGCCCATCTTGTCCCGGACCAGCGACTCCACCTGCTCGCGCTCCCCCTCGGCGATTTCCAGCACGAGTTCGTCGTGCACCTGTAGCAGCATTCGCGACGCCAGACCCGCTTCGCGCAGTCCCCGGTCGACCTCGATCATGGCGACCTTGATGATGTCGGCGGCACTGCCCTGGATCGGCGCGTTGAGCGCGGCCCGCTCGGCGGCCTCCCGCACCTGCCGGTTGGTGCTGTTCAGCTCCGGCAGGTAGCGGCGGCGGCCCAGCACGGTGGACGTGTAGCCGTCCTTGCGGGCCTGTTCGACGACCGCCTGCAGGTAGTCGCGCACGCTCCCGAACCGGGAGAAGTACGCCTCCATCTGGTCTTTGGCTTCCTCGGTGGAGATCTTGAGCTGGGAAGCCAGTCCGTAGGCGCTCAGGCCGTAGGCCAGCCCGTAGGACATGGCCTTGACCCGGCGGCGCAGTTCGATGGTGACCTCGTCGATCGGCACCCCGAACGCCCGGGACCCGACGAAGGAGTGCAGGTCCTCACCGGTGTTGAACGCTTCGATGAGGCCCTCGTCGCCGGACAGGTGGGCCATGATGCGCATCTCGATCTGGCTGTAGTCGGCCGTCATCAACTCGACGTACACCGCTCCCGCTCCGCCAGAGCCCGAAGGGCGACCAACAACAAACGCGTCGCGGATCTGCCGGCCGGCGTCGGTGCGGATCGGGATGTTCTGCAGGTTCGGGTCGGTCGAGGACAGTCGGCCGGTGGCGGCGACGGTCTGGTTGAACGTGGTATGGATCCGCCCGTCGGCGGCCACCGCGTTGAGCAACCCGTCGACGGTGACCTTGAGCCGGGTCACGTCGCGGTGGGTCAGCAGGTGCTGCAGGAACGGGTGGCCGGTCTTGTCGAACAGCGTCGCCAACGCGTCGGCATCGGTGGTGTAGCCGGTCTTGGTCTTCTTGGTCTTGGGCATGCCGAGTTCGTCGAACAGCACGACCTGCAACTGCTTGGGCGATCCGAGGTTGATCTGCTTGCCGATCACCGCATAGGCGGCTTCGGCGGCGTCGCGGATCTCGTCGGCGAACTGTGACTGCAGGGCGCTGAGCCGATCCAGGTCGACGGCGATGCCGACGGTCTCCATCTCCGAGAGCACCGTCTGCACCGGCAGTTCCATCTCGGTGAGCAGATTGGCCTCGTCGATGCGGACCAGTTCGGCGTCGAGTGCGGCGGCCAGGTCGACGACGGCGCGGGCCCGCAGCATCAGTGTCTGGACGGCCTGCTCGTCGATGCCGTCGGTGTCATCGAGCAGCGAAAGCTGTTGTTGCTGTGGATCATCGGCGCGCAACTCGCGGCCCAGGTAGCGCACCGACAGGTCGTCGAGGGCGAAGCTGCGCTGGCCGGGTCGCACCAGATATGCCGCCAGCGCGGTGTCGGAGGTGACTCCGGCCAGGGTCCAGCCGCGTCCGGCCAGGTCGTGGCGGGCCAGCTTGGCCTCGTGCAGCGCCTTGGGCCGGGCCTGCGAGGACAGCCACGCCGCCAGGGCGGCGTCGTCGTCGGGGGTCAGCGTCGCGGTGTCGATGTAGCAGGCGTCCCCACCGGGGGTCGCGATGGCCAGTGCGGTGGCGTCGCCGTCGAACGCCCGGTGTGTCCCGGTGACCGCCAGCCCGGTGCGGCCACCGTCGGAAGCGTGGGTGGCCAGCCAGTCGGCGACGGCGCCGGGTTCCAGTGCGCCGCCGCGCAGTTCGAAGCCTTCCTCCGTCTCGGGTTCGACGGTGGACAAGGTGTCGAACAGCCGGTCGCGCAGCACCCGGAACTCCAGGTCGTCGAACAGCCGGTGGATATGGTCGCGGTCCCACGGACGCAGCGCCAGGGTGTCCGGGGTCTGGGCCAGCGGGACGTCGCGGACCAGCTCGGTGAGTTCGCGGTTGAGCAGCACCGAGCCGACGTTGGCGCGCAGCGAGTCCCCGACCTTGCCGCGCACGGTGTCGACCTGGTCGATCAACTGCTGCAGGGAGCCGTACTCGGTGATCCACTTGGTGGCGGTCTTCTCCCCCACACCCGGGATGCCGGGCAGGTTGTCGCTCGGGTCCCCGCGCAGCGCCGCGAAGTCCGGGTACTGGGCAGGGGTCAGACCGTATTTGGCCTCCACCGCCTCGGGTGTGTACCGGGTCAGTTCGCTGACACCCTTGATCGGGTACAGCACGGTGATGTCGTCGTTGACCAGTTGCAGCGAGTCCCGGTCGCCGGTCACGACGAGCACCCGGTAGCCCTCGGCCTGCGCCTGGGTTGCCAGGGTGGCGATGATGTCGTCGGCCTCGAAGCCCGGCTCGGCCAGCACGGTGATGCCCAGCGCCGCCAGCACCTCCTTGGTGATGTCGATCTGGCCGCGGAATTCGTCGGGCGTGCTCGACCGGTTGGCCTTGTACTCGGGAAACTTCTCCGAGCGGAAGGTCTGCCGGGACACGTCGAACGCTGCCGCGACGTGGTTGGGCGCCTCGTCGCGCAGCAAGTTGATCAGCATGGCGGTGAAGCCGTAGACGGCGTTGGTGGTCAGCCCGCCGCGAGTCTTGAAGTTCTCCGCGGGCAGCGCGAAGAACGCCCGATAGGCCAGCGAGTTGCCGTCCAGCAGCATCAGGGTCGGTCGGCTGGAGCTGTCGGCCTTGGCGGTGGTGTCGGCTGCTGTCTTGGCGGGACTCACGGGCTCAACTCTAGGCAAGCCGGGCGCCGCGGATCACCGGGAAGCCCCCGGACACGTTCCGACAAAACTGGAACACGTTTCAGTTCCGCATCGGATGGGGCTAGGCTGATGCCCGTGCCAGGAGCAATCGATGCCCAGAGCCTGCCGGCGATCGAGGGATGGTGGTCGTACGACGACGCCGGGAACCCCCAGCTGACCGGTGGAAAATGCCCCGCCTGCGGGACCTACGTGTTCCCGCCGCGGGCCAACAACTGCCCCAACCCGGCGTGTGACTCCGACGTGCTTGAGCCCGTCGCGCTGTCACGCCGGGGCACGGTGTGGAGCTACACCGAGAACCGCTATCCCCCACCGGCCCCCTATCCGGCGCCCGACCCCTTCGAACCGTTCGCCATCGCCGCGGTCGAGCTGGCCGCCGAGGGTCTCATCGTGCTGGCCAAGGTCGCCGAGGGCACCCTGGCCGCCGACCTGCGCGTCGGCATGGAACTGGAGCTGGGCGTGGAGCGGCTGTACACCGACGACGCCGGGTTCGAGCGGCTGACCTATGTGTGGAGGATCGCATGACCGGCCGAGAGCGCGTGAGGATCGCAGCGAGGAACGAGCGAGGACCGGAGCGCGTGGGAGGACGGCTATGACACCGACAGAGCCGCTGTACATCCTGGGTGCGGGCATGCACCCGTGGGGCAAGTGGGGCCGCGACTTCACCGAGTACGGCGTGGTCGCCGCCCGCGCGGCGCTGAACGACGCCGGCCTGGACTGGCGTCAGGTCCAGATGGTTGCCGGCGCCGACACCATCCGCAACGGCTACCCGGGCTTCATCGCCGGTTCCACGTTCGCCCAGAAGCTGGGCTGGAACGGCGTGCCGGTGTCCTCCAGCTACGCGGCCTGCGCCAGCGGTTCCCAGGCGCTGCAGAGCGCCCGCGCACAGATCCTGGCCGGGTTCTGCGACGTCGCGCTGGTCATCGGCGCCGACACCACGCCCAAGGGCGCGTTCGCCCCGGTCGGCGGGGAACGCCGCAACGACCCGGACTGGCAGCGCTTCCACCTGATCGGCGCGATGAACCCGGTGTACTTCGCGCTGCTGGCCCGACGGCGGATGGACCTCTACGGCGCCACCGCCGAGGACTTCGCGGCGGTGAAGGTGAAGAACTCGCGGCACGGCTTGAGCAACCCGAATGCCCGCTACCGCAAGGAATCTCAGGTCGCCGACGTCTTGGCCAGCCCGGTGGTCGCCGACCCGCTGCGCCAGCTCGACATCTGCGCCACCTCGGACGGCGCGGCCGCGCTGATCGTGGCCAGCGCGGACTTCGCGCGTAAACACCTGGGATCCCTCGACGGGGTGCCTTCGGTGCGCGCGGTGTCCACGGTGACCCCGCGCTATCCGCAGCACCTACCCGAATTGCCGGATATCGCAACGGATTCCACCGCCGTCGTGCCGGCACCGGACCGGGTGTTCAAGGACCAGATCCTCGACGCCGCCTACGCCGAGGCCGGGATCGGGCCCGAGGACGTCAGCTGCGCGGAGGTCTACGACCTGTCTACGGCGCTGGAGATCGACTGGTACGAGCACTTGGGCCTGTGCGCCAAGGGCGAGGGCGAGCAACTGCTGCGCAGCGGTGCCACCACTCTGGGCGGCCGGGTGCCGGTCAACCCGTCCGGCGGATTGGCGTGCTTCGGTGAAGCGATCCCGGCGCAGGCGATAGCGCAGGTCTGCGAGTTGACCTGGCAGCTGCGCGGCCAGGCCACCGGGCGTCAGGTCGAGGGCGCCACCGTCGGTGTGACCGCCAACCAGGGCCTGTTCGGACACGGATCCTCGGTCATCGTCGCGCGCTGAGGTCGCTCCTGCCGTCCACGTCGACGATCGCGATGATCCGGGTGCCCGCTCCGGGCGCGCTGTCGATCGTCACTTCGCCGCCGAGCGCGGCGATCCGGTCGGTCATATTGGACAGGCCCCGGCCCTGGGTGTCGGGGGCGAAGCCCGGTCCGTCGTCGGAGATGGTGAGGCGCAGCCGGCCGTCGTGGTTTCCGGCCGTCACCACGACGGTGGTGTCGGAGTCTCCGTGTTTGGCGGCGTTCTGCAGTGCCTCGCTGCAGCAGAAGTACAGCGCGGCCTCCGTCGACGGTGGGTAACGGTCCAGAGCGCCGATCTCCACCCGCACCGGAACGGGTGCGCGGGCCGCGAGCGTGGGCAGGGCCTCGGCCAGTCCGCCGCTGACCAGCAGTGGCGGATAGATGCCGTGGGCCAGGCGGCGCATCTCCACGATCGCGGTGCCGACCAGCTCGGCGGCCTCGTCGAGCAGCGCGGCCGCCCGCTGCGGCTCGGCGTTTCGGGCCAGTTGAATCAGCACCGACAGCGCGACGAGGTGCTGTTGAGCGCCGTCGTGCAGGTCGCGCTCGATGCGGCGGCGTTCCTCGTCGGCGGCGGCGGTGAGCCGGGTCCGCGACGCCGCCAGTTCGGCGGCGTGTTCGGCGAGGCAGGCCTCGGAGGTGCGCAACGCCGCGGCGTTGTTCCACACGATCACCATCACGTTGAGCCCGACGATGGTCACGCCCCCGATGATGAATCCGGTTTCCACCCAGTGGTTTCCGATCTCGCTGGACGTCTCCCGGTCCACGAAGCGCGACATGGTGGCGGCAATGAGCAGGCACAGTCCGGTGAGCCCGACGAACAACAGGCCCCGCTGCCACCGGACGTAGGCTTCGGCGAATGCGACGGGCAGCACCGCCAGAATCGCCATCACCGGCAGCAGCGCCGGCGACACCCAGACCGTCACCAGCACGCCGATCCAGTTCCCGATGCAGACCACGGTGATCGACAGTTCGTAGCGTTCCTGCCGGGCCAGCACCATCGCCCACACGATCACGCAGGAATGCGCGGCCGAGTTCGCGATGAAAATCAGGAACCAGTACGACCGGGATAGCGCGAAGTACTCCCACGTCGGGAGCAGCACACCGCAGCCGAACCACATGCCGAAATGTCCGGCGAGAAACACCTGGAACCGTTCGGCCTGGAATCGCTGAATGAGGTCGTGGCCGAGCAGCGACGATGACCGCACCGCAGTGAACAGCAGAATGGCCGGCGCCTGCCAGCGGGGAATCGCGCTGGAGACGGAACCGAGGCTCAGCCGTGGGCTTGCCATAGATGCCTCAGAGTGTCCGGACTCAGGTGCTCCTTGTGCAGATAGGACGCCGCTCCGCAGTCAGCGGCTGCGGCGGGCAGGTCCGTCACGTCATAGGTGGACATCAGCACGATCATCACGTCACTGCGCGTCGAGCAGATCTGCCGGGCCGCCTCGATGCCGTCGATTCCGGGCATGTGGATGTCCATGAGCACGATGTCACCGCCGTCGGCGGCAATCCGGGCGACTGCACTTTCCCCGGTGGCGCATTCGCCGGCCAGCACGAAGTCGTCGGTCGCATCGATGGTGGCGACGGTCGCCCGACGGAACGCCGCCTGGTCGTCGACCACCCACACCCGTACCTGACCTGGGGTGCACACACCGCTATGCCGGCCCATGTCCATCACCCCGTCCTCGGCGCCTCCGTGTGGACGCATTATTACCCCGGATTACAACCAGTTCAGCCGATCCGGAACCGCTTGGTCCGCCCAGTGGAACCGGATATCAGGTCGACGTCGCGCCGAGGCACCCCGAAGTGCACGGCGAGCAGCCGGATGACCGCCTCGTTCGCTTTGCCGTCGACCGCGCGTTCGGGGACGTAGACGGTCAGCGAGCCGTCGGGATCGGTCTCGACCAGCGGGCCCTTGCGGCTGCCCGGTTTGACCCGGACGGTGATCGTCTCCGGCACCGGCCGACGGCTACTTTTCCGGTTTTTCCGAGGCGTCGAGGCTTTCCAGGATCACCTCGGCCACGCGTTTCATGGTGGTGCGCTGGTCCATGGCGGCCCGCTGAATCCAGGTGAAGGCCTCGGGTTCGGTCATGTTCTGGCTGGCCTGGAGCAGCCCCTTGGCGCGTTCGATGAGCTTGCGGGTCTCCAGCCGCTCCGACAGCGTGCTGACCTCCCGCTCCAGTGCAGACAACTCACCGAAGCGGCTGACGGCCAGTTCGATCGCCGGGATGAGGTCGTTGATGGAGAACGGCTTGACCAGATACGCCATGGCGCCGGCGTCGCGGGCACGTTCCACCAGGTCACGCTGGCTGAATGCGGTGAGCATGACGATCGGGGCGATGCGTTTGGCGGCGATCTCCGAGGCGGCGTCCAGGCCGTCGCGCCGCGGCATCTTGACGTCCATGATCACCAGGTCGGGGCGCAGTTGTTCGGCCAGCTCGACAGCCTCCTGGCCGTCGCCGGCCTCGCCGACCACCTGATAGCCCTCTTCGCGGAGCATCTCGGCCAGGTCCAGCCGGATCAGCGCCTCGTCCTCGGCGATCAGGACGCGGTGGGAAGTGGCGGCGGGCTCAGCGTTGGTACCGGTCATCGGTTCATTGTCCCGGTCGACCATGCGCGGCGGGAGGGCACCCGCGACTTTGTGCGCGACGGCGGGTCTCAGCGCGCATTCAGTACATGTTGGAATACTGGCGCGGTGAGCAACCCGGCACGGACCCGACGGCTGTCGATCGGGTCGACCGAGATGCTGATCGTCGGCCTGGTTGCCCTGGCGCTGGCGGGTGGGCGACTGCACACGGCGGTGGTGGCCGACCCGCGCTGGGCCACTGCCGCGACGGTGTTCACCGGGGTGTTCGTGCAGGCGGTGCCGTTCCTGGTGCTCGGGGTGCTGGTCAGCGGGCTGGTCGCGACGTTCGTCACGCCGGAGAAGCTGGCGCGTTGGCTGCCGCAGCAACCCGCGGCCGCGGTGCTGGCCGCCGGTGTCGGCGGAGCGGCACTGCCCGGCTGCGAATGCGGCTCGGTTCCGGTGGCTCGACGACTGTTCGGTCCCGGCGGGCCGACGGGCGCCGCTGCGCTGACCTTCATGCTGGCCGCCCCCGCGGTCAACCCGGTGGTCGTGGTGGCCACCGTGGTCGCGTTCCCGGGGCAGCCGGAGATGGCCGCGGCCCGGGTCACCGCGTCGATGATCACCGCGGTGGTGATGGGCTGGTGCTGGTTGCGGTTCGGCCGCGCCGAATGGATCACCCGGCGGCTGCCGCCGGCCCCGACGCACGCCCGGTCGCGGTGGGCGGTCTTCACCGAGGCAGCGCGGCACGACTTCCTGCAGGCGGCAAGCTATCTGGTGATCGGCGCGGGCGGTGCGGCCGCGCTGCACGTACTGGTGCCGGCGTCGGTGTTCGAGCGGCTGTCGGCGAACCTGGTCGCCGGGATCATGGTGATGGCGCTGCTGGCCGTCGTAATGGCACTGTGCTCGGAGGCTGACGCGTTCGTGGCCGCCAGCATGACCATGCTGCCGCTGTTGCCCCGGCTGGTGTTCCTGGTAGTCGGCCCGGCCGTCGACGTGAAGCTGTTCGCCATGCAGTCGGGCATGTTCGGCCGCCGCTTCGCGGTGCGATTCGCCCCGGCGACCCTGCTGGTCGCCACCGCCGTGGCGACGGCCACCGGCCTGGTTTTTCTGGGCGCGCGATGAAGCGGGAGACCGAGAACATCGTGCTGCTGTTGGTCGGCATCAGCGTGGCGCTGATCGTCGTCGGCGGGGAATACACCCGCTACGTCAAACCAGGATTGCTGGTCTGGTTGGCCGCCTCGGCGGTGGTGTTGATCGGGCTCGCGGTGCTGGCCATGGCCGGGGACATCCGCCGCGGCCGCCCGGAACCGGAACCCGGTCACGGCGGACACGACCACGACGGCCACCGGCACCGCGGCGGTATTGCCTGGCTGCTGCTGGTGCCGGTGATCGTGCTGATCTTCGTCAAGCCCCCGCCGATCGGCGCCGGTGCCCGCACCCCGTCGATCAGTACCGCCGCTTCGGCCTCGGCGACGGACTTCCCTCCCCTGCCGCCCGGCCCGGCACCGGAGGTGTCGCTGCCGGATGTGGTGATGCGCGCCGCCAACGACAAGGCGCATTCGCTCGACGGCCGGACAATCACGGTGACGGCGTTCGTGCTGCACGAGCCCGCCGGGCCCGACCTGGGCCGGGTGGTGATCATCTGCTGCGCGGCCGACGCCCAGTTGGCCCGGATCCATCTGCGGTGCCCCGGTGCGATCGAGGTGGGCGGGTGGCCGGACAACACCTGGGTGCGTGCGGTCGGGGTGGTGACTCCGGCGTCGCCGGATCCCACCAAGGTGCTGGTCCCGACGCTCACCGCGACGACGGTGACCCGCGTCGACGCACCGGCCAATCCCTACGCCTACCCTGGCTGAGTCATCCTCTAAAGTGGGTGGCCGCGCCCTCGTATCCCAATTGGCAGAGGAAACGGATTCAAAACCCGTGCAGTGTGAGTTCGAGTCTCACCGAGGGCACTTGCTGGCACGCATGTTGGCCGAGGCGAGCGCTACCCCACCGGGGCAGGTGGTGGTATGACCGCCTACGAACCCTGTCCAGCGATCGGAGCCCGCGCGTCGGTCGTGCCCTCACCAGCCTCGCGACGGTTTGGGATGGACACGGTGGCAATCACCCCGACAACGAGAAATCCGGCGGCGAGGAATGAACCGAATGCGAGGGCGTGAGTCATCGCATCGCGGCCGGCCTCTGCGACCGCGACCGTTGCGGGGTTCTCCGCGAGCGAGGCGATCGCGTGGCCGGCGCTCTTGGTGACTCCTTCGCTGAAGTCAACCGCGTCGGCCGCAGAGTATCCCTTGTCCAGGAGCAAGTCGTGGAGCTTGTCGGCGAGGGTGGAGAAAAAGACCGTCGTGAGCACGGCGATGCCGAGCGCGGAGCCGAGCTGGCGGAAGGTGCTCTGGATACCGGAACCCTGTCCTCCCTTATTCTCCGGGATTTCTGCGAGGACGACGTTGGTGACCTGCGCGGTCGCCAACCCCACGCCGATGCCGTAGAGGAACAGGGCGATGGCGATGAACCACCAGTTCGCATCGGTACGCAATGCAACCAGGCCCAGCGCCGTAAGACCAACGACTTCGAGCACGAGGCCCGCGCGGACGAGGTCGAGTGCAGTCACTTTGCCGGTGGCGGTGAGTGGGAAGCTGAAGCCGCTGGCAACGAAACTGCCGACCGCAATGGCGACAAGCGTCGCTCCTGCTTCGAGAGCGGTGTAGTCGAGGGTGAACTGCAGCCAGAGTGGCAGGACGGCGATGATGCCGAACTCACCCAAGCCGATGATGATCGTGGCGAAGTTACCGTTGCGGAACGAACTGATCGAGAAAAGCTTCGTGTCCATGAGCGGAGCATGTTTGTGGTGCCCGCGGCTGATCAGAACCTGCCGCCATACGAACACGGCCAGCAGGAGGACAGCCAGCACCAGCGCGACGAAAGCGGGAGACAATCCCGAGTCCCACTTCGCCCCGAAGAATTCGAGGGCTTCCCTGGATGTCAGCCATCCGTAGGTGCGTCCTTCGACCAGGCCGAAGGCGGCCAGGCCGAGGCCGAGAATGGAGAGAATCGCGCCGAATAGGTCGACGCCTCCGGTGGACTTCACCGACTCGGTGAGGAAGAGCGCACCGATGACGAGGATAACGATGACCAGCGGCACGTTCAGTCCGAACGCCCAGCGCCAGGTGGAGTATTCGGAGAGCCATCCGCCTAGCACCGGACCGAGCGCTGTAGCAGCACCGATCGTGCTGCCCCAGACTGCGAATGCCTGCCCTCGTGCCTTGCCCGTGAACATGTGGTTCAGCAGCGCCAGCGATGTCGGCAGCACGGCTGCAGCGCCGATGCCCTGGAGGAACCGCGCGGCGATGAGCACATCGCCATTCCGTGCGAGTCCCGCAAGAACGCTGGTGATCCCGAAAAAGATCACGCCGGAGAGGAACAGCTTCTTCGCGCCCCAGAGGTCGCTCAGGCGACCGGTGAGGAGGAGCAGCGCCGCGAAGATGATCGTGTAGCCCTCCTGAATCCACTGGGCCTGAGTTGAGTCGATGCCGAGGTCGTCGATCACCGAGGGCGTGATGACATTCACGATCGTGGTGTCCACCACGATCAGCGCCACTCCGAGCGCAACCGCTATCAATCCGATCCAGCGCCGAGCGCCCACACTTGCCGCCACAGCGAGCTCCCTTGCTCTCGTTTGAAGCAGACACACCCATCATCACCCGCGCCCGGTCGGCGGGTCGTCGGGCACGATGCCCCACTCCGCCCAGGCGTCCAGGCTCCGGGCCAGCAACGAATCGGGGTCCATGGTCCCGCCGTCCCACATCACGCCGACGAAGCGCCGCTTGGACACTCCCGGAATCAGTTCGGTGATTCGCCCGTGGTCGTCGGCGGCGGCCAGCACGATCCGGGTTTCACCGGTTTTCGCGTGTTGCTGCAGCAGCACCCCGAATAGCCGCAACAGCGAGGTCGACGTGTACTCGCCGGGCATCTCCCCGGTCCGTTCGAACACCTCGACGTTGCCGTGTTTGGGCGCCGGCACCACCTGGATGGTTCGCCAATCAGTATTCACCGCGGGGCACTCCCGTCGCTCGTCGATCCGGCCGCCTCTGTCAGTCCGCGTACACCACCCGGGTGCGCAGTAGCAGGTCCTGGGCCGATCGCCGATCGGCATCGACGGCCACCCAGACCAACCCGACCGGTAAGATCACGCACGCCACCGCGCGCAGCAACGCCGGCAGCGGTTTGAGCCGGGACCCGTCGGCCGCGACGACCTTCACCCCCATCAGCGCCGCGCCCACTGTCCGGCCCGACAGCCCCCAGAGGCAGGCGAGGTAGAGCAGCGCCACGCCGAGGAACCCGAGGGTGGAGAAGACCACCGACGGCGCCGGGAACCGAAACTCCCACGGTGAGAAGCCCAGACGCAGAAACACCCAGGCCACATACAGTGCGGAAAGCAGCACCCCGACGAGGATCACGTCGATAGCGGCCGCAGCCAACCGGCTCACGATGCCTGCCGTCCGGATGGTGCCGGACTGCGCGGCCGTCATCAATCGGCGACTTCGGCGGGCTCGGAGGAATCGCTGCGGCCGAGGACGCGGTTGACGATCCCGGACACCATGGCATCCGCCCGCTCGCCGGTGGCCCGCACGTTGCCGATGGCGCCGGTGGTCACCGACATGGTCGAGTCGCGGATGATTTTCGGCAGGTCAACGCCGTCGATGACCGAGTTCGCCAGCCCGATCAGGTCGATCCGGTCGATGATCGCGTCGATGTTGATGGTGTTGACCAGAGCATTGATGTCGACCTGGTCGCGGACCATCTTGGTCAGATCCATCTCCGCGAGCGTCTGCTGGACCACCTGAATGGCGATCGCGGTGGCCAGCGGACGGATCGAGCTAATGCCCGACGCCACGGCGTCCTCACCCCGGCGCGACAGGGCATTGGTGCTGCTCTCCAGTTGAGAGCCGAAAACCGGCACCCTGGTCGCCAGCCGGTACGCAAGGGAAGCTCCATCCCAGGCGTACGCGCCGGTACCGATAGCAGCGGTCACGACGGGATGGTGCAGAAGATCTACTGGTTGCGCCACCCGATCATGGTAATTGACCGGGAACACACTGCAGTATTACCTCGCGAATCCGTCTCCCTGGGTCGCGCGTTCACGGCTGCGGGCGTGCGGCGTCCTGGCGGGCCAGGCTGCGCGCGTAGCCGGCACCCATGGCCAGCAGCAGCAGTCCCGCGACGATGAACACCGCGACCCGGAAGATGCCGCTGAGGGTGCCCAGGTCGAACAGGAACAGCTTGGCCATCGCCGCGGCGGTCAGCGTCAATCCGCCGGCGATCAGCGCGGTCCGGGTGCCCTGCCGGGTGCGCAGCGCAAGCGCGAACAGGGCCGCGGCCATCAGTACCCAGCAGATCGTCGCGGCCATCTGCCCGCCGAGGAACCCGCCGTCGACGCCACCGATCAGCACGCCCGCGGTGACCATGAACATGGTGGTCGCATAGAGCACCACCACCGCTGCCACGCTGAGCAGCAAGCCGAAGACGGTCTCGTCGAGGTCGCCGCCGCGCGGCGCGGTGCGCAGCAGTACCACGGTCACCGCGACGAGCAGCACGCTGCACCCCAGCGTCGCGGCCGCCGATCCCACGGGTACAGCGGTGCCGGTGAACAGGTGTGTCGGGGGTGCGGCCACCAGGTACAACATCCCGCCGACCGTCGTGAAGGTCGCCGAGATCCACCGGGCCAGGGCACTGCTGCGCCCGGCGATCGCCACCGTCAGGGCCAGCACCAGCAGCGTCGCCGCCCGCACCGGGCCGCTGAACGCCACCACCGCCGCGACCAGCGCGGTTCCGGCGGACAGCCCCGCCCAGATCTGCGCGACGATCCCGTCCACGCCGGGCAACCGGCGGGCAATAAGAACGATCCCGAGCAGCGCCGCGGCGATCACAGTCAGCGTCGGGACGGTGACCATCCGGTCGGCGGCGATCGGGGACGCCAGCACGGGCAGCACGCCCAGGACGCCGCACAGGGCGATCAGCAGCCGCTGGCTGGTGCTACTCAGAACCACCAGCGCCCCGGCGATGGCCAGCACCGCACCGATGCCGGCCGCCAGGCCCAACGCGGAACCGTCGTGGTTTGCGTTCCAGGACGCGGCGACCAGGGCCACCAGCGTCGGGATGGCGACGATCGCGGTGCGGGTGACGAACAGCCAGTTCCAATCCTTGCCCAGTTGCACCAGCAGGGTGGCGGCCGAGGCCATCAGCAAGAAGGTGACCAGCAGCAACCCGAATCCGTCGGTGACCACCGGGGCCAACAGTGCCAGCGGAATGAGGACCAGCAGGCTCAGGGCCTCGGAGTCCCAGAGTCGGGCCAGCACGAGTCCGGCGCCGGTCACAACGAACGCGGCGACGAGACCGGCCACCGGCGGAAGCCAGTGGTAGATGGCAACCGTCGCGACGACGTCGAGATATCCGGCGGCGATACCGGTCGCGGCGAGTGCGACGGCACCGATACGGCCACCGGGACGCCGGATCAGCCACCACCCGGTGCCGACCAGGCCGGCGGCGAGTGCGACGCCGCCGGCCACCCGGATCTCCGGGCGCAGGATGCCTGCCTGGGCGGCCAGCACCAGCAGCAGCACCACGCCGACCAGGGTCACCGCGACGCCGGCCACGGCGAGCAGCTTGCCGATCCAGCCGGTGCCCGATTCCCCCTTGGGCGCGGTGGCCGGGGTTTGCGGCGGCATCCGGTACTGCGGCGGTACGAGATTCTGCGGCGGCACCCGGACCGGGATCGGCATTGCGGGTGCCGGACCGGCCGCCGGGTACTGCGGCGCAGCGGGGTACTGCGGCGGACCGGGATAGACACCGGGGTAATAGGCCGCGGAGTTGGGGTACCACTGCGGCGGGGCCGACGGCACGTACTGCGGTGCGTACATCGGCTGCGGCGCCGCGGCGTACGACGGGACCTCGCGCGCCGGGCCGTCCGGTGCGACGAACGCCGCCGCGGCCCGTTGGGACGGCGGGGTCGGCTCCGGCGCCTGATCTGCGGCCGGTTCCGGCGCCGGCGCTGCGGCAGATTCGGCGGCACCGGGGTCCAGCGCCGCATCGGCAAGCAGCCGATCGAGGGTGCTCAGGCGTCCGGCCATGGTCGCCATCTGCGCCGACATCGCGGTGAAGTCCTCGGACAGCTGGGTCAGTACGGCGTGCGGATTTTCGTCCATTTATCCATCCTCGCCCGAGGGCTTCTAGGTAGTCCTACGGTTGCTTGTCCAGGCCGTGCTCGATGGCGTACCGCGTTGCTTCCACCCGATTCGACACCTGCAGTTTCCGAAAGGTTGCCTGCACGTGGTTTTCCACGGTCCGGTGGCTCAGCGTCAGCTTGGCGGCGATCTGCTTGGCGGTCAGTCCCTTTGCCACGTAGCGCAGCACTTCGGTTTCGCGTTCGGAGAGCGTGGGGCCACCGTCCTTCACGTGCCGCGACAGTCGTCGGTACTCCCCCAGCATCAAGCCGGCCAGCCCGGGGGTGAACACCGCGCGGCCGGCAGCGGTGGCTCGAACCGCTTCGGCCAGTTCGGTTTTCGATGCGCTCTTGACCAGATAGCCGGTGGCACCGGCCTTTACCGCCTGCAGCACGTCGTCGCGCTCACCGGACGCCGACAGCACCAGGATCCGGCTCTTCGGGGAGACCTCGAGCACCTCAGCGGTGGCCTTGACGCCGTCGCCGTCGGACAGCTGCATGTCCATCACCACCACATCGGGGAACACCACCGCGGCGCGTCGGCGCGCGGACGCCACCCCGTCGGCGGTGGCGACCACCGAAAAGCCTTCGTCGGCCAGATCGCGGGCGACCGCGTCGCGCCAGATCGGGTGGTCGTCGACGACCATCACCGTCGTCTCGGTCTGGGGATCGCTCACCATGGTTGCTCCCTCGGTACGGTCAGTTCCCATTCGGTCCCGTCGGCATCGCTGTGCAGCGTCGCGGTTCCCGACAGCGCCGCGAGCCGGCCGACGATGGACTTGTCGACCCCCATCCGGCCCTCGGCGCGGGCCTGTTCGAGCCGACCCGCGGGAATGCCGACGCCGTCGTCGCGCACCGTCACGGTCACCTCGGTGTCCAGATCCTCAACCAGCACATACGCTTTGGCGTCCGGCCCGGCGTGGCGGACGACGTTGTCCAGCGCGTTGCGCACGGCTGCGGACAACTCGCGTGCCACCTCCGCGGGCAGCAACACCTCGGTCCCGGGCATGCTGAGCACCACACCGTCACCGGCGGCGCGGTTCAACAGCGCGCACAGATCCAGTTCTGTGGCCGGCGATTCGGCCGGGGCAGTCGTCATGAAGCGCCGCAGGGCGCGTTCCTGCTCGGCGGCCAGATCCGCCAGTTCGGCCGCCGGGCCGCCGATTTCCCGTCCCCGGCGGGACACCAGGGCCAGCACCTGGATGACACCGTCGTGCATCTGCCGCGCCAGCCGTTCCCGTTCCTCGGCGGCCGCGGTCAGCCGGGCTGCCCGGTCCAGCTCGGTCTGTACCCGTCGGGCCGTGCGGGCGGCGAGGCCGACGGCCAGGCCGACGGCGAGCTCGATGATCACCCCGGCGCTGTGCCCGACGTTGTAGTCGACACCGCCTTTTTCCACTGCGTAGCAGGCCATCACCGCGACGGCGACCAGCACCCCGCCCACGGGCCCCCACAGGATTGCCGCGGACACCGTGGCGTTGGTCAGCCACAGCGTGGTCGGCCAGCTCTGGTTTGCCGCCACCCACTCCGGGGAAGCCACCGCCCACGTCGACAACAGCAGAAGGATCGCGACCACCAGTTCGGCGATCACCCAGGCCGGTCGCCGGCCGAAACCGCGCAGATAGGCCAGCGCACACGCCGCGGTCCACACCGACAAAACCGCGAAGAGCGCCAAACCCAACCGGGGCCGGGTGAAGTCGTGGTTGACGGCCAGCTGGAACCCGCCCGCATAGATGTAGCTGAGCAGCCGAAACACCTGCGCGGCGCGCCACAGCGGTGTCGTCGGATCCGGCAGCCGAGCGGCGCCGGGCGGTTCGGCGAGCACAGGCGGAGTTGGTGCGAGCGCAGCGAGTGCCGGCGGAGCCGGAGTGACGCCGGGGCCGCCCGCGACCAGTTCAGGCGGTTCGGCGAGCACAGGCGGAGTTGGTGCGAGCGCAGCGAGTGCCGGCGGAGCCGGAGTGACGCCGGGGCCGCCCGCGACCAGTTCAGGCGGTTCGGCGAGCACAGGCGGAGTTGGTGCGAGCGCAGCGAGTGCCGGCGGAGCCGGAGTGACGCCGGGGCCGCCCGCGACCAGTTCAGGCGGTTCGGGCATGTGCCTCAGCCTATGGCGTGCGCTCGTGCGAATAGTGCACCAATGCTGCGGGTCGGGTGCGGTTTTGGTTACCGGAGGCTAACGATCCGGGTCCTAGTCACTCGAAAGTCAACCGGGCGTGTCAAGATGCGCAGATGACTACAAGCACCCAGAACAGCGGCTCCATCGTCCCCGCGTTGGTTGCCCCCCTGTGGAAATCCTCGCTGATCTCCGGTCTTCTGGCGATCATTCTCGGCGCCCTCATCCTGTACCGGCCGGGGACGACGGTGTTCGTCGTCGCCCTACTCTTCGGTATCTACCTGTTCATCAGCGGTATCGCCCAGATCGTCTTCGCATTCGCGCTGGACGCCGGGGCCGGTAGCCGGGTGTTGATGTTCATCAGCGGCGCGGCCAGCATCGTGCTGGGCTTCATGGCGCTGAGGAGCTTCGACTTCACCTCCCGCACCGACGGCGACGGCGGCCTGACCGCCGTGATGCTGCTGTCCATCTGGATCGGCATCGGCTTCATCTTCCGCGGTGTGGCCACCACCGGCACCGCCGTCAGCGACAAGGCGATGCCGGGCCGCGGCTGGGCGATCTTCTTCGGCATCATCACCGTGCTGGCCGGCATGGTCATGCTGGCCTCGCCGTTCGGCACCATCGCACTCCTCACCCTGGTCGTCGGCTGGTGGCTGATCGTGCTCGGCGCCTTCGAGATCGGCGCCGCGCTCTCGCTGCGCAAGGAAGCCAGCAAGTCCCCGGTCTAACCGCAACGAACCCCTCAGGCCGTCGCCCACTCCGGTGGGCGGCGGCTTGTTTTTTTGCCCTCGATTCCCAGGGCCGAGCCGCGCGGTTTGCCGCACACTGACAGTCGCAGGTTCTCGCCCCACAGCGCGTAGTACTACACTGCGTCGTAGTCAGATCATCGGTTCCGGGAAGGCGCACATGAACGCTCTGGACGTCTCGCGGTGGCAGTTCGGCATCACCACCGTCTACCACTTCATCTTCGTCCCGCTGACCATCGGACTCGCACCGCTGATCGCGGTCATGCAGACCATCTGGGTGGTGACCGGGCGCACCGAGTGGTACCGGCTGACCCGCTTCTTCGGCAAGCTGTTCCTGATCAACTTCGCCATCGGTGTGGCCACCGGCATCGTCCAGGAGTTCCAGTTCGGCATGAACTGGAGCGAGTACTCCCGGTTCGTCGGCGACATCTTCGGCGCCCCGCTGGCGATGGAGGGCCTGGTCGCCTTCTTTTTCGAATCCACCTTCATCGGGCTGTGGATCTTCGGCTGGAGCCGACTCCCCCGCACCGTACACCTGGCCTGCATCTGGATCGTCGCGTTCGCCGTCAACGCGTCGGCGTTCTTCATCATCGCCGCCAACTCCTTCATGCAGCATCCGGTCGGCGCCGGCTACAACCCCGACGGCGGAGCTCCGGGAGTAGGCCGCGCGGAGCTGTACAGCATCGTCGACCTGTTCACCAACAACACCGCGATCTGGGCGTTCCTGCACGCCGTGATGGCGTCGCTGCTGACCGCCGCCACCTTCGTCGCCGCGGTCAGCGCCTGGTGGATGATCCGCGGCAAGCGCGCCGCCGGCAGCGACGACGACGCCACCGCGGCCCGCGACGCGAGGTCCATGTTCCGGCCCGCAACCGTCCTCGGCTGCTGGATTGCGCTGGTCGCGGCCGTCGGGCTGATCGGCACCGGCGATGTACAGGGCAAGCTGATGTTCGTTCAGCAGCCGATGAAGATGGCGTCGGCGGAATCGCTGTGCCACACCGAAACCGACCCCAAGTTCTCGGTGCTGACCGTGGGTACCCACAACAACTGCGACAGCATCACCCGGGCCATCGAGGTGCCGTTCGTGCTGCCGTTTTTGGCGGAGGGCAAGTTCTCCGGGGTGACCCTGCACGGCGTCGAGGACCTGCAGAACGCCGCGGTCGACAAGTACGGACCCGGCAACTACCGGCCGAATCTGTTCGTCACCTATTGGTCGTTCCGGGCCATGATCGGCTTCATGGCGTTCCCGGTCCTGTTCGCCCTGACCACGCTGTGGCTGACCCGGCGCCGTCGGATCCCGGATCAGCCGTGGCTGTCCAAGTTTGCGCTGATCACCCTGCCCACCCCGTTCCTGGCGAGCTCTGCCGGCTGGGTGTTCACCGAGATGGGCCGCCAGCCCTGGGTGGTGGCGCCCAACCCGACCGGTGACCCGGACATCCACCTGACCGTCGCCCAGGGCGTCTCCAACCATTCCGCCGCCATGGTGTGGGTGTCGCTGGTGACGTTCACCGCCATCTACGCGGTGCTGGCGGTGTTCTGGTTCTATCTGCTGCGCCGCTACATCGTCACCGGTCCGCAGGAACACGACTGCGAACCCGCGCCACCGACCCCACCGGCCGACGACGACGTCGCCCCACTGTCGTTCGCGTACTAGGAAGGAGTTGACCGATGGCACTGCAAGAACTCTGGTTCATCATCGTCACCGTGCTCTTCCTGGGCTTCTTCATCCTGGAGGGCTTCGACTTCGGCGTCGGCATGCTGATGGAACCCCTGGGCCGGCTCGGCGGCCGCGCCGGTGAGGATCCCGAACAGCACCGCCGCGCAGTCCTGAACACCATCGGACCGGTGTGGGACGGCAACGAGGTCTGGCTGATCACCGCCGGCGGCGCCATGTTCGCCGCGTTCCCGGGCTGGTACGCCACCGTCTTCTCCGCGCTGTACCTGCCGCTGCTGGTCATCCTGTTCGGCATGATCCTGCGGGTGGTGGCCATCGAGTGGCGCGGCAAGATCGACGACCCGCAGTGGCGCCGCTGGGCCGACTTCGGCATCGCCGCGGGCTCCTGGCTGCCGGCCATCCTCTGGGGTGCCGCCTTCGCCATCCTGGTCCAGGGCCTGCCGGTGGCCGCCGACCAGCAGGTACACGACCTGGCCTTCACCGACGTGATCAACGCCTACACTCTGCTCGGCGGCCTGGCGACCTGCGCACTGTTCCTGCTGCACGGCGCCGCGTTCATCGCGCTGAAGACCACCGGCTCGGTGCGGGACAACGCACTGGCGGCCGCCCGGCTGATCTCGATCCCCGCTGTGGTGACCGTCGGCGGGTTCGGCCTGTGGACCGAGTCGGCGCACGGCAAGACCTGGACCTGGATGGTATTCGGTGCCGCGGTGGTGACGTTGCTGACCGCGGTGTCGCTGCTGCATCAGGGCCACCGCGACGGCTGGGCATTCCTGGCGACGACGGCGACGGTTGTGCTGGTCATCGTCATGCTGTTCGGCGACCTCTACCCGAACCTGGTGCCGTCCACCCTCAACGAGGACTGGAACCTGACGATCTACAACGCGTCGTCGAACCCGTACACGCTCAAGATCATGACGTGGGCGGCGGCGGTCGTCACACCCCTGGTGCTCTGCTATCAGGCGTGGACGTATTGGGTGTTCCGGCAGCGTATTTCGGCCGACCGGATCCCGGCGCCGTCCGGGTTGCCGAGGTAGCGCGCTGAGCGGTCGCGGTCCCGTCGACCCCAGACTGTGGCGGGTCTCCGCCGCGGTCCGCCGGTTCCTGGTCGCCGACGCCGTCGCCGGGGTGACCGTCAGCGTCGCGACGCTGGCCGCCTCGGTGCTGACGGCGGCGATCGTCGCCGGGGTGATCACCGATCCGGCCTCGCGCACAGTGGCGCACTGGGCGCCCGCGCTGGCCGGCCTGGCCGGCGTCTGGGTGCTACGAGGCGTTGCGCAATGGGCGCAGGCCCGGCTGTCCCAGCGCGGCGCCACCGCCGCCATCGGCGAATTGTCCACTCGCGTCCTGCAATCGGTGACCGCCCGCGACCCCCGGCGACTGGGCGCGGTACGCGACAGTGCCGCGACCGTGCTTCTCGACGGGCTCGACGGGCTGCGGCCGTACTTCACCAACTACCTGCCGTCGCTGGTGCAGGCGGCAATCCTGACCCCGGCCGCACTGGCGGTGATGTTCGTGTTCGACAGCACCGCGGCGCTGATCGTGGCGGCCATGTTGTGGCTGATCCCGGTGTTCATGGTGCTGATCGGGCTGGCCACCCGGGACCGCTCGGCTGCCGCACTGGCGGCGATGACGACGCTGCGGGCCCGGATGCTGGATCTCATCGCCGGGATCCCTACACTGCGTGCTCTCGGGAGGGCCTCCGGACCCGAACGGCGTATCGCCGAACTCGGTGCGGTACACCGCCGTTCGGCCCTGGCCACGCTGCGCATCGCGTTCCTGTCCACCCTGGTGCTCGAGCTGGTTGCCACCCTGGGGGTGGCCGTGGTGGCCGTGAGCGTCGGCATGCGGCTGGTGTACGGCGAGATGGGGCTGACGGCCGGGCTGACCGTGCTGCTGCTGGCCCCGGACGTGTTCTGGCCGTTACGCCGGGTCGGCGTCCAGTTCCACGCCGCCCAGGACGGCAAGACCGCGGCCGACGCGGCCTTCGCCCTGCTCGCCGCCGGCCCCGCGGCCACGCCGCCGGGGGGCGCCCGAGTGTCGGCGTCCGGGGCGACGATCGAGCTGGCGGCACTCTGCGTCGCCGGTCGCGACGGGTTCGCGCCGGCGAATCTGTCCGGGGACATCGCGCCGGGTGCGGTCACCGTGCTGACCGGTCCCAACGGCGCGGGGAAATCCACGGCACTGACGGTGCTCGCCGGTCTGACCGCACCGGATGCCGGCTCGGTGCGGGTCTCCGGAGTGCAGATCACCGAACTGGACCTGTCGCAGTGGTGGGCCCAACTGTCCTGGCTGCCGCAGCGCCCGGTGCTGATCCCGGGTACGGTCCTGGAGAACCTGAACCTGTTCGGTCCCCTTGAGGATGTTGATTCCGCCTGCGCGGCAGCCGGTTTCGATTCGGTTCTCGCCGAGTTGCCCGAGGGTGCGGCTACCGTGCTGGGCCGCGACGGGGTGGGGCTGTCGCTGGGCCAGCGGCAGCGTCTGGGCCTGGCCCGCACCCTCGGCGCGCCCGTTCCGCTGCTGCTGCTCGACGAGCCCACCGCGCACCTGGATCCCGATACCGCCGATCGGGTACTCGACGCGCTGGTGGCTCGGGCCCGCGCGGGTGCGACCGTGGTGATCGTCGGCCATCATCGCCGCATTCTGGAGCGCGCCGACCACGTCATCGAGGTGAGCAGTGATGTCCGGGTCTGATCCGTTGTGGCGGGCGATGGCGCTGCTGCGCCCGCGATTGCCGCGGCTGCTGGCCGCCACCGCGCTGGGGGCCGCGTCGCTGGGCAGCGCCCTGGCGCTGGCGGCGACGGCGGCCTGGCTTATCACCCGGGCCGCTCAGATGCCGCCGGTGCTGGATCTGTCGGTCGCGGTCGTGGCAGTGCGAGCATTCGGGATCTCCCGAGGAGTACTGCACTACTGCGAGCGCCTGGTCAGCCACGACGAGGCGTTGCACGCCGCCGGTACCGCCCGGGTGCAGACCTATCGGCTGCTGGCCCGCGGCACCGAGCCGGTGGCGGTCGCGATTCCCGGCGGCGAGCTGGCCGGCCGGGTCGGCAGCGACGTCGACGAACTCGCCGATGTGCTGGTGCGGGCGGTGCTGCCGATCGCCGTTGCCGCGGTGCTCTCGGTCGCCGCGGTTGGGGTGATCGCGGTGATCTCGCCGGCGGCTGCCGGGGTGCTGGCGCTTTGCCTGCTGGTCGCCGGGGTGGTGGCGCCGTGGCTGTCGGCCCGGGCGGCGGCCGGGGCCGAGGAACTGGCCCGCGCCGAGCATGCCGAGCGTGATGTCGCCGCCATGCTGGCCCTGGCGCACGGTCCGGAGTTACGGGTCGCCCGGCGGCTGCCGGCGTTGATCGACGACGCTCGCGAGAGGCAGCGGCGCTGGGGCGCCGCACTCGATGCGACGGCTCGCCCGGCGGCGGCCGCGTCGGCTGTCGAGACGCTGGCGGTGGGTGCGGCGGTGCTGGCTGCGGCGGTCATCGGCATCGGGCTGGCCGACCAGACCTCCGCCCCGATGCTGGCGGTCCTGATGCTGTTGCCGCTGTCGTCGTTCGAGGCGACGGCGGCCCTGCCGGATGCGGCGACGTCGCTGACCCGCGCCGGTATCGCCGCGCGACGGCTGCTGGAACTCACCGGAGATCCGCACATCCTCGATGCTCCCGCACTCGGCCTGGGACCCGACCCCGTCGGGACGGCGCTGGCGGCCGAAGATCTCTGCGCCGGGTTCGGCGAGCGGTGTAGTTCCGCGAGCACGAGGCCCGGCGCCGGGCGCCCAGCGGGATTCACCCCCCCCGGGTTCGCCGGCTCGTTGCGGATCGAGGCCGGGGACCGGCTGGCCATCACCGGGCCCAGCGGTGCCGGCAAGACCGCACTGCTGCTGACCCTGGCCGGGTTGATCCCGCCGCTGGGCGGCACCGTGCGCCTCGGCGGAGTGCCGTTGCACGGGCTCTCGGATGAGCAATTACGTTGCCGTATCGGCTATTTCGCTGAGGACGCGCATCTGTTCGCGACGACGGTGCGAGACAATCTGCTGGTGGTTCGCGGCGATGCGGGCGACGACGAACTGTGCGGCGCGCTGGACCGGGTGGGGTTGGCCGACTGGTTGGCCGGTCTGCCCGATGGGCTGGACACGGTCCTGGAGGGCGGCGCGGCGTCGGTGTCGGCGGGTCAACGGCGGCGGCTACTGCTGGCCCGCGCGCTGTGTTCGACGGCCCCGGTGCTGCTGCTCGACGAGCCGACCGAGCATCTCGACCGCGACGCCGCCGCACCCCTGCTGCGGGGTCTGCTGACCCCGGACGGGTTGTTCGGCGCCGACCGCACCGTCGTCGTGGCCACCCACCACCTCGATGACGACCGGGCTCTCGAATGCACGCGGCTGGTGATCACGGCGGCGCCCCAGGCCGCCCCGGACTACTCCGAGAACAGCCGGACATCCAGGTCGTAGGCCAGAGCGACGGAGACGGCCAACTGCCGCTCCTGTTCAGCGGACAGAACACCGATGGTCCTGCCGAGCAGCCGGGTCGGGAACCAGCCTGCCATTGTGCATCCCGATTTGGGATGCATCAGCGCGGCCGGCTTACTGAAAACCCAACCGCTACTTGACCGGGAAGTACTTGACCAGGCCCTCCTGGACGACGGTGGCCAGGGCCCGGCCCGCCAGGTCGAAGAAGTGCCCGGTGCCCATGCCCCGGGACTCGGCGGCCACCGGCGAAGAGGTGGAGTAGAGGACCCACTCGTCGAACCGGACCGGCCGGTGGAACCACACCGAGTGGTTGATCGTCGCGGCGAAGATCCGGTCGTGGCCCCAGGACAGACCGTGGGTGGTGATGATCGAGTCCAGCACCGTGGTGTCCGAGGAATAGACCAGGGCGGCGTTGTGCAGCACCGGATCGTCGGGCATCACGCCCATGGTCTTCATCCAGACCCGGTTGTGCGGCAGCTGTTCCCCCTTGGCCCGCATCACCCAGGCCGGGTCGTTGGTGTAGCGCCACTCGATCGGCTTGAGCGCCTCGACGAACAACGGAACCGTCGTCTCGTAGCCGATCAGAAGTTCGTCGATGGTCGGCAGGTCGTGCGGGGGTTCCACGTCGGGAGCGTCCACGCCGTGCTCCAGGCCCGCCCCGCCGGCCAGGTAGGCGACCAGGCCGGTCGCCAGCAGCTGATCGTTCTGCACGACGTCGACGCGGCGGTTGGCGAACCGCCGCTCGTCGCGCAGCCTGACCACCCGCAGTTCCAGATCCTGGGTGGGGTCGCCGCCGGCGATGAAATGCATGGTCAGGGCGCTGGGCGGCAGATACCGAGGCAGCGATCGCGAAGCCGCGACAAACGCCTGGGCCATCATCTGTCCGCCGAAGGTGCGGATCGGGTTCTTGCTCGGATGCGTTCCGAAGTAGACGTCATTACCGCCGTCGCGGAGGTCGAGTACCGCCAACAGCTCGTCGAAATCGCGCTGCGGCACAGCCCGTCCCCGTTTCTTCAGTGGTCGTCTTCGCCGATCCGGTGCACGTGGATCATGTTGGTGGACCCGGTGGTGCCCGGGGGTGTCCCAGCGACAATAACCACCAGATCACCGCGACGGTAACGGGCCAGGCCGAGCAGCGCCTTGTCGACCTCGCAGATCATCTCGTCGGTGCTCTCCATCCTGCCGACGATGAACGTCTCGGTACCCCAGGTCAGCGCCAGTTGCGAGCGGACCGCGGGGATGGCGGTAAAGGCAAGCAGCGGCAGCGGACTGTGCAATCGGGCCAGCCGCTTGACCGTGTCGCCGGACTCGGTGAACGCAACCAGCGCCTTGGCCTCCAGGCGTTCGCCGATTTCGCGGGCGGCATAGGAGATGACACCGCGTTTGGTGCGCGGCATGTGCGTCAGCGGCGGCGCGCAGCACCCGTCGTCGCCGATGGCGCCGATGATGCGCGCCATGGTGCGCACGGCCTCGAACGGGTGGATGCCCACCGAGGTCTCGCCCGACAGCATCACCGCATCGGCGCCGTCGAGGACGGCGTTGGCGACGTCGGATGCCTCGGCGCGAGTCGGGCGGGAGTTCTCGATCATCGATTCCAGCATCTGGGTGGCGACGATGACGGGCTTGGCGTTCTCCCGGGCCATCTGAATGGCCCGCTTCTGCACCAGCGGCACCTCCTCCAGGGGCAGCTCGACACCGAGATCGCCGCGGGCGACCATGATGGCGTCGAACGCCAACACGATCGCCTCCAGGTTGTCGACCGCCTCGGGCTTCTCCAGCTTGGCGATCACCGGAACCCGGCGGCCCACCCGGTCCATCACCTCGTGGACCAACTCGACATCGGCCGGGGACCGCACGAACGACAGCGCCACCATGTCCACGCCGAGGCGCAGGGCGAACTCCAGATCCTCGATGTCCTTCTCGGACAACGCCGGAGCGGATACGTTCACCCCGGGCAGGGACAGTCCCTTGTTGTTGCTGACCGGCCCGCCCTCGGTGACCTCGCAGACCACGTCGTTGCCGTCCACGTGCTCGACGACCAGGGCCACCTTGCCGTCGTCGACGAGCAGGCGGTCGCCGGCTTCGACGTCGGCCGCCAGGTGCTTGTAGGTGGTGGAAACCCGGTCGTGGTTGCCGGGGCAGTCCTCGACGGTGATCCGGACGGTCTCGCCGGTGGCCCAGACGGTGGGCCCGTCGGCGAAGCGGCCGAGGCGGATCTTGGGCCCCTGCAGGTCGGCGAGTAACCCGACGGCGTGGCCGCTGGCGTCCGAGGCCGACCGCACCCAATCGTAGTAGGACCGGTGGTCGTCATAGTCGCCGTGACTGAAGTTCAGCCGGGCGACATCCATCCCGGCATCGACCAGTGCCCGGACTTTCTCCGCGGAGCCGACGGCGGGGCCGAGCGTACAAACGATCTTGGCGCGTCTGGTCACGAGGCGAGCATAGTCGCGTACGGCGACCTTCTCGACCGATCAAGAAAGGCGGCGCTCATCACCGCGCGAGCAGGGTCGGCTGCAGCGGAAATCCGGGCAGATTCCGCAGGACACCCCACCCGATGAACACCACGCACGTGACGATGATCACGGTCGCGTCGACGACCGGCTTGCCCCGGCGCCGCCGCACCAGCAGCCACAGGGCGAGCAGCGGGATACCCACCAGTGCGACGACGTTGTCGGTCACCGCGGCGGCCAAATCGCCGTGCAGCACATCGTGGGTCATCCGCAATCCACCACAGGCCGGGCAGTACCAGCCCGTGAGCGTGTACAGCGGGCACGGCGGAAACAGCGATCCGGTCCGATGCGGATCGACCAGCCCGGTATAGGCCAGCGCTCCGGCGGCTACCGCGGCGGTTCCGGCGATCGTCCACGCACGGGCCCGGATGGCACGGGTGCGCGGGCTGGTCATCGGACCAGGTTAGTCCCGTCGGCCGCGACGGAACCAGCGGCGCCGTGCGGGCTGTTCGGCGGCCTCGGCGTCAGCCGGCGCCGCCTCGTCGGCGACGGGCTCGGGCTCGTCGGTGACGGTTTCCGGCTCCTCGGCCGCGCGCTTCGGTTCGTCAGCAGAAGGCTCGGTCTCGGGCTCGGCGGCCTTTTCCGGCGCCTCGGCCAGAGCGGCCAGCTCGTCCTCGTCGTCGAGATCCTCGCGGTCGGCCTCGTCCAGCAGATCGACGTCATCGTCGACCTCGTCCTGATCGGCCTCGACCTGCTCCGGCTCGTCCTGCTCGGGCTCACCCTCCTCGGGCTCGGCCGGCTCGGGTTCCTCCGACGCGACGGCCGCCACGTCGATGTCGATCTCGGCGTCGTCGACCTCGTCCGTGACCTCGTCCGCGTCCTCGGAATCAGGACCCTCGCGTGCGGTGTCCTCGGCCTGCTGTGAGGACGCGGCGGTCGCGACCGGCTCGGACTCACCGGCCAGGTCTTCCCGCTCGGCCTCGTCCAGCGGGTCGATGTCCTCACCTGAATCCTCGTCGGGTTCCAGATCCGCGTCGGCGTCGGCGCCGCTGAGCTCATCCTCGGTGACCACCACGACATCGGGCGCGGAAACCTCGGCGACGGCGAGCTCGGCGTCGGCGGCAACCGTATCGGGCTCGGGCTCCGGCTCATCGCCGGTCGTGTCCACCACGACGGCCTCCACCACGACCGTTTCGGTCACGACGGTTTCGATCACCAGAGTCTCGGCCCCGCCGGCCTCGTCGCCCAGGGTGTCGTCTCCCAGGGTGTCGTCGTCGAGGCTTTCGTCCGCGGCCGCTTCACCTTCGGGGATATCGGCGACCATCTGGGCCGCGGGATCGACGCCGGCCTCGATCGCCTCGACCGACACCTGACCCTCGGGAATCCCCTCGCCCGCCGCCTTTTCGGCAGCCTCGGCATCCTCCGCGGACTCGGCCTCGTCGGCGGCTTCGGCGTCCTCGGCATCGTCTGCGGCCAGGACTGCAGCGCCCAGACCCGTGCCTGCCGCAGCGGCGACGACGTCGTCGCGGAATTCGTCGGCGAAGTCCCGCACCTCGTCGGCCAGGGACTCCACCGGCTCGTCGCCGGAGAGCGTCGCCGGATCCTCCCGGCCCTTGGGCGCGAGGATGAAGTACACCACCGCCCCGATGAACACGAAGGTCGAGGTGAACGAGTTGATCCGGATGCCGTCGAACTGGGTGAGCGCCGGGTCGGCGCGCAGCAACTCCACCCCGAACCGGCCCACGCAGTAGCCTGCGACGTACAGCGCAAACAGCCGGCCGTGGCCGATCCGGTAGCGCCGGTCGATGACGATCAGCGCAACGAAGACGAGCAGGTTCCACAGCAGTTCGTAGAGAAAGGTCGGCTGGACGACGCTGCATACCTCACCGGTCGAAACCCCGTTGAGCGGTTGGTCATTGCCACAGCCGGCTCCCCGGTCGAAGATCTCCATGCCCCACGGAAGGTCCGTCGGCCGCCCGTAGAGCTCCTGGTTGAAGTAATTGCCGAGCCGGCCGATCGCCTGCGCCAGGATGATTCCGGGTGCGATCGCATCCCCGAAGGCGGGCAACGGGATTCCGCGGCGTCGGCACGCAATCCACGCGCCGACGGCACCGAGTGCGACCGCACCCCAGATGCCCAGGCCGCCCTCCCAGATCTGCAGTGCGGCGAGCAGTCCCTTGCCGTTGGCGCCGAAGTACAGCCGCCAGTCGGTCATGACGTGGTAGAGCCGACCGCCGATCAGGCCGAACGGCACGGCCCACAGCGCGATGTCGTAGATGACGCCGGGCTCGCCGCCGCGGGCCACCCAGCGTCGATCACCGATGACCAGGGCGGCGATGATGCCGGCGATGATGAAAAGCGCGTAGGCGCGCAGCGGCACCGGGCCCAGGTACCAGACTCCCCGCGGTGGACTCGGAAAGGCCGCCAACAACGTCGTGGTCACAGAGGTCCCTATCCCCTCTGCCGCACTCCGGCGGCGAGTTCTGCAGTCAGTGCACGCAGCGCCGGAACGCCGTCGTCACCCAACGTCGATACCAGCGCCGAGCCGACGATGACGCCGTCGGCGTAGCTCCCGATCGCAGCGGCCTGCGCTCCGGAGCGCACCCCCAGACCGACACCGACGGGAATATCGGACACCTGCCGGACCCGGGCCACCAGTTCCGGCGCCGCATCCGAGACCGCGTCACGGGCGCCGGTGACGCCCATGGTCGACGCCGCGTAGACGAAACCCCGGCAGTGCCGCACGGTCATCGCCAGCCGTTCCGGGGTCGACGACGGAGCCACCAGGAAGATCCGGTCCAGGTCGTGCTGCTCGGAGGCGACCAGCCAGTCGTCGGCCTCGTCCGGGATCAGGTCGGGGGTGATCATGCCCAGCCCACCGGCGGCGGCCAGGTCACGCGCGAACGCGTCGACGCCGTAGTGCAGCACCAGATTCCAGTACGTCATCACCACCGCCGAGCCGCCGGCGGCACTGACGGCCTCGACCGCGCGCAGGGCGTCGGCCACCCGCACGCCGCGCTGCAACGCCAGGTCGGTCGCCGCCGCGATGGTCGGACCGTCCATCCCCGGATCGGAGTAGGCGACGCCGACTTCGACTATGTCGCAACCGGATTCGACCAGTGCGACCATGGCGTCGAAGGACGTCGGGACGTCGGGGTACCCGGTCGGCAGGTAACCGATCAGCGCCGCTCGGTCTTGCTCCCGGCAAGCCGAGAAGATCGGGCCGAGCCGGCCGGCCTGCGAGCCGCTCACGCGGTGCCTCCGTCGTCGATCAGGCCGAACCACTGCGCGGCGGTCGCCACATCTTTGTCGCCGCGACCGGACAGGTTGCAGATGATCACCGAACCCGGGCCCAGGTCGGCGCCCAGCTTCAGCGCCCCGGCAACCGCGTGCGCGGACTCGATGGCGGGAATGATGCCCTCGGTCCGGCATAGCAGCCCGAAGGCGTCCATCGCCTCGATGTCGGTGATCGGCCGGTAGTCGGCCCGGCCGGTGTCCTTGAGCCAGGCGTGCTCTGGACCAACGCCGGGATAGTCCAAACCCGCTGAAATGGAGTGGGATTCGATGGTCTGGCCGTCCTCGTCCTGCAACAGGTAGGAGTACGAGCCCTGAAACGCACCGGGTGTTCCGCCGGTGAAAGTTGCGGCATGCCGGCCGGTCTCGACCCCGTCGCCGGCGGCTTCGTAACCCACCAGCCGCACCGAGGGGTCGTCGATGAAGGCGTGGAATGCGCCGATGGCGTTGGAGCCACCGCCGATGCAGGCGACCACCGCGTCCGGCAGGCCGCCGGTCCGTTCGATGATCTGCGCGCGGGACTCCATCCCGATCACCCGCTGAAAATCCCGCACCATCATCGGGAACGGGTGCGGTCCGGCGGCGGTGCCGAAGCAGTAGTAGGTGCCGTCGGCGTTGGTCACCCAGTCGCGGAACGCCTCATTGATGGCGTCCTTCAAGGTTTTTGAGCCCGACTCCACCGCCACCACGGTGGCACCGAGCAGCCGCATGCGGGCGACGTTGAGGGCCTGCCGGGCGGTGTCGACCGCACCCATGTAGATCACGCATTCCAGGCCGAGCAGTGCGCAGGCGGTGGCCGTCGCCACGCCGTGCTGTCCGGCGCCGGTCTCGGCGATGATCCGTCGTTTGCCCATCTGCCGCGCCAGCAGCGCCTGTCCGAGGACGTTGTTGATCTTGTGCGAACCGGTGTGGTTGAGGTCCTCGCGCTTGAGGAAGATCCGGGCGCCGCCGGCGTGCTCGGACAACCGGCGGGCCTCATACAGCGGAGACGGCCGGCCGGCGTATTCCGCCTGCAGCCTGTCCAGTTCCGCGAGGAAGCTGTGGTCCGTGCGCGCCTTCTCGTAGGCGGCGGTGACCTCTTCGATGACGGCCATCAGGGCCTCGGCGACGAACCTGCCGCCGTAGGGACCGAAATGCCCACGGGCGTCGGGTTCGTGGCGGCTCGGCTCGGCGACGCCGGTACTGGCGGGCGGCAGACCCGGGGTGCTATCCATCGTCGGTCAGCGAACCGGCTTCGGGCACGACGGGTGGGCGCCCGCGGTCACCAGATCGGCGACGGCGCTCCGGGGATCTCCACTGGTGACCAGGCCCTCCCCGACCAGCACCGCGTCGGCGCCCGCGCCGGCGTAGGCCAGCAGATCGGCGGTGCCACGGACACCGGATTCGGCGACCCGGATGACCCCACTGGGCAATCCCGGGGCGATCCTGCCGAAGCAGTCACGGTCGACGGTCAGCGTTTTCAGGTCGCGGGCGTTCACCCCGATGACCGACGCACCGGCCTGCAGTGCCCGGTCGGCCTCCTCTTCGGTGTGCACCTCGACCAGGGCGGTCATCCCGAGGGATTCCGTGCGGTCCAGCATCGACTCCAGCGCGGGTTGCTCCAGGGCGGCGACGATCAGCAGCAGCATGTCGGCGCCGTGCGCGCGGGCCTCATGGATCTGGTACGGCCCGACGATGAAGTCCTTGCGCAGGACCGGGATCGACACCGCGGCGCGCACGGCGTCCAGGTCGGCCAGCGAACCCTGGAACCGTCGCTCCTCGGTCAGCACGCTGATGATGCGGGCGCCGCCGTTCTGGTAGGCCTGGGCCAGGTCGGCGGGGTCGGCAATGTTGGCCAGCGGGCCGCGCGACGGGCTGGCCCGCTTGACCTCGGCGATGACCCCGATCCCCGGCCGGCGCAGTGCCGCCATCACATCCAGCGGCGGCGGGGCGGCTTCGGCGGCGGCCTTGATCTCGGCCATGCTCACCACAGCTTGGCGTGCGGCAACGTCGGCGCGGACTCCATCGATGATGGAGTCGAGGACGCTCGCCGAACTCATGGCTGACGTTTCCCTTCGGTACGCATTCGCTGTGTGGGATTTCCTTGAAGGGTAGCCGTCGCGGGCGCCACGGGGTTCACCGGCCCTCGGCCCCGGAATCGGGGTCGGTGGGCAGCACCGTCGGATCGTGGCCCTCGTCGATCGCATCCCAGAGGCTGCGCTCGGAAACCTCGCCACCGGCCGCACCCGGCCGGGCCGCGGCGTCGCGCCGGGCGGCCGGTGCGGCATAGCGTCCGACGGTGCCCGCGGTGCCCCGGGCGACCCGCATCATCAGCACCGCTGCGGCCAGTCCGACCACCCCTGCCAGCAGGGGCAATACCGCCGCGGGATGGCTGCGCTGGACCTCGGCGACGGAGGCGACGGGTACATCGGCCAGCACGGCGGCTCGCGGCGTCACGTCGGCGCCGGTGAACTGGCTGATGCCCAGGTAGCCGATACCGGCGACCGTCAGCGCCACCAGGACCGCAAGCACCCGCAGCAACACGCCCCGGACAGCGAGCGTGGCGACCGCGGTGGCCAGCAGGACCAGCGCCAACGGCACCAGCGCCGCCGCCCAGGTGGCGCCGTCGAGGCGGACGGTCTTGGCCTCCCCCAGGTCCGCGACGGTGCTGACCGTCACCCAGGTCAGCCGGGAGGCGCCCCACAGCGCGGCGGCGGCCGCAACCAGCAGCAGCTGGGCCACCCGCAGGCTGCGCACCGAACCGTCAGCCATCGGACGGGGCGTGCAGGGTTTCGGCCGCCGCGATGGCGTTCAGCACGGCCTTCGCCTTGTTCGCCGACTCGTTGTACTCGTATTCGCCGTCGGAGTCGGCGACGACCCCGCCGCCGGCCTGCACGTAGGCCTTCCCGTCGCGCATCAGCGCGGTGCGGATCGCGATGGCGAAATCCGCGTTGCCGGCGAAGTCCAGGTAGCCGATCACGCCGCCGTAGAGGCCGCGCCGGGTGAGCTCGACCTCCTCGATGAGCTCCATCGCGCGGACCTTCGGCGCTCCGGACAGGGTGCCGGCCGGGAAGCAGGCGGTGGCGGCGTCCAGTGCGGTACGGCCCGGCGCCAGGTCACCGGTGACCGTCGACACGATGTGCATGACGTGGCTGTAGCGCTCGATGTGGCTGTAATCCTCCACCCGCACGCTGCCCGGCACGCACACCCGGCCCAGGTCGTTGCGGCCCAGATCCACCAGCATGAGGTGCTCGGAGAGTTCCTTGGCGTCGGCCAGCAGGTCCTTCTCCAGCAGCAGGTCCTCCTCCTCGGTGGCGCCGCGCCACCGGGTGCCGGCGATCGGGTGGGTGGTGGCCCGTCCGCCGTTGACGGTGACCAGCGCCTCCGGGCTGGAGCCGACGATGGAGAACGCCGTCGCACCGGATCCGTCGGGCACGTGCATGAGGTACATGTACGGGCTGGGGTTGCTGACCCGCAGCATCCGGTAGACGTCGATGGGATCGGCGGGGGTGTCCATCTCGAAGCGCTGCGACGGCACCACCTGGAAGGCCTCGCCGGCCTCGATGTCGCCGACCAACTTGGCGACGATGTCGCTGTACTCGGCGACGGTGCGCTGGCCGCGATGGGTCGGGGCGGGGCGCCCGAACCCGGCGACGGTGGAGCCGAGCGGCTCGCCGAGCGCGGCGGTCATCACCTCCAGTCGTGCGACCGCGTCGTCGTAGGCGGCGTCTACGTGTTCGTCGGTGCCGTTCCAGTTCACCGCGTTGGCGATCAGGGTGATGGTGCCCTCGTGGTGGTCGACGGCGGCCAGGTCGGTGGCCAGCAGCATCAGCAGATCCGGCAGCCCCAGATCGTCGGTGGTGAGCTCGGGCAGCCGTTCCAGCCGTCGCACCAGGTCGTAGGCAAAGAATCCGACCATGCCGCCGGACAGCGGCGGCAGGTCCGGCAGCGGTTCGGTTTCCAGCAGCGCCAGGGTATCGCGCAGCACGGTCAGCGGATCTCCGCCGGTGGGGGCACCGGCGGGTGCCTCGCCCAGCCACACCGCCGAGCCGTCGCGCACACTCAGCGCGCTCGGTGCGCCCGCGCCGATGAACGACCAGCGCGACCAGGACCGGCCGTTCTCCGCGGACTCCAGGAGAAACGTGCCGGGGCGATTGGCGGCCAGCTTGCGGTAGGCCGACAGCGGTGTCTCGCTGTCGGCGAGCACCTTGCGGGTGACCGGGACCACCCGGTGCACCGCGGCCAGCGACCGGAATTCCTCCCGGCTGGTGATGTCGGAGATATCGGACTGCACGCGATCATCCTCCCAGACCGGCACCCACGATCCGGGCACAGCCGGGAGTAGCGTGAATCCACATGAAGCCTGGAGACGTCGTCGATGATTTCACCCTGCCCGATCAGACCGGCGCCCCGCGACGGCTCTCCGAACTGCTCGCCGACGGCCCGGTGGTGCTGTTCTTCTATCCGGCCGCGATGACGCCGGGGTGCACCAAGGAGGCCTGCCACTTCCGGGATCTGGCCGCCGAGTTCGCCGCCGCCGGCGGTCAGCGCGTCGGTATCAGCACCGATCCCGTCGACAAACAGGCGCGGTTCGCCGACAAGGAGCGCTTCGACTACCCGCTGCTCTCGGATGCCGACGGCGCGGTGGCCACCGCGTTCGGCGTCAAGCGCGGACTGCTGGGCAAGTTCATGCCGGTCAAGCGGACCACCTTCGTCATCGATACCGACCGCCGCGTGCTGGATGTCATCGCCAGCGAACTGTCCATGGACACCCACGCCGACCGCGCCCTGGAGGTGCTGCGGAGCCGCTCGGCGTGACACCGGTCCTGCACCTCGACGAGGTCACCTTCCGGCGCGACGGCAAGCAGATCATCGATGGTATTTCGCTGACCGTCGGCGCGGGTGAACACTGGGCGCTGTTGGGGCCCAACGGCGCCGGGAAGTCGACGCTGCTCGGGTTCTGCGCGGCGGTCACCTTCCCGACGTCGGGGACGGTGCACATCCTCGGAGAGCAGATGGGCCGCACCGACCTCGCCCGGTTGCGCCACGGCATCGGTCACGTCAACCCGCGCCACCGGTTGCACACCGCGCTCAGCGTGCGGGAGGTGGTGCTGACCGGAATCACCGCCACCATCGACCTTCCGATGCGCTGGTCGCCATCGGACGACGAGTCCGCGCGGGCCGCCGCCATGATCGACCTGGTCGGGCTGAATCGGCGCGCAGATGCGTTGTGGCCCACCCTGTCTCAGGGGGAACGGGGGCGCGCGTTGATCGCCCGGGCGCTGATCGCCGCGCCCCGGTTGCTGCTGCTGGACGAGCCGACCACCGGACTGGACGTGGCCGCCCGCGAGCAGCTGCTGGAGACCATCGATGCGCTCTCGGAGGCCGATCCGGAGATGGCGTCGATCCTGGTCACCCACCATCTAGAGGAACTACCGACCTCGACGACGCACGCGCTGCTGATCTCGCAGGGCCAGACGGTGGCCGTCGGCGCGGCACGCGAGGTGCTGTGCACCGAAACGGTGACCGCGGCGTTCGACCATCCGATCGCGGTCGGGTACGCCGACGGCCGCTGGAGCGCACGGACCCGGGCGGACCGGCTGATCCTCTGATTCCGTTCGACGCCGGCCGCGGCGACGGTCAGGCCTCGGCGCGTCGATTCACCCGGCCCGTGCGTCGATAGCAGCGCGGATGGTCGGGCGCCCATATTTTCTCATTGAATTCTTAGAGTTGGGGTGCTTGTTTTGTCGGTCTGACCGGGGTTTTTGTCGGTGGCTGGAACTAGCGTTTGGGTATGAGTTCGACGACGGTTCCCGGGGAGGTGCTCCCAGATCCGGGCCTGGCCCCGCTGGTGGGCCGGCTGGCGGATCGCGGCACCGTCGCCGCCGCTCTGGGCCGGCTGGAAGCCGCGACGGCTGATTTCGACGCGTTGAACCTCGACGCCCTCTCGGACACCGATGTGCTGGCGGTGGCGGGCCGGTTGGAGGCCCTGGCCCGCGCGCGTGCGGTCACCGATCACCGGGTCATGGCCCGGCTCAGCCCCCGGGAGTTCGGCGCCAAAAGCGCCTGCCCCAGCGGGTAGACCCGGAACTGCGCGCGGAAGTGGAAGCCGACCTGGCCGGCCCTTCCACCGAAACCACGCCTGAAGACCTGCGCTCCCTGGCGTTGCGGCTGGCCTCGATGATCGACACCGACGGCCCCCTCGACGACGAAGACCGCGCACGCCGCCGCGGCATCGTCATCGGCCCCCAAGGCGTCGACGGGATGAGCAAACTCTCCGGTTGGGTGACCCCGCAGTGGCGGGCCACCGTCGAGGCGATCTGCGCCGAACTCGGCGCCCCCGGCATGTGCGACCCCGCCCAAAAGAACACCTGTACCGACGGGACCCTGTCGGCCGAGCAGATCGACGGTGATAAGCGTTCGGTGGAACAACGCACCCACGACGCCCTGCTCGCCGCCGGGGCGCACCGTCTTGGTCTCCGGGAGCCTCGGCAAACTCAACGGCCTACCGGCGACCATCGTCATCACCACCACCCTGCAAGACCTCACCGATGCCGTCGGGGTGGGCATCACCGCCGGGGGCACCGTGCTCCCCATGAGTGATGTGATCCGCGAAGCCCGCGAGGCGTATCACTGCCTCGCGGTGTTCGATCGCCACACCAACATCCCCCTCTACCTGGGACGCACCCGGCGCACCGCGAGTCCGGGGCAGCGGATCGTGCTCTACGCCCGCGATCTGGGGTGCATGTTCCCCACCTGCACCACCCCCGGATACCGCTGCGAAATCCACCACTGCGACCCCTGGCGCGGTGACGGACACACCAACGTCGACGCCCTGGCCCAAACCTGCCCCGGAAACCACCGAATGACCGAAGGCGACCCCGCCACCCGCTGGACCGTCCGCCTACGCAAAGACGGCCTCGTCGAATGGGTCCCACCCCCCAAACTCGACACCAACGGACCCCAAGTCAACAACTACCACCACCCGGGGCGCCTACTCACCCGCCACCACCACCGACCCAGAACCACCGGAACACTCCGCAGCTAGCGAGACGGCTGCTCCCATCGATGCTGGGGTGCCGTGCACGAGTGCCACCACCACCTGTGGGACATCCGCCGGATCGTCGGCTGACGCCCGTCGGGATTCGGATCCGGCGGTCAGATCACCCGTACGATGCCCGCTCCATACTGCAACCGGCACAGCCCGTCGCCTGCCTGCACGTGCTCACAACTCGGACCGGGCGGATTCGCCTGCCACAGCACGCTTTCGGTGGCGCTATCGACCGAGGCCAAGGTGCAGCTCTTCTCGACGAGCGGACCCGAGCAGTCGGTTAGCGGCCCGGCTGTCGGTGAGCTCGATCCGGTATTGCGGGTTCTGCCAGTAGAACCAGATCAACGCGCGCAGCGCTTCGGTATCGGGCACCAGGAAATCCGGCCGGCTCAGCGTCGCGGTGTATCCGCCCGCGTTGACCAGAGTGATGGCCTCCGGGGTGATGGTCCCGGTGGGATCGTCATCGGTGATCGCGACGATCTCCGACCATGCCCCGTGAGTCGACCCGAGCCCGTTCAAAATCCGGAAGCCGTAGGCGTCCAGTTGCAGCTGGGTCGCCCCGCCGCGGCGCAGGTACACCGCCAGCAGAACACCCAGAAACGCGGACAGGCCACCGAAGACCACCGGGTACAGAATCGGGGCGTCGGCGAACACGGCCGGCTCCCCGACCCGGCCGGTATAGCCGAGAATCCCCCAGAGACCCAGCGCGACGATGCCGTCGACCAGGATCAGCGCCACCACCGCGTCCAGCCACCGGCTGGAACGCAGCGTCAGACCGTCGGGCCCAGTGCTGACCCGCCCCCGCAGAACGCGCGGCGGCAGCCATCCGACCAGCGACAGCACCCACACGGGGGCCAGCGCGAACATCAGGGCCGCGAGCACCGCGTTGCCGGCGCCGATTGCCCAGAGCCCGAGCGCCAGGCACACTGCTGCCGCGCCGAGCAGGGTGATCACCGCAAAGGTCCGCATACCGGAGACCGAGCGTCCGCGGGTTACCTCGCCCGCCGGGGCCGACGGGCGTATCCGCACGTCTGCGGGCGACAGCTGCGCGCGACCCCAGCGCGACGCCGGTCCCCCAGAGTTCGGTGCGGCTGAGGTGAACGTCGTCAACCGCCGGACGGAATCAACCGATTCGCGTCCGTACTGGTAGATGCGCAGGGGCAACAGCAGCAGCCCCGCCAGCGCCAGGAACGTCGTCCCCCAGAGCCCGGCGAAGACACCCGCGTCGAAACCGGCGGCCGAATCAACCGTCGTCACCCACATCGCGAATGCGCCGCTGACCACAGCGGCCAGCACCGCCGCGACGGTCCCGTATATCTTCCCGCCCCGTGGCGGCTTTACGGGCTCCATGTCTATCCAGCCTAGGGCGGTTCCGAGTACTCGCCAGACACATTTATTGCGCCCGGGAAACACGGTCTCCGGCCTGAACGCGGCTCTTCAGCCCTTGTTCGGCCGGCGTCTGTTATGCGTCCTCGACTACAGCAGACGGTCGGCGTCGAAGCAGCTGTGATCACCGGTGTGGCACGCACCGCCGACCTGGTCGACGGTGAGCAGCACCGCGTCCCCGTCGCAGTCCAGCCGCACCTCGTGCACCCGTTGGGTGTGTCCGGAGGTGGCGCCCTTGATCCACTGCTCGCCGCGGGATCGCGAAAAATAGGTCGCCTCACGGGTTTCCAGCGTGCGAGCCAGTGCGGCGTCGTCCATCCAGGCCACCATCAGCACGTCGCCGCTGCCGCGCTCCTGCACCACCGCGGTGAACAAGCCGTCCGCGTTGCGCTTGAGCCGGCGTGCGATATCGGGATCCAGTTCGCTCAAGGGCTCGCTCATCGGACGGTGATCCCCGCGCTGCTCATCGCCGCCTTGACCTGAGGGATGGTCAGCTCACCGAAGTGGAACACGCTGGCCGCCAGCACCGCATCGGCTCCGGCGTCCACCGCGGGGGCGAAATGCTCGACGGCGCCCGCTCCGCCGCTGGCGATGATCGGCACCGCGACCGCGGCGCGCACCATCCGCAGCATGGGCAGGTCGAAGCCGGCCTTGGTGCCGTCGGCGTCCATCGAGTTCAGCAGGATCTCCCCCACCCCGAGCTCGGCACCGCGGGTCGCCCACTCGACCGCGTCGATCCCGGTCCCCTTTCGCCCGCCGTGGGTGGTGACCTCCCAGCCCGACGGGGTGGGCGCCGAACCGGCCGGAACGGTGCGGGCATCCACGCTCAACACGATGCACTGCGACCCGAACTGCCGGGACAGCTCCGCCAGCAGTTCCGGCCGGGCGATCGCCGCGGTGTTCACCGACACCTTGTCCGCACCCGCCCGCAGCAGCACGTCCACGTCGGCGACCGAGCGGACGCCGCCGCCGACGGTCAGCGGGATGAACACCTGCTCGGCGGTCCGGCGCACCACCTCCAGCATGGTGGTCCGACCCGACGACGACGCCGTGACGTCCAGGAAGGTCAGCTCGTCGGCACCCTCGGCGTCGTAACGCGCGGCCAACTCGACGGGATCGCCCGCGTCACGCAGGTTTTCGAAGTTGACGCCCTTGACCACCCGGCCGTCGTCGACGTCCAGACAGGGGATCACGCGGGTCGCGACGTCGTTGACGGTGTTCACAGGCAGTCCTCGTTCACAGGTAGTCCTCCCGGGGGCCGACGGAGGCCACCAGTTCGAGCAGTTGTTCGTGCACACCCGGTACGGCGGCCAGCACCGAACGGGCCGCCGGGGTCCACGGTGTCCCGTCGAGGTCGGTGACGATCCCGCCCGCCGCGCGCACCAGCGCGGTACCGGCCGCGTGATCCCATACGTGATGTCCGAAACTGATTGCCCCGCCGAGTATTCCCGCGGCGACATAGGCGAGGTCGACACCGGTGGCGCCGTGCATCCGCACCCGCGAGCACCCGTAGCTCAACCGTTCCAGGATCGCCGCCCGGTAGCGGCCTGGGAAATGGCCGCGGGCGGCGATGTTGAACGTTCCGATGCCCACGATCGACTCCGCCAACCGGCCAGGCACCAGCGGTGCCATCGCATCGCTGCGGTAGCGCTCACCGGTGAACGGCAACCAGGTCAGGCCCAGTACCGGCTCGCCGCGGTGCAGCAGGGCGAGCAGGATCGCCGCCAGCGGAGACCCGGCCGCATAGTTGGCGGTGCCGTCGATCGGGTCGAGCACCCACACCAGTTCGGCGTCGACCGCGGCGCCGCCGAACTCCTCTCCGTGCACCCCGATACCGGTCGCCCGGGTCAGCTCGGCCACCACCTGGCGTTCGATGGCCAGATCCACCTCGGTGGCGAAGTCGTTGCCGCGCTTGACGACCGCGGAATCGGCGCGATGCCCGTGGATGAACTGCGCCGACACCCCGTCGAGCACCGCGGCGGCGGCGTCCAGCCACTCGGCGAGCTGCTCGGCAGAGGGTGCGGTCATCGGGCCGGATCAGCCGCGGACGGCTTCCAGGGCCTGCGGCAGGGTGAATCGCCCGGCGTAGAGCGCCTTTCCGACGATCGCGCCTTCCACGCCGCAGTCGGTCAGGGTGGCGATCGCCCGCAGGTCGTCCAGGCTGGACACCCCGCCGGAGGCGATGACCGGCGCCTCGGTGCACTCGGCGACGGTTTCCAGCAGGTCCAGGTTCGGCCCGGTCAGGGTGCCGTCCTTGGTGACGTCGGTGACGACGAATCGCGAGCAGCCCTCGGTGTCGAGGCGCTCGAGTACTGCCCACAGGTCACCCCCGTCGGTCTCCCAGCCGCGGCCCCGCAAACGGTGCCGCCCGGCCTCGTCGATCTGTACGTCCAGGCCGACGGCCACCCGCTCACCGTGCTCGGCGATCGCGCGGGCGCACCACTTCGGGTTCTCCAGCGCGGCGGTGCCCAGGTTCACTCGCGCGCAGCCGGTGGCCAGCGCGGCGCGCAGCGATTCGTCGTCGCGGATTCCGCCGGAAAGTTCCACCGCCACATCGAGTTTCCCGACGACCTCGGCCAGCAGTTCCCGGTTCGATCCGCGACCGAACGCGGCGTCGAGGTCCACCAGGTGGATCCACTCCGCGCCATCGCGCTGCCAGGCCATAGCGGCGTCGATCGCCGAGCCGTACTCGGTCTCACTGCCGGCCTGTCCCTGGACCAGCCGCACGGCCCTGCCCTCGACGACGTCGACGGCCGGCAACAGAATCAGCGACACGCTCTCACAACCCTTCAACCCAATTGGACAGCAGCGCCGCACCCGCGTCACCGCTCTTTTCCGGATGGAACTGTGTGGCCGCCAGCGGGCCGTCCTCGACCGCGGCGAGGAACGGCACGTGGTGGCGCGCCCAGGTCAGCTTGGCGTCGGCATCGCCCTCCCAGCGCTGTGCGGCGTAGGAATGCACGAAGTAGAAGCGGGTTCCGGTGTCCAGGCCGGCGAACAATCGACTGCCCGGTGCGGCGTTCACCGTATTCCAGCCCATGTGCGGGATCACCGGGGCGTCCAGGCGGGTCACCGAACCGGGCCACATGCCCACTCCGGGAGAATCCACACCGAATTCCACACCGTGGGCGAACAGGATCTGCATGCCGACGCACACGCCGAGCACCGGTGCACCGGCGGATACCCGCTCGGCGATGATCTTCTCCCCACCGATGGCGCGCAGACCGGTCATGCAGGCCTCGAACGCCCCGACTCCGGGAACGACGAGGCCGTCGGCGGCCGCGGCGGCGCCCGGATCGTCGGTCACCGTGACCTCGGCACCGACGCGTTCCAGCGCCCGGTGCGCCGAGCGGAGGTTGCCCGAGCCGTAGTCCAGTACGACGACGGATTTACCGCTCACAGGCTCCCCCGCTCCGCACACGCTCCGGTCCTCGCTGCGATCCTCGCTACGCTGCGGTCCTCGCTGCGGTCCTCACGCGCGCTCCCGCTCACAGGCTCCCCTTGGTGGACGGCACACCGGTCACCCGGGGATCCCGTTCCACGGCCGCCCGCAGCGCCCGGGCCACGGCCTTGTACTCGGCCTCGGTGATGTGGTGCGGGTCGCGGCCATAGAGGGTCCGCACGTGCAGCGCGATGCGGGCGTTGAGCGCCAGCGACTCGAACACGTGCCGGTTGATCACCGTGTGGTACGGCGCGCCGGTGCCGGAGATGGTGAAGTCCACCAGGTAATCCGGCTCGCCGGTGTGCACGAAGTAGGGCCGACCGGACACGTCGACGGCGGCGTGCGCCAGCGCCTCGTCCATCGGGATGAAGGCATCGCCGAACCGACGGATGCCCTTCTTGTCCCCGAGGGCCTCGCCGAGTGCCTGGCCGAGGACGATCGCGGTGTCCTCCACCGTGTGGTGGGCCTCGATCTCGGTGTCGCCGACGGCGCGGACCGTCAGGTCGAAGCTGGCGTGGCTGCCGAGCGCGGTCAGCATGTGGTCGAAAAACGGTACGCCGGTGTCGATCTGGGTGATGCCGGTGCCGTCCAGGTCGATCTCGACGGTGATGTCGGATTCCCGGGTGGTACGGGTCACGGTGGCGATGCGATTGGTCATCATGCTCCCTGCACGAGTTCGGCGCTTGCGGCCAGGAAGGCGTCGTTCTCGGCGGCCAGTCCGATGGTGACGCGCAGGTGTCCGGGAATCCCCACGTCGCGAATCAGGACCCCGGCGTCGAGATAGCGCTGCCAGGCCGCCGCCGCGTCGGCGAACGGCCCGAACAGCACGAAGTTGGCGTCGCTGGGCACGACGGCATAACCCCTACCGGTCAGCGCGGCGGTCACCCGCTCGCGCTCGGCGACCAGCGTCGCCACCGAACCCAGCGTGTCGTCGGCGTGGCGCAGCGCGGCCCGGGCGGCGGCCTGGGTCAGCACCGACAGGTGATACGGCAACCGGACCAGCAGCATCGCGTCGATCACGGCGGGTGCGGCGACCAGATAGCCCAGCCGACCGCCGGCGAAGGCGAACGCCTTGCTCATCGTGCGGCTGACGACCAGCCGATCGGGGTATTCGTCGATCAGCGCGACCGCACTGGGCCGGCTGGAGAATTCGCCATAGGCCTCGTCGACCACCAGGATCCCGCCGGTCATCGCCGCCAGGATGGCGCGGATGTCTTCCAGTGTGACGCTGCCCCCGGTCGGGTTGTTCGGGCTGGTCACGAACACCACGTCGGGACGGTGCTCGGTGATCGCGGCGACGGCCACGTCCACGTCGAGGCTGAAATCGGCGGCCCGCGGCGCCGTCAACCAAGCGGTCTGGGTGGCATCGGCCAGGATCGGGTGCATCGAGTAGGACGGCACGAAGCCCAGCGCACTGCGTCCCGGGCCGCCGAACGCCTGCAGCAGCTGTTGCAGGACTTCATTGGATCCGTTTGCCGCCCAGAGGTTTTCCACCCCGAGCCGCACCCCGGTGCGGTCGGTGAGGTAGGCGGCCAGATCGGCGCGCAGCGCGACGGCGTCGCGGTCGGGATAGCGGTGCAGCACGGTGGCCGCGGCGGCCACCGAGGCGGTGACGTCGTCGACCAGTGACCGGGTCGGCGGATGCGGGTTCTCGTTGGTGTTGAGCTGCACCGGGACGGCCAGTTGCGGTGCGCCGTAGGGGCTTTTACCGCGCAGGTCGGCGCGCAGCGGCAGGTCGTCGAGCGAGATCCGCGTGCCGGGTGCCGCGGTCACCGGGCGAACCTGCGTCGAACGGCCTCGCCGTGGGCGGGCAGCTGCTCGGCGGCCGCCAGGGCCTGTACGTGCCCGCTGACCTCCTTGAGAGCGGCCTCGGTGTACTCGATGACGTGGATGCCGCGCAGGAACGTCTGCACCGACAGGCCGCTGGAGTGCCGCGCGCTGCCCGCGGTGGGCAGCACGTGATTGGAGCCGGCGCAGTAGTCACCGAGGCTGACCGGGGCGTAGGCGCCGACGAAAATCGCTCCGGCACTGCGGATTCTGGCTGCCACGCCGGCGGCATCTGCGGTCTGGATCTCCAGGTGCTCGGCTCCGTAGGCATTGACCACCCGCACTCCGGTGTCGAGGTCGTCGACCAGCACGGTGGCCGACTGCGGTCCGGCCAGCGCGGTGAGCACCCGTTCCCGGTGCACGGTGGTCGCCAGTTGTTCGGTCAGCGCCGCGTCCACGGCGTCGGCCAGCTCGGTGCTGGCGGTCACCAGCACGCTGGCGGCCATCTCGTCGTGCTCGGCCTGGCTGATCAGATCGGCGGCGACATGCGCCGGGTCGGCGGTGCCGTCGGCCAGGATGGCGATCTCGGTGGGCCCGGCTTCGGCATCGATACCGACCTGGGCGCGGCAGATCCGTTTCGCCGCTGTGACATAGATGTTGCCGGGGCCGGTGATCATGTCGACCGGGGCCAGCTCAGTCCACGTGCCCGACCCGTCGGTGTCGGTGCCGCCGTAGGCCAGCAGCGCGATGGCCTGCGCGCCGCCGACCGCCCACACCTCGGTGACGCCGAGCAGTGCGGCCGCGGCCAGGATGGTGGGGTGCGGCAGGCCGGTGAAAGCGCCGGTGTTGCTGCGCTGCGGGGGGCTGGCGATGACCAGCGAGGACACGCCGGCGATCTGCGCGGGCACCACGTTCATCACGACGCTGGACGGGTAGACGGCGTTGCCGCCAGGTACGTACAGGCCGACGCGGTCGACCGGCAGCCAGCGTTCGGTGACCACGGCGCCGGGTGCCACCTCGGTGACGGTGTCGGTGCGTCGCTGATCGGCGTGCACGGCGCGGGTGCGGTCGATGGCGACCTGCAGGGCGGCGCGCACGTCGGCGTCGAGGGTCTGAAGAGCCGCGGTCAGCGCGGCGGCCGGGACGCGCACGGCGTCGGGCCGTACGCCGTCGAACCGTTCGCCGTACTCCAGGGCTGCGGTGGCGCCGCGTTCGGCGACGTCGTCGACGATCGGCCGGACGGTCGGGACGACGGCGTCGACGTCCACGCCGCCGCGGGGCAGCGCGGCGCGCAACTCGGCCGCCGACAGGCTGCGCTCACGCAGGTCGACGCGGGGCATGCAGAAGGTGGCCATCACCTGACATTGTTCCTGATCGGTCCAGCGGTTTAAAAATCCGCCGCGCTACATGTCCAGGCCGATGTCGAGCACGCTCACCGAGTGGGTGAGCGCGCCGACGGCCAGGTAATCGACCCCGGTGGCGGCGTAGGCGCCCGCGGCGTCCAGGCTCAGGCCGCCGGAGGACTCCAGCTGCACGCCCGGGGACCGGCTGTCGCGCCGCTGCGCGGCGATCTGGGTCTCCCAGACGGCGAAGTTGTCCAGCAGGATCAGTTGGACGTCCTCGGCGAGCACCTCGTCGAGCTGGTCGAGCGAATCGACCTCGACCTCGCAGAGCAGATCGGGGGCGGCCTCACGCACGGCGCGCAGCGCGGCGACGATCGAACCGGCGGCGGCGACATGGTTGTCCTTGATCAGCGCTGCGTCACCGAGACCCATCCGATGGTTGACGCCGCCGCCGACGCGCACCGCGTACTTCTGCAGGGTGCGCAGGCCGGGCAGGGTTTTGCGGGTGTCGCGGATGCGCGCACCGGTGCCCTCGACCGCGTCGACCCAGCGGGCGGTCTCGGTGGCGATCCCGGACAGGTGACACACCAGATTCAGCATGGTGCGCTCGGCGGTCAGCAGCCCGCGGGTATCGGCCTCCAGGGTCAGCAGGGACTCCCCGGCCCGCAACCGGTCGCCGTCCTCGGCGCGGCCGATCACCCGGTAGCCGTCGGCGCCGAGCACCTCGTCGAGCACCAGCAGGGCGATGTCGATACCGGCGGCGACCCCGGCGGTGCGGGCGACCATGGCCGCCGTGGATCGGGCGTCGACGGGCACGGTGGCCATGGTGGTCACGTCGGGCCCGTAGCGCAGGTCTTCCTCCAGGCCACGCAGGATGACCGCGCGGGCGTCGGCGAGTTCGAAGTCGGCCAGCATGTCAGGCCACCGCCGCGGGGGCGTCGACCAGCGGTCGACCGTCGACCAGCCGGACCGCGATGCTGCGGGCCTGACGGTCGTCGGTGTCGGGGTAGTCGGCGCGGTGGTGTGCCCCGCGGGTCTCGGTGCGCGCGGTGGCGGCGGTGACGACAGCCGTAGCCACCGTGGTGAGGGCGGCGGCCTCAAAAGAGGCCGCCGGCTCGGCGTCGGCCAGCAGCGCCGCGATGCGGGACAGTCCGGCTGCGTCGCGGACCACCGCCGCGTCGGCGGACATGGCCTGCTGCAGTGCGGTCCGGCCAATGGCGCCGCGGGGCGCGGTGTCGGCGACGACGGCCAGCGTCGCGCCGGTGGCCGCGGCGTGCGCGGCGGCGGCTTCGCCGGCCCGGCCGCCCACGACCAGGCCCTCCAACAGGCTGTTGGAGGCCAGCCGGTTGGCGCCGTGCATGCCGGTGCGGGCGACCTCGCCGGCGGCGAACAGACCGGCCATCTCGGTCCGGCCGTGGGTGTCGGTGCGTACGCCGCCGCAGCTGTAGTGCGCGCCCGGTAACACCGGGATGCGCTGGCGCACCGGGTCGATGCCGGCGTGGCGGCAGGCGGCGGTGACGGTCGGGAAGCGGCGCTCCAGGTCGGGTACCCCGCGGGCGTCGAGGTAGGCGCAGTCGGCTCCGGTGGCACGCAGCCGAGCGTCGACGGCCGCCGCAACCACGTCGCGCGGCGCCAAGTCCCCCAGCGGGTGCACGCCGGCCATGATCGGCTGCCCGGTGGCGTCGACCAGCGTTGCGCCCTCACCGCGCAGCGCCTCGGTGATCAGCGGGCGCCGGCCGCCGGAGGTCCCGTCGAACAGCATGGTCGGGTGGAACTGGATGAACTCCAGGTCGGCCACCCCGATTCCGGCCCACAGCGCCAGCGCCACACCGTCGCCGGTGGATGCGGCGGGGTTGGTGGTGGCGCGGTAGAGCTGGCCCAGCCCGCCGGTGGCCAGGATCACCGCGGGGGTGTGCACGATGCCCGGGCCGTCCGGCCCCTCGACCAGCACGCCGGTGACCTGGCTGCCGTCGTGCAGCAGTTCGACGACGGTGTGCTGTTCCCGGATGTCCAGGGTGGCCGCGGCGACGTCGAGGGCGCGCTGCACCTCGGCGCCGGTGGCGTCGCCGCCGGCGTGGATGATGCGACGCCGGTGGTGGCCACCCTCGCGGGTCAGTGACCAGGTGCCCTCGGGTGTGGTGTCGAACCGCGCCCCGAGCCCGACCAGGTCGGACACCGCGCGGTAGCCGTCGGCGACGATGGAGGTGACCGCGGCCGCGTCGCACAGGCCGGCGCCGGCCACGACGGTGTCGGCGACGTGCGCGGCGACGCTGTCATCGGTGTTCGGCAGGACGACGGCGATCCCGCCCTGGGCGTAGCTGGTGGCGGTGTTGCCGCGCGCGTGCCGGGTCTTGGACAGCACCAGCACCCGCCGGCCGGCGCGCTGGGCGGCCAGTCCGGCGGCCAGTCCGGCCACCCCGACGCCGATCACCACGACGTCGGCGCGCTGCTGCCAGCGTGTCGAACCGCCGCAGGCCGGCGCGCGCATCATTCCCCGCCGCCGGGCTGACCGATGGCGATCATCCGCTCCACCGAGGCCCGCGCTCGCGCGGCGGTCTCCGGATCCACGTGCACCTCGTCGGCGCCGTCGAGCAGGCAGCGCAGCAAGGCGGCGGGGGTGATCATCTTCATGTAGGGGCACGACGCCCGGTCGTTGACGGCGAGGAACTCGACATCCGGGGCGGCGCGACGCAGCTGGTGGAGCATGCCGACCTCGGTGGCGACCAGCACCTGGCGGGCACCGGTTTCCCGAGCGGCGTCCAGCATGCCGCCGGTGGACAGGATCTTGACCTGCTCGGCGGGCACCGCACCCTCACCGGCCAGATACAGCGCCGAGGTGGCGCAGCCACATTCGGGGTGCACGAACAGATCCGCTCCCGGATGGCTGCGGGCCTGCTCAGCTAGTTCGTCGCCGTTGATGCCGGCGTGCACGTGGCATTCGCCGGCCCAGATCTGCATGTTTTGCCGCCCGGTCACCCGCTTGACGTGCGCGCCGAGGAACTGGTCGGGGCAGAACAGCACCTCGCGGTCGGGATCGATGGAGGCCACCACGTCGACAGCGTTCGACGAGGTGCAGCAGATGTCGGTGAGCGCCTTGACCGCCGCGGTGGTGTTGACGTAGGACACCACCACCGCGTCGGGGTAGTCGTCCTTCCATTCCTGCAGCTGCTCGGCGGTGATGGAGTCGGCCAGCGAGCAGCCTGCCCGCTGGTCCGGGATGAGCACGGTCTTGTCCGGGGACAGGATCTTGGCGGTTTCGGCCATGAAGTGCACGCCGCAGAACACGATGGTGTCCTCTGGGGCCTCGGCGGCGATCCGGGACAGCGCCAGCGAGTCCCCGACGTGGTCGGCGACGTCCTGGATGGCCGGGAGCTGGTAGTTGTGCGCCAGCAGGGTGGCGCCGCGCAGGTCGGCCAGCCGGCGGATCTCGGCGGCCCAGGCGGCGTCGCCGACGACGCCGTCGTACCCGCGCGGGCCCTCGATGATGGCGTCGGCCAGGGTGCTGGCGACATCCATGCGGTCGGTGACGGTCATGACCGCTCCTTTCGGAGTTCGAGGTTTTCGACTTATGATCGAAAACATGTCACAGTTTAGCACCGCGCACGAGGTGCTCGCCGTCGTCTTCCAGGTTCGCGGCCTGGACACCCGAAAACCGCAGCTCAGCGTGTTGCTGTGGGAGCGGGCGCTGGATCCCGAGCGCGGCGCGTGGGCGCTGCCCGGCGGCCGTCTGCGCGATGACGAGGACCTCACCACGTCCGTGCGCCGGCAACTCGCCGAGAAGGTCGACCTGCGTGAGATTGCCCACCTTGAGCAGCTGGCGGTGTTCTCCGATCCGCACCGGGTGCCCGGAGTGCGGACCATCGCGTCGACGTTCCTGGGCCTGGTGCCCTCCCCCGCACAACCCGAACTGCCGCCGGACACCCGCTGGCACCCGGTCGACGACCTGCCCCCGATGGCGTTCGACCACCGACCGATGGTCACCCACGCCCATGCCCGGCTGATCGCCAAACTGTCCTACACCAATATCGGATTCGCACTGGCGCCAAGGGAATTCGTGCTGTCCACATTGCGTTCCATCTATAGTGCCGCACTCGGCCACCAGGTGGACGCCACCAATTTGCAACGGGTGCTGGCGCGACGCGGGGTGATCACCCGTACCGGCACGACGGCCGCCTCGGGGCGCTCGGGCGGACGTCCAGCGGCCTTATTCCGGTTCACCGACGACGAACTGCGGGTTACCGACGAGTTCGCCGCACTGCGCCCACCTGCATAGACACTCACCATAAGGGTACTTGTGTTTAAGGGTTCGTTAAGGAACTATGTACGAAGCCCGGAGGGAGCCCCATGACCGTCGCCGAAGCCATCGCGTGTCCCAGGTGGATCGATGTCCCCGAACAGTGGGATCGTGCCACCGGCGTACCGCTGCTTCCCTCAGAGGATCCCTTTTTCATCGCCCCCGAGGGGTTCGAGCACGCAGAGCCCGGCACGGTGCTGCGCACCCGAGATGTGCAGCTCGGTCTGTTCGGGATCATCCCGCAGCGCATCACCGCCGTGCAGCTGCTCTTCCGCACCCAGGACTGCACCGGCGCACCGGAGGCCGCGGTCACCACGGTGCTCATCCCGGCGCAGCGGTCTTCGCGCTACCCCACCCCCGTGCTGTCCTACCAGTGCGCCATCGATGCCGTCGCCGACCGCTGTTTCCCGTCGTACGCCCTGCGCCAGGGTTCCGGGCTGCGCCGTGACGCCACCTCGCTCGGCTCGGTCGTGCACATCGACTTCCTGATGATCGCCGCGGCGCTGGCCGAGGGCTGGATCATCTCGGTACCCGACCACGAGGGCCTCAACGGGCGGTGGGGCGCCCCGGCCGAGCCCGGCTACCGCTCCCTCGACGCGCTGCGGGCGACGCTGTCCTTCGAGCGGGCGGCGGTTCCGCCCGACGCCCCGATCGGGCTGTGGGGTTACTCCGGCGGCGGTCTAGCCACCGGATGGACCGCGGAGCTGGCCGGCTACTACGCCCCCGAGCTCAACATCGTCGGCGCCGTGCTCGGCTCCCCCGTCGGCGATCTGGGCAAGACCTTCCACCGCCTCAACGGGAGCACCTTCTCCGGACTGCCCGCTACCGTCGTCGCCGCGCTGACCCACGTCTATCCCGAGCTGCACAAGCTGATCGACACCCACGCCAACGCGACCGGCAAGGCGATGCTGGCCCGGATCGAGAAGCTCTCCACCGTGCAGGCCGTGCTGAGCATGTTCCGCAAGGACATGGACGATCTGGTGGACTGCCCGCTGGAGGAACTGACCGAATCACCGGAACTGGTGCGGATTTTCGACGAGATCCGGCTCGGCCACAACGTGCCCGAGATGCCGCTGCTGGTGGTGCAGGCCGTGCACGACCAGATCATCGCCGTCGACGCGATCGACGAGCTGACCGCCACGTACACGGCCGGGGGCGCGCAGGTCGCCTACCACCGAGACCTGTTCAGCGAGCACCTGTCGCTGCATCCGCTGGCGGCGCCGATGGCGCTGCGCTGGCTGACCGACCGGTTCGACAACCGGCCGGTGACCGACAACATGGTCCGCACCGTGTGGCCGACCCTGCTCAACCCGATCACCTACGCCGGTATGGCCCGCCTGGGCGCCGTGCTGGTGCGCCTGGTCGGCGGGCAGATGGTCCGCCGCAACCCGCTGTAACCCGCCGCAACCCGCTGTAACCCGCCGCAACCCGCCGCAACCCGCTCACATGATGACGTGCGGGGCGAGGTCCGGTTCCCTCTGAGCCGGATAGCCGCCCAGGTCGTCGTGCGGACTGCCTGCTGCGGCGATCGCGTACACGAGCGCACCGGCGACGGCCGGAAGTAGCAGGGTGAGCGCGATCTGCAGCGGCTGGGTACCGAAGAACACCGACGGGGCCTCGGTGACGAAGTGCAGCTTGTGCTCCGGGGTGACCGGCGCGCCGTCGATATCCAGCGACCCGTAGCGCAGCCAGGCCAGCACCGTCCCCACACCCGCGGCCGCCCCGGCCGCGGTGATCGATCCCAGCACCACGGTCAGCACCATCACCGGGCCGCGGTGGGCCCGCCAGTGCCAAACCGCGACCGCCGTCACCACGGCCAGCACCGAAACCAGGCCCAGCATCAGCGTCGCGGACAGGAAGAAGTGGTCGGCCTCGCTGCCGAGGTAGGCGTGCACCCGCTTACCGGTCTTGGTCAGCGCGACCACGCCGTGCACCGGCGGCGCCAGCAGGGCCCACAGGGCCCCCAGCAGTGCGCCCAGCACGGTCTGCACGCCGACCACCCGGAGCAGCGCACGCTCCGGGGACAACCGTGGAGCCAGTGTCTGCTCGGTCACCGCGCCGCCCTTTCCGTCAAACAACCGTTCCGACCCTACCCGCGGCGGGTCGATACTCGGTCGGTGGACGCGGTAGTGGATCAATGGCTGAGCACCGGGCCAACGCCGTCGCGACGATGATCGCCGGGAAGATCGCAGCCCGGGACTGAGCGCTACAGCACCTTGGACAGGAAGTCCTGCAGCCGTGGATGTCTGGGGTGGTCGAAGATCTCGGCGGGCGGGCCCTCCTCGACGATGTGCCCGCCGGCCATGAAGATCACCCGGCTGGCGACCTCCCGGGCGAATCCCATCTCGTGGGTCACCACCACCATCGTCATGCCGCCGCGGGCCAGTTCCCGCAGCACTTCCAACACATCGCCGACCATCTCCGGGTCCAGGGCGCTGGTGGCCTCGTCGAACAGCATGATCGATGGGTTCATCGCCAGCGCCCGGGCGATCGCCACCCGCTGCTTCTGCCCGCCGGACAGCGTGGACGGCTTGACGTGCGCCTTGTCCGCCAGGCCGACCTGCCCGAGCAGCTCCATCGCCCGCCGCTCGGCGGCCGACCGGTCCATCTTCTTGGTGACCAGCGGCGCGAGGGTGACGTTGTCGATCACGCTCAGGTGCGGGAACAGGTTGAAGTGCTGGAACACCATGCCGATGTGCTGGCGCACCCGGTCCAGGTCGACGCGCTTGTCGGTCAGGTCGAACCCGTCGACGATGACCCGCCCGGCGGTGATGTCCTCCAGCTTGTTCAGGCAACGCAGGAACGTCGACTTGCCCGATCCCGACGGCCCGATCACGCAGACGACCTCGCCGTGGGCGATGGTGGTGTCGATGCCGTCGAGCACCACCAGGTCACCGAAAGACTTGTGCAGTCCCTCGATTCGGATCTTGACGGTATCCGCAGCCGTGTCCTGGGTCATTTCACCAACCTCTTCTCCATCCGGTCCGAGAGTTTGGTCAGCGTCATGATCACGACAAAGTAGATGATGCCGATGATCAGCCACATGGTGAAGGACTGGAAGTTGCGGGCGATGATGATCCGCCCGGTCTGGGTGAGTTCGGCGATGCCGATCACCGACAGGATCGAGGTGTCCTTGAGGGTGATCACGAATTGATTGATGTACGACGGGATCATGGTGCGGAACGCCTGCGGCAGAATGACTTTGCGCATCGTCGGCAGGTAGCCCATGCCGAGGCTGCGGGCGGCCTCCATCTGCCCCTTGTCCACCGACAGGATGCCGCCGCGGACGATCTCGGTCATATAGGCGCCGGCGTTCAGCGACAGCGTGATGATGCCGGCCGTCATCGCCGACATCTGGATCCCCAGCGCGGTGGGGATGCCGAAGTAGATGAAGAAGGCCTGCACCAGAAGCGGCGTGCCGCGGAAGATGTCGACGTAGGTGGTGCCGATGGCCCGTAGCCAGACCGACCGGGACACCCGCAGCAGCCCGAACAGCACACCGAGCGCCAATGCGATCACGATGGACACCGCGGTGAGGATCAGCGTCATCCGCAGGCCCAGCATCAGCAGCGGGAAGGTGCTCTTGAGCAGGCCGAGGAATGAGTTGTCCGGGGTGATGGCTGCGGCGCCGAGATAGCGTTCGACGATCTCGTCGTAGCGCCCGGAGTCCTTGAGATTGCGCAGGCCGGCGTTGAAGGCCTGCAGGAATTCGGCGTTGCGGCCCTTGTTGACCGCCAGCCCGTAGCTGTTGCCGGCTTCCTTGGCGGTCACCGTCTTGAACCCGTTGCCCTGTTCGATTCCGTAGGCCAGCACGGGGTAGTCGTCGAAGACCGCCACCGAGTTGCCGGTGCGCACCTCGTCGTACATCGATGACGAGTCGGCGAACGAGACGGTGCTGAAACCGTAGTGGTTCTTGATGGATTCGGCGAACGCGGCGCCCTCGGTGCCGTTCTTGACCGCGACCCGCTTGCCCCGCAGGTCGGCGTAGGTCCGGATGTCGTCGTTGGTGGCCAGCACGGCCATCTGTATGCCGGAGTCGAAATACGGGTCGGAGAAGTCGAACGTCTGCCGGCGCTCGTCGGTGATGGACATGCCGGCCATCACCGCGTCGACCTGGTTTGCCTGCACGGCCTGCAGCGCGGCGTCGAAGCCCAGCGGTTTGATGTCGACCTGGAAGCCCTGGTCCTCGGCGATCGCGTGGATGAGATCCATGTCGATGCCGACGAAGTTGCCGCGCTCGTCCTGGAATTCGAACGGTGGGAAGGTGATATCGGTGGCGATGACGTAGTGCCGGCCCTCCGCCGACGCTGCGGGCACGCCACCGACCAATGCACCGGTCCCGGCGATCAACAATACGACGAGCAGGTAGAGGATTCGCCGGAAACATCGCGTGGGCATAGCAGGAAACCGTAGCCCGGGTTGCGACTTACCGCTGTGTATCCAGCTCCGTGGAATCCGCCAGCCCGTGCCGGGAGCACTTGGCCCACCAGCCGTCGGGCCGGATCTGCACCACCATCCGTCGTCCGCAGGCCGCGCAGAACCGCGGCGCCTCCAGGCCGAGCTGAGCGGCCGTGGGGACCTTGGCGCCGGCCGCGGAATCGGCGGCGATTCCGGTGTAGACGTTGAACTTTCCGGCGCCGACGATCTCCGGCAGCTGGTCGGTCATCACAGGCTGGCGTTGAGCGCCTTGATCGGCATCTGCAGATCGTCGAGCAGCTGCAGGTCCGACTCGGCCGGGCGGCCCAGGGTGGTGAGGTAATTGCCGACGATGACGGCGTTGATGCCGCCGAGGATGCCCTGCTTGGCGCCAAGGTCGCCCAGGGTGATCTCCCGGCCGCCGGCGAAGCGCAGCATGGTCTTGGGCAGCGCCAGCCGGAACGCGGCGACCGCGCGCAGCGCATCGGCGGCCGGCAGCACCTCCAGGTCACCGAACGGGGTGCCCGGGCGCGGGTTGAGGAAGTTCAGCGGCACCTCGTGCGGGTTGAGGGCGGCCAGGTCGGCGGCGAATTCCGCGCGCTGCTCCAGGGTCTCACCCATGCCGAGGATGCCGCCGCAGCAGACCTCCATGCCGGCCTCGCGCACCATCTCCAGCGTCCCCCAGCGTTCCTCCCAGGTGTGGGTGGTGACCACGTTGGGGAAGAAGGAGCGCGCGGTCTCCAGGTTGTGGTTGTAGCGGTGCACGCCCATGGCGGCCAGCTCGTCGACCTGCTCCTGGGTCAGCATGCCCAGCGAGCAGGCGATCTGGATGTCGACCTCGTTGCGGATCGCCTCGATGCCGGCCGCGACCTGGGACAGCAGTCGCTTGTCGGGTCCGCGGACCGCGGCGACGATGCAGAACTCGGTGGCGCCGGACTTGGCGGTCTGCTTGGCGGCCTCGACCAGGCTGGGGATGTCCAGCCACGCGCTCCGTACCGGGGAGGCGAACAGGCCGGATTGGGAACAGAAGTGGCAGTCCTCCGGGCAGCCGCCGGTCTTGAGGCTGATGATGCCCTCGACCTCGACCTCGGGGCCGCACCAGCGCATGCGCACTTCGTGGGCCAGCGCCAGGAGTTCTTCGAGCCGGTCGTCGGGCAGCTGAAGCACTTCCAGGACCTGATCCTTGGACAGTCCCTCGCCCCGCTCGAGCACCTGCTCGCGGGCCAGGCCCAGCACATCGGTCGCCGCCTGCGTCACCCGCATCCTCCTGCACACTTGTCCTGAACGGTGTTCAGGTTAGGCTAGCGCCGTGCCACAGCACAAACGCGACCCCTACCAAAAATCGGCCATCGTCGCCAAGGCGACCGAGGTCCTCGACGCCTACGGTATCGCGGACCTGACCATGCGCCGGCTGGCCCGTGAGCTCGACGTCACCGTCGGCGCCCTGTACTGGCATTTCACCAGCAAGCAGGAGCTGCTCGGCGCGGTGGCCGACGAGCTGCTGCGCCCGGCCGTCGAGGAACTGGCCGGGCTGACCGGCGACTGGCCCGACGTCATCGGTGCGGTGGCGCGACGGTTGCGCGACGCGCTGCTGTCGCGGACCGATGGCGCCGAACTCGTCTCCGCCGGCTTCGCCGCGGGACAGTCCACGGCCGTGCGCGTGATCGTCGACCGCCTCGGTGCGGCCGCGGCCGAGGCCGGGCTGACCGGGGACCAACCGGCGCTGGCCGCCCGCACCGTCGTCTACTACGTGCTGGGCTTCACCGTCGACGAGCAGTCCCGGCTGCAGTGGGACGCCGCCGGTGCCGCGTTGCCCGGCGACTCACCGGTGCTCGACGACGACGCCGGCACCCGGTTCGCGTTCGGGCTCATGCTGCTGATCGACGGGATCGCCGCTCGATGCGGTACGTCGGCGTGCAGCCGCCTCACGCTGCCGCGCGATTGACCCACGCCACCGGCCGTGCCTGGCAATCGGCCACCCCTTCGAGATCACGGACGCAGCACCGATCGCTGCCAATACGGCGGATCGCCGCCTGCGTGGCCGCTGACTCGATGGGCACTATCGCGGAAATGCGTGCGAGACGTAGATTTTCCACGTTCCGTCGGGCTGGCGCCGGAAGACGTCGAGCCCATCCTCACGACTGGTGTCGACGACGGCGTCCGATACGTCGCTGGTCGTCAGGGTCCACACCAGGCGGACGACGGCCAGGTCGCCGTCGACCAGGATCCCGGAGATCTCCGGTTCGGCGTAGCTGTAGTGCTTCGCCGGGTCGGCGAACAGCGCGCCGATCTGATTGCAGAATGCTTTCCGGTCGCGGTCGGGGGCACCCGGATAGGCCAGTACCGCATCGTCGGCGAACAGTCCACACACCGCCGGGAGGTTGCGGGCGGTGAAATCGTGTGACCACTGGCGCAGAGCGGATTCGATTGCCGCCGAATCATTTTCGGTGTCGCGGTCCGGCGCCTGCGGGCGGCTGCAGCCGAGCAGTGTGAGACCCAGGACGATCAGACCCAGAGACGTCGCGGCCGCCTGCGGTTTGCGCACCCGCCGAGAGTAGCCCCGCGGCCCAGCCGGGATCGAAGGCGGTGGCCGCACGCGCGGCGAAGTCCGGCGGAGACAGGCACCCGCACCGCCGGGCAGCACCGCCCGCACCGCCGCTTATCGGTGCTGAGGTTCACCATCGACGAGCATTCCCGCCTGCAGCGATTCGGCGGCGCGGACCGTGGCGGTAGCCAGCGCGGTGCTGCCGGCCTTGCCGGCCACCGTCAATGAAACGAGGGGAACGCTCGGAATCCCGCTCCCCCGGTGCCGGCCACCAGCCCGGCCACCCAACCGGGATCGAACGAGTCGCGGGCCAGCGCGGCAAAGTCCGCCGATGTGCACGTCCCCGCACCGGCGGGCAGCACCGCCCGCACCGGCGCCAGGCCGGCCAGCGCCTCGCGGTTGCTCACCTGGGCTGGCCCCGGCTGCGCCGGCCACGACCCGATGACCAATCCGGCACACGAAATCCCCTGGGCGGCAAGCGCTTCCAAGGTCAGGGCGGTGTGGTTAAGGGTGCCCAGCCCGGCGCGGACCACCACCAGCGCCGGGGCGCCCAAGCGCCGGGCCAGATCGCGCAGCGTCACCCCGCCCGCACCGAGGGCGACCAGCAGCCCCCCGGCGCCTTCGACGAGGGTCAACCGGCCCGGCGCATCGGCGGCGCGGATCACCGCGAGCAGTTCGTCGGCGTCCCACAGCGCCATGCCGGCCACTTCGGCCGCGGCGACCGGCCCCAGCGGCTGGGGGTAGCGCGCACCGCTTGACAGCCGGGTGACGCCGGCGAGCCGGCCGATCTCGGCCAGATCGTCGTCGCCGTCGGCGGTACCGGTCTGCGCAGGTTTGCACACCGCGACGTCGAGTCCGGCCTGCCGGGCGTGAGAGGCCAGCGCCGCGGTGGCGACGGTCTTGCCGACTCCGGTGTCGGTGCCGGTGACGAACAGCAGGCTCACGGGACCTCAGGAACCGGGACGCAGCACGTCGGTCAGCACCTGCTGCGCCTGGGTAAGCTCGTCGGCGGTCAGCGAGGCGCGGGCGGTCAACCGCAGCCGGGAGGTGCCCTCGGGCACGGTTGGCGGCCGGAACACCCCGACTCGCACACCGCGCTCCAGGGCCGCCGCCGCCGCGTCCAGGGCCCGCTGCGGATCGCCGAGGATGACCGAGACGACGGCCGATTCCGGGCGGCGATCGGCACCGCAGGCGCCGGCCAGGGCCGCGGCGTTGTCGAGCACGGCCGCGGCGAGTTCGGGGTGGCGTTCCAGCACGCCGAGTGCGGCCAGCGCCGCGCCGACGGAAGCCGGCGCCAGCCCGGTGTCGAAGATGAAGGTCCGGGCGGCGTCGATCAGGTGGGCACGCACGGCCGCCGGGCCGAGCACCACGCCGCCCTGGCTGCCCAGCGCCTTGGACATCGTCGCCGTGACGACGATGTCCGGTTCCCCGGCCAGGCCGAGCTCGTGCACCAGGCCCTGCCCGCCGGCGCCGCGGACGCCCAGCCCGTGCGCCTCGTCGACCAGCAGCAGTGCGCCGTGGCGGCGGCAGGCGCTGTGCAGTTCGCGCAGCGGTGCCAGGACTCCGTCGGTGGAGAACACCGACTCGGTGACCACGACGGCGCGTTCCTCGTCGCGGGCGGCCAGGATCTTCTCGACGGCGGCGGTGTCGCGGTGCGGGTTGATCTGCACCCGGGACTTCGACAGCCGGGCGGCGTCGACCAGCGAGGCGTGGTTGAGCTCGTCGGACACCAGTAGGCAGTCGGTTCCGGTCAGTGCCACCACCGCGCCGATGTTGGCGGTGTAGCCGCTGGAGAACGCCAGCGCCGACTCGGCGCCGACGAATCGGGCCAGTTCGGTCTCGAACCGCTCGTGCAGTTCGGTGTTGCCGGTGACCAGCCGGGATCCGGTGGATCCGGCGCCCCAGGTGCGCACCGCGTCGACGGCGCCGGCGATCACCTCCGGGTGGTCGGTCAGGCCGAGGTAGTCGTTGCGCGCCAGGTCCAGCTCGGTCCCGACGGGTCCGCGGGTGCGCAGGCTGCGGCGCAGGTTCGCGGCGCGGCGGCGTTCGGCGACGCGGTCGAGCCAGGCCAGTGGCGATAGGGCGGCTCGCGTCACCTTCGGACTCCCTCCTGAACGGTGTTCAGGTTAACGCACGGACGGCCGCCGTCATGGCGAGGGTGATCTGCTCGATCTGGGCCGGGGTGCAGATGAACGGCGGCATGACGTAGATCAGGTTGCGGAACGGCCGCAGCCACACGCCGCGGTCCAACGCGGCGCGGGTGGCAGCGGCGACGTCGACGGGCCGATCGCACTCGATGACCCCGATGGCCCCGAGGGTGCGGACGTCGGCCACCCCGGGCAGGTTCGCGACCGGACCCAGGCCATCGCGCAGCCCGTCGCCGATCTCGGCGACCCGGGCCCGCCAGTCCTGTCCGATCAGCAGCTCGACGCTGGCCACCGATACCGCACACGCCAGCGCATTGGCCATGAAGGTCGGGCCGTGCATCAGCGCGCCGTCGTCCGAGGCGCTGATCACCCCGGCGATCTCGGTGCTGCACAGGGTCGCCGCGAGGGTGACGTACCCGCCGGTCAGCGCCTTGCCGACGCACATGATGTCGGGGCTGACACCGACGTGATCGGCGGCGAACAGTTCCCCGGTGCGGCCGAAGCCGGTGGCGATCTCGTCGAACACCAGCAGCACGTCGTGGCGGTCGCAGGCCGCGCGCAGGTCGGTGAGGTAGCGGGGGTCGTGGAACCGCATCCCGCCGGCGCCCTGGACGACGGGTTCGACGACGACGGCGGCGACCTCGGCGGCGTGCGCGGCCAGCTGCCCCTCGAAGGCGGCGCTGTAGGCGGGGTCGTAGTGAGTGGGGACCTGCGGCGCGAAGATCTGGGTGGCCAGCAGGGAGTGTTCGCCGGCGTTCCACATGGTGTGCATGCCGCCGTCGGGATCGCAGATGCTCATCGGGGTGAAGGTGTCGCCGTGGTAGCCGCCGCGCCAGGTCATCAGCCGGTGTTTGCCGGTCAGTCCGCGGGCCCGCTGATACTGCAGCGCCATCTTGACCGCGACCTCGACGGCCACCGAGCCGGAGTCGGAGAAGAACACGGTCTGCAGGGGTTCGGGGGTGATCTGCACCAGTAGCTGGGCCAGCCGGGCGGCCGGCTCGTGGGTGAGACCGCCGAACATGACGTGGTTGAGCACGCCGAGCTGGCGGGTCAGGGCCGCGTCGAGGACCGGGTGCCCGTGGCCGTGCACCGCCGTCCACCAGGAGGCCATCGCGTCGAGGGCGACGATCTCGCGGCCGTCGTGGTGCAGGGTGAGCTCGGCGCCGCGGGCCGCGGTGGCCACGACGGGGGCCAGCTCGCCGCCGTCGCCCGGCGCGGCCGCACCGATCCGGGCGTACGGATGCCAGATGTGCGCGGCGTCGATCGCACTGATCTGGGACGCGGACATCGCGGGCGGCTGCACGGGTTGCCAGGGTATCGGCAGCGCTGCACTGCCGAGACCGGCATTCCCCGTTCATCCAGAATTCACGCCGAAATTTCCCTGGTTTTCCCGGCGTGGGCTCTGTCTCAACGCAAAAGGCCCGTTGTCGCAGTTCGAGTTCACCCAGGTGAGTTGGGTAACCTGTCAGGCGACAATGGCTACCTCGACCCCGAATCGGCCGGTTCCGCCCGCCGAGCCTGGCACCCCGGCCGTGATGGGGACCAGGAAGACGGGCTTCTACCGACACGATCTCGACGGCCTTCGCGGTGTGGCCATCGGTCTGGTCGCCCTGTTCCACGTCTGGTTCGGGCGGGTGTCCGGTGGTGTCGACGTCTTCCTGGTGCTCTCCGGCTTCTTCTTCGGCGGGAAACTGCTGCGTACCGCCCTGAACCCGGCGGCGCCGCTGCGGCCCGTGCACCAGTTCACCCGGTTGGTGCGGCGCCTGCTCCCGGCGCTGATCCTGGTGCTCGCCGCGGGCGCGGTGTTGACGGTGTGGATCCAGCCGCAGACCCGGTGGGAAACCTACGCCGACCAGACGCTGGCCAGTCTCGGCTACTACCAGAACTGGGAGTTGGCCAACACCGCCGCGGACTACCTGCGGGCCGGGGAGGCCGTCAGTCCGCTGCAGCACATCTGGTCGATGTCGGTGCAGGGCCAGTTCTACCTGGCGATGCTGATCCTGGTGCTCGGACTGGCAACGCTGCTGCGGCCCTGGCGCGGCCCGAAGCTGCGCACGGTGTTCCTGGTGGTGCTGATCGCGGCGACGGTGGCGTCGTTCGTCTACGCGATCTTCGAGCATCGGGCCGACCAGACCCGCGCCTACTACGACAGCTTCGCGCGCGCCTGGGAACTGCTGGCCGGTGCACTGGCCGGCGCCGCGGTTCCCCTGGTCCGCTGGCCGATGTGGCTGCGTAACGTCGCCGCCTTCGTCGCGATGGGGCTGATCCTGACCTGCGGAATGTGGATCAACGGGGTCAAGGAGTTCCCCGGCCCGTGGGCCCTGGTGCCGGTGGGCGCGACGGTGCTGATGATCCTGGCCGCGGCGAACCGGCAGGCCGACCGTCGCACCCGGGACCGGTTGCCGGCGGTCAGCAGGCTGATGGCGTGGTCGCCGTTCGTGACGCTGGGTTCGATGGCCTATGCGCTGTACCTGTGGCACTGGCCGTTGCTGATCTTCTGGCTGGCCGGGACCGGGCGGCCGCACGCCGGCTTCCTCGACGGCGCCGTCATCCTGCTGATATCGGGTGTGCTGGCGTATCTGACCATGCGGTTCGTGGAGGAGCCGCTGCGGCACCAGAATCCCGTCCCCGACGCGCCGAGCCTGGCCCGGCCGGCGCTGCGATTCCAGTTCCTGCGGCCCGTCGCGGCGCTGACCGTGGTGATCGTTGCCCTGGCGGCCGGCCTGGTGGGCACGTCGATCGCCTGGAGCAAGGAGGTGGTGGCCCAGCGGGCCAACAACTCCGCGCTGGCCACCCTGAATCCGCGGGACTACCCGGGTGCGCGCGCACTGCTGCGCGGTGTCCGGGTGCCGAAGGTGCCGATGCGCCCGACACCGATGGAGGCCAAGGACGACGTACCGGTCACCACCGCCGACAACTGCATCAGCGACTTCAAGAACGTCGACGTCATCAAATGCGTCTACGGCGACGCCAACGCCACCCGGACGGTCGCCCTGGCCGGCGGTTCACACGCCGAGCACTGGATCACCGCACTGGATCTGCTGGGCAAGGCTCACCACTTCAAGATCGTCACCTACCTGAAGATGGGTTGCGCGCTGACCACCGAGCCGGTGCCGTTGATCATGGGCAACAACGCCCCCTACCCCGAATGCCACCAGTGGGTGGAGAAGACCATGACCGATCTGGTCAACGACCAGCCCGACTTCGTCTTCACCACCTCCACCCGGCCGTGGAACATCAAGCCCGGGGACGTGATGCCGGCCGGTTACGTCGGTATCTGGGACATCCTCAACAACGCCGGAATACCGGTGCTGGCCATGCGCGACACGCCGTGGCTGGTGAAGAACGGCAACCCGTTCTTTCCGCGGGATTGCCTGTCCCGCGGCGGAAACGCGGTCTCCTGCGGCATCAAGCGTGACGTGGTGCTGGCCGACACCAATCCGACACTGAACTATCTGGGCGAGTACCCGGTGCTGCGCCCGCTGGACATGAGCGATGCGGTGTGCCGGCCGGACTTCTGCCGCGCCGTTGAGGGCAACGTGCTGATCTACCACGACTCCCACCACTTCACCGCGACCTATATGCGGTCCATGACCGATGAGTTGGGCAGGCAGATGGGCGAGGCCACCGGCTGGTGGTGAGACGCGCGACGCCGGGACGGTTAGGGTCACTCGTATGAGCGTCGGCCGGGCGAATGTATCTGCAGGCAAGCTTCCCGTCGGAGCGGACGCCGACCGCAGCCAGTCCGGCATCACCTCCATGTGGCCCGGGTCGCCCTATCCCCTGGGTGCGACGTTCGACGGGGCCGGCACCAACTTCGCGCTGTTCTCCGAGGTGGCCGAAAAGGTCGAGTTGGCGCTGCTGCACCACGACGACACCGAAACCCGCATCACCCTCGACGAGGTCGACGGCCACGTCTGGCACGCGTACCTGCCGGGGGTGGCGCCCGGGCAGCGGTACGGATTCCGGGTGCACGGCCCGTGGGATCCGAGCGCCGGCCAGCGTTGCGACCCGTCGAAACTGCTGTTGGATCCGTACGGCAAGTCCTTCCACGGCGACTTCAGCTTCGGCCAGGCGCTGTATTCCTACGACCTGAACGCCGAGGATCTTGCGACCGGCGGGGTGCCGCCCGGGGTGGACTCGGCCGGGCACACGATGTCCTCGGTGGTGATCAACCCGTACTTCGCCTGGGACAACGACCGGGCACCGCGGATCCCGTACCACGAGACGATCATCTACGAGGCGCACGTCAAGGGCATGACCCTGACCCACCCCGGCGTCCCGGACGCCATCCGCGGCACCTATGCCGCGCTGGCGCATCCGGTCATCATCGACCACCTCAAGTCGCTGAATGTGACCGCGCTCGAGCTGATGCCGTGCCATCAGTTCCTGCACGACCACCGGCTGTTGGACCTGGGATTGCGAAACTACTGGGGCTACAACACCGTTGGCTTCTTCGCTCCGCACTATCAGTACGCCGCGACCCGCCACGCCGGCGGCGCCGTGGCCGAGTTCAAGTTGATGGTCAAGGGCCTGCACGAGGCGGGCATCGAGGTGATCCTCGACGTCGTCTACAACCACACCGCCGAGGGCGACCACCTGGGACCGACGATCAACTTCCGCGGCATCGACAACGCCGCCTACTACCGGCTCGATGAGGACCAGCGGCTGTACAAGGACTACACCGGTACCGGTAACAGTCTCAACGCCCGCAACCCGCACACCCTGCAGCTGATCATGGACTCACTGCGGTACTGGGTGACCGAGATGCACGTCGACGGGTTCCGGTTCGACCTGGCCTCCACGCTGGCTCGCGAGCTGCACGACGTCGACCGGCTGTCCGCGTTCTTCGACCTGGTGCAGCAGGATCCGGTAGTCAGCCGGGTCAAGCTGATCGCCGAGCCGTGGGACGTCGGCGAGGGCGGCTATCAGGTCGGCAACTTCCCCGGACTGTGGACCGAGTGGAACGGCAAGTACCGCGACACCGTGCGCGACTACTGGCGCGGGGAGCCGGCCACCCTCGGCGAGTTCGCGTCCCGGCTGACCGGCTCGTCGGACCTGTACGAGGCCACCGGGCGCCGGCCCAGCGCCAGCATCAACTTCGTCACCGCCCACGATGGTTTCACCATGTCAGACCTGGTGTCCTACAACGAGAAGCACAATCTGGCCAACGGCGAGGACAACCGCGACGGCGAAAGCCACAACCGGTCCTGGAACTGCGGCGTGGAGGGCCCCACCGACGATCCGAGGATCCTGGAACTGCGCGGCAGGCAGATGCGCGCGATGATGGCGACCCTGATGGTCAGTCAGGGCACCCCGATGATCAGTCACGGCGACGAGATCGGGCGCACCCAGCTGGGCAACAACAACACCTACTGCCAGGACTCTCCGCTGTCCTGGATGGACTGGTCCATGCGCGACACCAACGCCGACCTGCTGGCCTTCGTCCGCCGGGCGACCGAACTGCGGCGCAACCACCCGGTGTTCCGGCGGCGCCGGTTCTTCAACGGCAAGCCGGTCCACACCGCCGACGAGATCGGCGACATCGCCTGGCTCACCCGCGACGGCCTGGAAATGACCGACGGCGACTGGTATTCCGGTTTCAAGTCGGTGACCGTGTTCCTCAACGGGGCGGCCATCCGCGAACCCAGTCACCTCGGCGAGCGGGTCGTCGACGATTCCTTCCTGCTGTGCTTCAATGCCCACCTGGCCGCGATCCCGGTGGCGATGCCGGATGAGAGCTATGCCCGGCAGTGGACGGCGGCGCTGGACACCTCCGCGCCCGACGGGTTCAGTGATCGGATGCTCGGCGCGGGCGAAACGTTCACGCTGCCCGGCCGGTCGGTGTTGGTCTGGCGGAAGACGGGCTGACCCATGGCGTTCCCGGTGTTGTCGACCTACCGTCTGCAACTGCGGCCCGGCTTCGGATTCGACGAGGCCACCGACCTGCTGGACTACTTCGCCGACCTCGGGATCTCACACCTGTACCTGTCGCCGATCCTGACTGCGGCACCCGGCTCCGAGCACGGCTACGACGTCACCGATCCCACCAGCGTGTCGTCGGCGCTCGGCGGCCCGGAGGGGCTGGCGCGACTCTCGTCGGCTGCGCGCGACCGGGGTATCGGGCTGATCGTCGACATTGTGCCCAATCACCTGGGTGTGGCACTGCCGCAGTACAACCCGTGGTGGTCCGACGTTCTCGCCCACGGCCGGTCGTCGCGGTTCGCCCGGTTCTTCGACATCGACTGGGCCCTGGATGAGGGCCGGATCGTGCTGCCGGTGCTGGGATCCGAGGATGATCTGGCCGGGCTGAGAATCGACGGCGATCGCCTCCGGTTGTGGGACAAGGCCTTTCCGATCGCCGCGGGTACCGGGGGTGGCGATCCGGTGGAGGTGCTCGCCCGACAGCATTACCGGCTGGTCGACTGGCGCACCGGGGCATGCGGCTATCGCCGGTTCTTCTCCATCACCGATCTGGCCGGGCTGCGCCAGGAGGATCCGGAGGTGTTCGAGACCAGCCACGCCGAGGTGCGCCGCTGGTTCGACGAGGGGCTGGTGGACGGGCTGCGCATCGATCATCCCGACGGACTGGCCGATCCGGCCGGGTATCTGCACCGGCTGCGCGGGCTGGTCGGCCCGGACGCCTACCTGGTGGTCGAGAAGATCCTGGCCGCCGACGAGGCGCTGGAGCCGACGCTGGCAGTCCAGGGCAGCACCGGCTACGACGCGCTGCGGGAGATCGGTGGCGTACTCGTCGATCCCGCGGGCGAGCCGGCGCTGACCGCGCTGGCCGGCGCCGCCGGATTCGATCGGACCCGGGTAGCGGCGACGGTCACCGAGCTCAAGTGCTCGGCTGCGACCGAAACGCTGCCGGCGGAGCTGTCGCGGCTGCGCCGGTGCGTGATCGCCGCCGTCGGCCACGATCACGAGCTGCTGGCCGAGGCGATCGTCGCGCTGGTCTCCCGGATCCCGGTGTACCGCTGCGACTACCACGGGCTCTCGGCGATGCTGGGCCGGGTGATCGCCGAGGTGGTCCTCGCCCGGCCGGAGCTGGCCGACCCGCTGCTGTTGGTGTCGGCGGCGGTGCAGCAGCCGGAGCCGGCCGCCCGGCTGCAGCAGCTGTGCGGCGCGGTGACGGCGAAGGCGGTCGAGGACTGCCTGTTTTACCGCGACCCGGTGCTGGTGTCGGGCAACGAAGTCGGTTGCAGTCCGGGCGGATTCGCCGTCAGCGCCGCGGAGTTCCACCGCGCCGCGGCGCAGCGCAGCCGGTACTGGCCATCGTCGATGACGACGCTGACCACGCACGACACCAAGCGCGGCGAGGACGTGCGCGCCCGGATCTCGGTGCTGTCGCAAGTTCCCGACGTCTGGGCCGACCAGGTGGCGGCATGGGAGGAAGTGGCCTCCTCCCCCGATCCGATGACCGGTTTGTTCCTGTGGCAGAACATCTTCGGGGTGTGGCCGGAAGACGGCAACGTCGACGACGAGCTGCGGTCCCGGCTGCACGCCTACGCCGAGAAGGCGATCCGGGAGTCCGGTCTGCACACCAGTTGGACCGATCCGGATACCGAGTTCGAGGCGGCCGTGCACGCCTGGATCGACGCGGTGTGCGCTGGACCGGTTGCCGACGGGCTGAGCATGCTGGTGGCTCAGCTGTCCCCGCACGCCCGCGACAACGCGCTGGCACAGGAGCTACTGGCCCTCACCGTTCCCGGCGTGCCGGACGTCTATCAGGGCACCGAGCTGTGGGAGGACAGTCTGGTCGATCCGGACAACCGGCGGCCGGTCGACTTCGCCGCCCGCCGCGCCGCGCTGGCCGACGGCCACCCGAAGCTCGACGTGGTGACCGCGGCGCTGCGGTTACGGTGCCGCCGTCCGGCGTCGTTGCTGTCCGGCGAGTACCGTCCGCTGATCGCCGACGGGCCCCGCGCGGCGCACCTGGTGTCGTTTGCCCGGGGTGACGACGTCGTCGTCGCGGTGTCCCGGTGGACCGTCGCCCTGGCGCAGACCGGCTGGGAGAACACCACATTGGAGTTGCCTCCGGGGCGCTGGGCCGATCTGGTCGGGGGTGGCGCGGTGTCCGGGCGGGTGCCGCTGGCGGTGCTGTTCGACGCTGCAGCCGTGGCGCTGTTGGAGCGCGCCGATGGCTGAGCAGGAGTTCGCCGTCTGGGCGCCGCGGCCCGAGCGGGTACGCGTCGAGGTCGACGGGGTCGCCCACCCGATGCGCCGCGATGAGGACAACTGGTGGCGCGCGACGGTCGAGGCGGGCGACGGCAGCCGGTACGGCTTCCTGCTCGACGACGACCCGACGTTGCTGCCGGATCCGCGGTCGCGGCGCCAGCCCGACGGCGTGCACGCCGCCTCGGCGCTGTGGCAGCCACCGGCTTCCGGGTGGTCCGGCGAGGCTCGGCGGAGCGGTCGCGAAGCGCCGGCGGAGCCGAGGGGAAGCCGGGGTCACCCGCATGAGACGGAGACCGGCTGGGCCGGCCGCCACCTCGAGGGCGCGGTGATCTACGAGTTGCACATCGGCACGTTCACGCCCGGCGGGACGCTGGACTCGGCCATCGACCGGCTGGATCACCTGGTGAATCTCGGGGTCGATTTCGTCGAGCTGATGCCGGTCAACGCGTTCGCCGGCAGCCACGGCTGGGGGTACGACGGGGTGTTGTGGTACGCCGTGCACGAACCCTACGGCGGCCCCGATGCACTGATGCGGTTCATCCGCGGTGCCCATGCCCGCGGTCTCGGGGTGCTGCTGGACGTGGTGTTCAACCACCTGGGCCCGTCGGGCAACTACCTGCCGCGGTTCGGTCCGTACCTGTCGGCGGCCAGCAACCCGTGGGGCGACGGGATCAACATCGCCGACGCCGATTCCGACGAGGTGCGCCGCTACATCATCGACTGTGCACTGGGCTGGCTGCGGGACTTCGGCGCCGACGGGTTGCGGCTGGATGCGGTGCACGCGCTGGTGGACACCACCGCGGTACACATCCTGGAGGAGCTGGCGGCCGAAACCGATGCGCTGGCAGGGCAGTTGGGCCGTCCACTGACGTTGATCGCCGAAAGCGACCGCAACGACCCGCGATTCATCACCCCGCGCGCCGACGGCGGCTACGGACTGACCGCGCAGTGGGACGACGACATCCACCACGCGCTGCACACCGCGGTCTCCGGCGAACGCCACGGCTACTACGGCGATTTCGGTTCACTGGCCACCCTGGCGGAGACCTTGAAGAACGGTTACTTCCATGCCGGAAGCTACTCGTCGTTCCGCCGGCGCCGGCACGGCCGGCCGCTGGACACCGCCGCGATTCCGGGGCATCGGCTGCTGGCCTACACCTGCACGCACGACCAGGTCGGCAATCGGGCGGCCGGTGACCGGCCGAGTGGATACCTGAGCGAGGGGCAGCTGGCACTCAGTGCGGCGCTGGCACTGTTGAGCCCGTTCACCGCGCTGCTGTTCATGGGTGAGGAATGGGCCGCGTCGACCCCGTTTCAGTTTTTCTCCTCGCATCCGGAGCCGGAGCTGGCCGAGGCCACCCGGGTCGGGCGCCGCGCGGAGTTCGCCGAGCACGGTTGGGACGCCGAGGAGATCCCCGACCCGCAGGATGAGCGCACCTTCGCCGACTCGAAACTGGACTGGACGGAGCTGGGATCGGGGTCGCATGCCCGGCTGCTCGACTGCTACCGGGAGCTGATCGCACTGCGCCGCTCCGAGGAGGATCTGGCGGACTTCCGGCTCGATCACCTGCGGGTCGACTTCGACGAGGACGCCCGCTGGCTGGTGATGCACCGGGGTTCGCTGGCGATCGCCGGCAATTTCGGCCCGGATCCGGTGGCGGTGCCGGTGACCGGGGAGATCGTTTATGCCTGGGGAGATCCCCAGGTCGGCGAGGGTGCGACGGTGCTGGCCGGCGAGTCGTTCGCGGTACTGAGAACACCGTCACAGTAAAAACCCCAGGGGGTATTCAGGTTTCCTGATTACACTGCGCGGCATGCATATCGGTGTCACCGCACCCCTGTGGGTGGGCCTGCTGGTCGGGATGGGTTTCGGCATTCCGGCCGCACACTGGGGCATCGGCAACCCGGAGACCGTCATCCGCACCGCACGTCTGCTCGACCGACTGATCATCGGCTGCTTCGCCTCGGTCACCGCGATCGGCGCGGTACTGCTCTACGGCCTGCACGCGCTGGGCTTCGCCATGCATTTCGGGCCCAAGCCTCTCTACCTGTGGGGTGTGCTGCTCGGCGGCCTGCTGTTCGGGATCGGCGTCGCGATCAGCGGTTACTTCCCCGGCACCGAGTGGATCGCGTTCGGCGAGGGGCGCCGCGACGCGCTGTACGCCATTCCCGGCGCACTGCTGGGCGCGGTGGCCTGGACGCTGCTGTACCAGACGCCGGTCGGAAAATGGCTGGTGCACGCGGCGAATTACGGGGATCTGATCGTCACCGGCAACATCAACAGCTTCCGGCCGGGACTGACGTTCCTGGTGGCGGTCGGCTACGCGGTGCTGATGTTCGGCGCCCTGCTGTTCCTGCCCCGCTACTCCGGCGGCACCAGTAGTTGCCTGCGGCACCTGCGCAGCTGCAGCCTAGATGAGCACGACCGCGCCCGGATGGCCGATACCAACGCCTACCTGCGGGAAGGGACCGTCGATCTGGTCCGCGACAGTGGCGGTGGGGGCACTGCCGGCGACAAGGACCTGGTGACGTCGGACGATTTCTACGCCCGGCGGATCCTGATCGTGGCGGCCTCGGTGGCGACGCTGGTCGTCGCCGCGATCTTCCTGCGGCAGATCTTCGGCCAGTCCACCACGTATTCGTGGCTGGTCGGCAAGCTGGTGCTGCCCGGCTACGACTACACCGCCGAGGTGGTTCGCGGCATCGGTTGGGAGCCGCTGACCGACGTCGGGGTGATGTTCGGCGGCCTGGTGTCCGCGGTGCTGATCGCCCGCCGGTTCGGCGGCTTCCGGCCGGTGCTGCCGCCGTCGTGGCGCAACCGGTTTGGCGCGAGCACCGGGCGCCGGGCCGCCGCAGCGTTCGGTGGGTCGTTCCTGGTGTTGTTCGGCGCCCGGATGGCAGGCGGGTGCGCCAGCGGGCACATCCTCAGCGGCGGTGTTCAGCTGGCGCTAAGTGCCTGGGTGTTCACCGCCGTGGTGCTGGTGGCGATGGTGCTGACCGCGCGACTGGTGTACCGCGACGCCGACTGGGCCACCCATCCCGTAGACACCCAGCCGGCCCCTGCCCTGGTCGCCGGCCGACGATTCAGCCGCCTCACCCTGATCGGGGTGGCCGCCGTGGCGTTGGTCGCGATGCTGGCGAGCGCCGCGTGGCTCACCGGGACCGCCGCGCTGCTGCCCTTGGTCGCTGTGCTGGTGCCGTGGGCGATCGTCGTGGCCCTGGTGCTGGCCGCGACGGTGGCGGCCCGTTCCGTCAGCCCCGGGCCGTCCAGCAGGTGATCTCCATGCCGTCGGGGTCGTCCCCGCCTTTGTTCTCGGTGATGTTCACGCTGACGTAGCCGCTGCCGGGCTCCCGTACGTAGTCGAGGTAGGGCTGGGTTTCGGCGTGGCTGGTGTTGTCGGCCAGGATCAGCGCACCCGGGGCGAGTTTGGGCTCCAGCAGCTTGATCACCGGCAGATAGAGCTCCTTCCACCCGTCCAGCAGCACCAGCCCGACCGGCCCGTCCACGTCGGCCAGGGTCTGGGTGGCGTCGCCATCGAGGATGGTGATCTCCTCGGCCAGCCCCACCTCGTCGAACGTCGCGCGGGCGGCGGCGATCTTGACCGCCGACAGTTCGGTGGTGATCACCCGGCCGGTCCCGTTGTCACGGACCCCGGCGGCCAGGTGGATCGCCGAAATACCCAGGGACATACCGAATTCCACCACCACCGCCGGTCTCGTGGCGCGCACCAGGGAGTACAGCAGCCGGCCCGCCTCCGGGGACACCGGCATGTACACCTCGGCCAGGGCGTCGGCGCGCTCCTGCGCGCTGGCGCCCGCCAGCCGTTTCATCCCGGCGCGCAGCGGCGAGTCCGGTGAGCGCAACTGCTCGAACTGGGCACCGCTCTCGGCGTACATCCGATCCAGGACGGTAGCGACGGCAGGGCTCTGCAACGTGGTCATGACTCCCACCGTACTGGCCGCAGCTGTGCGCTGTCTCAGGTCAGATAGCGATACGCCGGCGTTCCGGGCTCGAGCATCTCGATGTGGCATTCGGAGGTCTTCATCCGCTCCAACAGCCCGGGAAGGTCTCCGGCAGAGCTCAATTCGATGCCGACCAGCGCCGCCCCGGTCTCCCGGTTGTTGCGCTTGACGTACTCGAACAAGGTGATGTCGTCGTTGGGGCCGAGCACCTCGTCGAGGAAGCCGCGCAGCGCGCCGGGCTCCTGGGGGAAGTCGACCAGGAAATAGTGCCGCAGGCCCAGGTGCACCAGGGAGCGTTCCAACACCTCGCCGTAGCGGGACACGTCGTTGTTGCCGCCGGAGATCAAGCAAACCACGGTGGTGTCGGGTTCGATGTCGGCTTCCATCAGTCCGGCCACCGACAGCGCGCCGGCGGGCTCGGCGATGATGCCCTCGTTCTGGTACAGATCCAGCATGGCGGTGCACACCGCGCCCTCGTCGACGGTGGTCAGCGACACCATGTCCCCGGCCTCCGACAGCACCTGGAAGGGCAGGTCACCGGCACGGGCCACCGCGGCGCCGTCGACGAACTGGTCGACGTGCTCCAGGGTGACCGGCTCACCCGCGGCCAGCGCGGCCACCATCGACGCCGCGCCGGCCGGTTCGATGCCCAGCACCGCGGTCGACTGGGTGCGCTCGGCCAGGTAGGCGGTGATGCCGCTGATGCAGCCACCGCCGCCGACAGGAACGACGACGAGGTTGGGCTCGCGACCGAGTTGTTCCAGGATCTCCACGGCAACGGTGCCCTGTCCGGCCATGGTGCGCAGGTCGTTGTACGGCGGAACCAGGGTTGCACCGGTGCGCGCGGCGTCGTCCGCGGCCGCGGCCGCGGCGATGTCGAAGGTGGAGCCGCCGACGATCAGTTCGATGAAGTCGCCGCCGTGGTAGCGGATCCGGTCGCGCTTTTGCTTCGGGGTCTTGGCCGGTACGTAGACCCGGCCGTGGATACCCATGGAGCGGCAGGCCAGCGCGAAGCCCTGGGCGTGGTTGCCCGCCGATGCGCACACGACGCCGGCGGCGACCTCGCTCGGGCGCAGCTGCATGAGCAGGTTGTAGGCGCCGCGGATCTTGTAGGAGCGGACGACCTGCAGGTCCTCGCGCTTGAGGTAGACCCGGGCACCGGTCAGCTGCGACAGTCGGTCACTGTGCTGCAGCGGGGTGGGCGTGACGAGGTCGGCAATCCGGCGCGCGGCAGCCTCCACCTCGGTGGCGGACAGGCCCGATTGGGCTGACTGGCTCGGCGCGGCGGACACCGGTATATGGTGCCACGCCGCAGACGCGGGTCAGGCAGGGGTGAGCACGAAGACTGGGATCTGCCGGTCGGTCTTGGCCTGGTAGTCGGCGTAGTCCGGGTAGGCAGCAACGGCGCGCTCCCACCAGATGGCCTTCTCGTCGCCGAACACCTCGCGCGCCTCGTAGTCGCCGGTGACGGTGCCGTCCTGGAGCTCGACGCGCGGGTGAGCCTTGACGTTGTAGTACCAGACCGGGTTCTTCGGTGCCCCGCCCAGCGAGGCGACGATGGCGTATTCGCCGTCGTGCTCGACGCGCATCAGCGGGGTCTTGCGGATCTTGCCGGTCTTGGCGCCGATCGTGGTGAGCAGGATGACGGCCATCCCGCGCATCTGCATTCCCTGGGTGCCGCCGGAGGCCATGATCTCCTCGGCGTTCTTACGGGCCCAGTCCAGCGTGCTCGGTTCGTATTCTCCGGTCAGTGGCATGGCCTCCAGCCTACGCCCCGAACCGACGGGACCTTCCCCACTCTACCAACCGGTTGTATGGTCTAGGGACTTCGAACGAGCGCCCGCAGAGGACACCGATGGATCTGAATTGGTCGGACGACGACCGCGCATTCCGCGACGAGGTACGAACGTTCCTCGCCGAGAAGCTGACCCCGGAGTTGCAACGCGCCGGTCACCGGATGACCAGCGTCTATGCCGACCACGAGGCCAGCATGGCGTGGCAGGCGATCCTGCACGAGCGTGGCTGGGCCGCGCCGGCCTGGCCGGTCGAATACGGCGGCTGTGACTGGTCACTGACCCAGCACTACATCTTCAGTCGCGAATCGCAGCTGGCGGGCGCTCCCCCGCTCTCCCCGATGGGCATCCGGATGGTGGCGCACGCGATCATCCGGTACGGCACCGAGGAACAGAAGGCCTACTTCCTGCCGCGGATCCTCACCGGTGAGGTCTTCTTCTGCCAGGGCTACTCCGAGCCGGAGTCCGGATCGGATCTGGCGTCGCTGCAGATGGCAGCGGTCGACGACGGCGATCACCTGGTCTGCACCGGCTCGAAGATCTGGACCACCCATGCCACCGAGGCCAACTGGATGTTCGCCCTGGTGCGTACCACCCGCGGCCCGCGCAAACAGCAGGGCATCACCTTCCTGCTCCTGGAGATGTCCAGCCCCGGCATCGAAGTCCATCCGCTGGTGATGACCTCCGGCGAGCGGGTTCAGAACCAGGTGTTCTTCGACCGGGTGCGAGTGCCCAAGAGCAACGTGATCGGCGAGATCGACGACGGCTGGACCGTCGCGAAGTATCTGCTGGAGTTCGAGCGCGGCGGTTCGGTGACCGCGCCTGCGCTGCAGGTGATGGCCGACGAGATCGCGGCGGCCGCCACCGTGCAGCCCGGGCCCGGCGGTGGCGCACTGATCGACGACCCTGCCTTCGCCGCCAAGCTCGCCGATGCGCGGATCCGCACCGAGGTGTTGGAAATCCTCGAATTCCGCACCCTGGCAGCGGTGGCCGCCGGCGGAAACCCCGGCACCGACTCGTCGATGCTCAAGGTGATCAGCACCGAGCTGAGTCAGGCGATCACCGAATTGGCGCTGGAGGCGGCCGGGCCGCGCGGCCGGGTGTACCAGCCGCATGCCACCGCACCCGGCGGACCGATCAGCGACTACGAACCCCCGGCCGACGGACACCTCAGCGGTCAACCGTGGCAGGCGGTGGCACCCCTGCGGTACTTCAACGACCGCGCCGGCTCGATCTACGCCGGTAGCAACGAGATTCAACGCAACATTCTCGCCAAAGCCGCCCTAGGACTGTAAATGGACTTCAGACTCGACAACGAGCAGGAACTGCTGCGCGACGGGCTCGCCCGGTTCCTCTCGGCCCGCTATGACCTCGCCGCGAGCCGCGCCACCGCCCGAACCGGCGCCGGCTGGCAGCCCGACATCTGGCGTTCGTTCGCCGACGAGTTGGGGATCCTGGGTGCCACCCTGCCCGCCGACGTCGGCGGCAGCGACGGCGGGGCCGTCGAGTTGATGGTCATCGCCGAGGAGCTGGGCCGGGCCCTGGTGATCGAGCCCTATGTCGGCACCGTCGTGGTGAGCGGTGGCCTGTTGCGCCGTGCCGGCGGTGAGACCGCGCACGCGCTGCTGGAGCGGATCGCCGCCGGCGATGCGGTCGTCGCGCTGGCCGCCACCGAGGCCGGTTCCGTCGACGAACTGGCCCCGGTGTCCACCGCGACCCGCGACGGCGACGAGTGGGTGCTCGACGGCGCGAAGACCGTCGTCCTGGACGCGCCACTGGCCGATCACCTGATCATCTCCGCGCGGACAGACGAGGGCCTGTCGCTGTTCGTCTGCGAATTCGATGCGGCCGCATCTCCTCCCGGGGTTTCGGTGCACGGTTACCGGACCATCGACGACCGGCGCGCCGCGGACCTTTCCTTCGACGGACTGCGGCTGCCGGGCACCGCGCTGCTCGGCGAGGCCGGCTGCGCGGAGTCGAATCTGGCGCGGGCGCTCGACGAGGGCGCCACGGCGGTGGCCTCTGAGGCCGTCGGGTGCATGCGAAACGTGTTGGCGGACACGGTGGAATACGCCAAGACGCGCCAGCAGTTCGGGGCGCCGATCGGCAGTTTCCAGGCGTTGCAGCATCGGATGACCGATATGTACATGGAGTTGCAGCAGTCCGTCGCCGCGGTGTGCCTGGCGGTGCTGAACCTCGACGCGGAACCGACGGCGCGGGCCCGCGCGGTGTCGGCCGCGAAGGTGACCGTCGGCCGGGCGGCCCGGTTGATCGGTCAGGAAGCGGTGCAGCTGCACGGCGCGATGGGGATGACCGAGGAGCTGGCGATCGGTGACTACTTCAAGCGGCTGACCGCCGTGCAGTACGAGTTCGGCAGCACCGACCGTCACCGCACCCGGTATGCGGCGCTGACCCGTCCCGGTCGGTAGCGACCGACTGGAAAGGTCGCGCTGGCGTTCGCCCGCGCGGTCAGCCTGCTGCACTGACGGGCGACGGCCAGAATGCTCAGCCGCCCAGGCAGCCCGGTCCGAGCAGTGCCTTCAGGTCCCCCATCAGCGCCGAGGACGGGGTCACCCGCAGGCCCTGGTCGAGTTCCAGGGTGGTGATCCGTTCGCCGCTGATCAACCGCAGGTAGATCTGGGTGGTCCCGGGATGCCGAGCCAGCACCTGCTTGAGGGCGCTGACCTTGTCGATCGTGCATTGCCGCGTGGGCAGGCTGACCGCCAGCGGCCGGTTACCGTTGGCGCTGCTGAAATCCGGGACGATCAGTTCGTGGGCGATCAGCGAGATCCGGTCGTCGCGCATATTGACCTTGGCCTTGACCAGCACCACGGCGTCGTCGGCGACGTCGGCACCGACCATCGAGTAGGTCTGCGGGAAGAACAGCACCTCGATACCACCGGTGAGGTCCTCCAGTTGCGCTGAGGCCCAGGGCAATCCGTTCTTGTTGACCCGCCGGTTCACGCCGGCCAGGATGCCACCCACCAGCACGGTGGTACCGTCGGCGACATCGCCCTCCAGGATCGCCGGGATCTGGGTGTCGACCTGGTTGGCCAGCAGGTGCGCGACGCCGTCGAGCGGGTGCCCGGACACGTACAGCCCCAGCATCTCCCGTTCCAGGGCGAGCTTGTGCTTGTCCTCCCACTCCTCGTCGGGCACCTTGATGGTGAAGACGGAGTCGACACCCTCCGCCCCGTCTTCACTGCCGCCGCCGAAGAGGTCGAACTGCCCCACGGCCTCGGCCTTCTTGGTGCCCAGCACCGAGTCGACGGCATCGGTGTGCACCAGGAACAGACCCTTGCGGGCGTGTTTGAGCGAGTCGAACGCGCCGGCCTTGATCAGCGACTCGGTGACCTTCTTGTTGCACGCCGAGATGTCGATCTTGTTCAGGTAGTCGGAGAAATCGGTGAAGTGCCCCTTGGCCTTCCGGGTCTCGATCAGGGAGGTAACCACGTTGGCGCCGACGTTGCGGATCGCGCCCATGCCGAACCGGATATCGGCGCCGACGGAGGCGAAGTTCACCTCGGATTCATTGACATCCGGCGGCAGCACGGTGATGCCCAGGCGCCGGCAGTCGGCCAGGTACACCGCGGCCTTGTCCTTGTCGTCACCGACCGAGGTCAGCAGCCCGGCCATGTACTCCGCCGGGTAATTGGCCTTCAGGTAGGCCGTCCAGTAGGACACCAGGCCGTAGCCGGCGGCGTGCGACTTGTTGAATGCGTACCCGGCGAACGGCAGGATGGTGTCCCACAGCGCCTTCACCGCGCCCTCGGAGAAGCCGTTGGCCATCATGCCCTCGCGGAAGCCCTGGTACTCGGCCTCCAGCACTTCGATCTTCTTCTTGCCCATGGCCTTTCGCAGCGCATCGGCCTTACCCATGCTGTAGGAGGCGACCTTCTGGGCGATGAACATGATCTGCTCTTGGTAGACGATCAGGCCGTAGGTCTCGGCGAGGATCTCTTTGAGCGGCTCCTCCAGCTCGGGGTGGATCGGCTTGATCGGCTGGCGGGCGTTCTTGCGGTCGGCGTAATCGTTGTGGGCGTTCATGCCCATCGGGCCCGGACGGTACAGCGCCAACACCGCGACGATGTCGTTGAACTCGGTGGGCTGCATGCGGCGCAGCAGGTCGCGCATCGGGCCGCCGTCGAGCTGGAACACCCCGAGGGTGTCACCGCGGGAGAGCAGTTCGTAGGTCTTTTCGTCGTCGAAGGACAGCTTCTCCAGGTCGAGGTCCTCGCCCCGGTTGGCCTTGATGTTGGCCAGGCAGTCCCCGATGATCGTCAGGTTCCGCAGCCCCAGGAAGTCCATCTTCAACAGACCGATGGCCTCGCACGACGGGTAGTCCCAGCCGGTGATGATGGCGCCGTCCTGCGGGCGTTTCCACAGCGGGATCGCCTCGATCAGCGGCTGGGAGCTCATGATCACCGCGCAGGCGTGCACGCCGGCGTTGCGGACCAGGCCCTCCAGGCCCAGCGCCGTCTCGTAGATGGTGCGCACATCGGGATCGGTGTCGATCAGCGCCCGTACCTCGGCGGCTTCCTTGTACCGCTCGTGGTTCGGGTCGGTGATGCCCGAGACCGGGATGTCCTTGGCCATGATCGGCGGCGGCAACGCCTTGGTGATCCGGTCGGCGATGGCGAATCCGGGCTGGCCGTAGTGGACTCGGGCCGAATCCTTGATGGCGGCCTTGGTCTTGATGGTGCCGAAGGTGATGACCTGGGCGACGCGGTCGCTGCCCCACTTCTCGGCGGCGTAGCGGACCATCTCGCCGCGGCGGCGGTCGTCGAAGTCGATATCGATATCCGGGGCCGACGGCCGCTCCGGGTTGAGGAACCGCTCGAACAGCAGGCCGTGCGGAATCGGGTCGATGTTGGTGATCGACAGGGCATAGGCGACCAGCGAGCCGGCCGCCGATCCGCGGCCCGGGCCCACCCAGATGCCGATCGAGCGGGCATAGCTGATCAGGTCGGCCACGATCAGGAAGTACGACGGGAAGCCCTTGCCACAGATGACGTCGATCTCGTATTCGGCGCGGGTTATGTACTCCTGCGGGACCCCGTCGGGGAACCGGCGCCGCAGGCCCTCGGCCACCTCATGGCGCAGCCAGGAGCCCTGGTCGTGCCCCTCGGGCACCGGGAAGATCGGCATCCGGTCCACCGGGGTCCACACGTCGGTGTAGGGCTGCACCCGCTCGGCGATCAGGACGGTGGAGTCACAGGCGCCGGGCACCTGGTCATCCCACAGGGCCCGCATCTCCTCGGCCGACTTGAGGTAGTAGCCGTCGCCGTCGAACTTGAACCGGGTGGGGTCCGACAGCGTCTTGCCGGTCTGCACGCACAGCAGCGCCTCATGGTTGTGCGCGGCCTCGCGGGTCACGTAGTGGCAGTCGTTGGTGGCCAGCGGCGGGATGTCGAGCTTGCGGCCGATCTCCAGCAATCCCTCGCGGACCCGGCGTTCGATGGATAGACCGTGGTCCATCAGTTCCAGGAAGAAATTCTCCGGACCGAAGATCTCGCGCCACTTGGCGGCGGCCTCCAGCGCCTCCCGGTCGTGACCGAGGCGCAGCCGCGTCTGCACCTCCCCGGACGGGCAGCCCGTCGTCGCGATGATGCCGGAGGCGTGCTCGGCGATGATCTCGGCGTCCATCCGGGGCCACTTGCCCAGCTGGCCCTCGAAGGACGCCAGCGAGGACAGTTTGAACAGGTTGCGCAGGCCGGTGGCGTTCTCGGCCATCATCGTCATGTGCAGGTAGGCACCGCTGGCCGAGACGTCGTCGGAGCGCTGGCTGGGATCACCCCAGGTGATGCGCTTGGTGTCGAACCGCGACGCCGGGGCGATGTAGGCCTCGATGCCGATGATCGGTTTGATGTCGGCCTTGACGGCGGCGTTGTAGAACTCGCTGGCGCCGAACATGTTGCCGTGGTCGGTCATCCCGATGGCCGGCATGCCCAGCCGCTTGGCCTCGGCCAGCATCGGGTTGACCTTCGCCGCACCGTCGAGCATGGAGTACTCGGTGTGGTTATGCAGGTGCACGAAGGATCCGGAGGTAGCCATAGGACGACCAGTCTATGACCGAGCGCCGACAGATTCGGCCCACCCGCGCGGGGCGTCGAGCGTGTCCGGCGTGCCGTCCCCGGCGTGTCGGCGCTACCGGGTCCGGGCCCGGCGCACGGCGTCGGCGCTGAACACCGCCAGGGCCACCCAGATCAGCGCGAAGCCGGCCCAGCGGGCCGGTGACATCACCTCGTGGCCGACGACGATTCCCCAGGTCATCGCCATCGCCGGGGTCAGGTACATCAGCAGTCCGAGGGTCACCAGCGGCAGGCGCTGGGCGGCGGCGGCAAAGCACAGCAGCGGGATCGCGGTGACCGGGCCGCTCAGCAGCGTCAGCACCACATGCCCGGCGCCGAGTGTGGTGAAGGTGGTGCCGCCGTCGTGCACCAGGAAGGCGAGATAGCCCAGCGCGACCGGGGTCATCAGCGCCGCTTCGACGCCGACGCTGATGGTCGGGTCGACGGGGACCACCTTCTTGACGGCACCGTAGAGACCGAAGCTGCCGGCCACCGTCAGCGCGACCCACGGCGGGGAGCCGGCCTCGACGGCGATGATCAGCACGGCGACGACGGCGATGCCGAGTGCGGCCCACTGCGCGCGGTTGAGCCGTTCGGCGAAGAGCAGCACACCGAGCACGACGCTGAACAGCGGGTTGATGAAGTAGCCGAGGGCGGCGTCGGTGACATGGCCGTTGTTGACGGCCCAGATGTAGCTGCCCCAGTTGATGGAGATCAGCACCGCGGCGACGCCCAGTTGCGCCCAGGTGCGGGCATCGAGGTGCCGCAGCTGCGGGGGGGCGCCGGTCAGCGCCAGCACCACCGCCATGAACACCGCCGTCCACACGATCCGGTGCGCCAGCACCTCGATCGCTCCCGACGGCAGAAGCAGCGGGAAGAACGCCGGGAACAGCCCCCAGAGCCCGTAGGCGCCGAGCCCGAACAGCAGGCCCGCGCCGGACCGGGTCTGCGGGTGGCTCAACTCAGCTGCCGTTGCGCAGCAGCGCGGCGGTTCGTTCGGCCTGCTCGGCGGTCAGTTCACCGGAGAGCACCAGCGTCTGACCTTCGATGCGGCCGTCGACCTTCGGCGCCGACACCACCTGCGAATCCCGCACGAAGGCGAGCTGTTTGCCCGGGTGCGCGGCGGTGAAGTCGGCGAACTCCCGCCCCGATTCCGGGGTCATCAACACGTGCACGGTGTAGCCGCCGGACGCGGCGGCGGTCGTGGTCGGGGGTGCCGTCGGGTTCAGCGCCTCGGCCAGCGACGGGGGGACGGCCGACGCGCCGGTCAACTGCAGTTCGATGCGGTCCGAGCCGAGGGTGTAGAGACCCTTCTTCTCCAGGTCGCACAGTTGCCGGTGTTCGGTGTAGGGGCCCAGACCCGGGGCCGGGCACCCGTCGGGTCCGACGCCCACGACCTCGGTCACCACGACGACGGCGAGCGGTTTGATGGCCGGAGCGGCCGGGGTGGTGCTGGTCGCCTGGTCTGCCGCCGGGGTCGAGTCGCGCTGCATGACGGTGGCCAGCCCGGGCAGCAGCATGGCCAGCCCGATGACGGCGGCGGTCAGCATCATGAAGCGCCGGCGCCGCGCCTTGGCGGCCAGCCGGCCCGACGGGTCCTCGACCGTCATCCCTGGGCCCGCAGCACGTCGAGAGCATGTTGCAGATCCTCGGTATACGGCGCGGTGATCTCCATCCGGCGGCCGTCCGCGGGGTGCGCAAACGACAGTGAGCGGGCGTGCAGCCACTGCCGTTCCAGGCCGAGTTTCTTGGCCAGCGTGGGGTCGGCGCCGTACACCAAGTCGCCGCAGCACGGGTGGTGCAGCGCGGAGAAGTGCACCCGGATCTGGTGGGTGCGACCGGTTTCCAGGTGCACGTCGAGCAGGCTGGCGGCGGTGAACGCCTCGATGGTGTCGTAGTGGGTGACGCTGTCGCGGCCGCCCTCGGCGACGGTGAACTTCCACTCTCCGCTGCGGTGCCGGCCGATCGGCGCGTCGATGGTGCCGCTGGACGGATCGGGGTGGCCCTGGACCAGCGCGTGGTAGCGCTTGTCGACGGTGCGGTATTTGAAGGCGCGCTTGAGCACGGTGTAGGCGTGCTCGGACAGCGCGACGACCATCACCCCCGAAGTGCCGACGTCCAGGCGGTGCACGATGCCCTGGCGTTCGTGCACACCGGAGGTGGAGATGCGGAAACCGGCGGCCGCCAGGCCGCCGAGCACCGTCGGCCCGTGCCAGCCGACGCCGGCGTGGGCGGCCACACCCGGCGGCTTGTCGACGGCGACGATGTCGTCGTCGGAGTACAGAATGGTCATGCCCTCGATCTCCTCGGGCACGTTCTGCACCGGCGGCGGTGCGTCGGGAATCGTCACCGACAGCCAGCCGCCGTCGATCAGCTTGTCGGATTTGCCGACCCGCACGCCGTCGAGTTCCACCCCGCCGTCCTCGGCGATGGCCGCGGCGGCGGTGCGGGACAGTCCGAGCAGCCGGGCCAGCCCGGCGTCCACCCGCATACCGGCCAGCCCTTCCGGCACCGGCATGACGCGGTCAGTCATCGGCGCGCCGGGCGGGGGTGTCGTAGTCGACACCGAACAGCGACAACGCTACCAGCAGGATCGCCCCGCCGACGACGGCCGAATCGGCCACGTTGAACGTCGGCCACCAGCCGATGGAGATGAAGTCGACGACCTGTCCGTGCAGGGGCGCGGGAGCCCGGAAGATCCGGTCGCCGAGGTTGCCCAGTGCGCCGCCGAGGATCATGCCCAGGCCCAGCGCCCACCACTTCGACACCAGCCGCCGGCCCATCCAGACGATGCCGATCACCACCCCCGCCGCGATCAGGGTCAGCACCCAGGTGGAGCCGCGGAACATGGAGAACGCCGCACCGGAGTTGCGCTGCAGGTTCCAGGTGACCGTCTCGCCGATGATCTCCACGGGCTGAAAAGGGGTCAGCATCTTGACGGCCAGCACCTTGGTCGCCACGTCGACGGCCAGCACGAACGCGGCCACCAGCAGAAGCAGCAGGACCTGGCGCCGGGGGCGGGGGCGGGGGCGGGGTGCTTCGTCCTCGGCGGGCTTGTCCTCGCTGGGTTCGTCCTCGCTGGGTTCGTCCTCGGCGGTTTCCGGGGTGCCGCTCTCGGCGGGCTCGGTCTCGGGCGCCTCGTCGGCGGCCTCGGTCTCCAGAGCCTGCTCCTCGGGCGCCTCCACGTCGTCGACGTTCTCGGGGGTCGTGTCCGTCACCCGACCATCATCCCTCAGGGCATGATGCAACGATGCCCCGCATCGTCGTGATCGCCACCGGCGGCACCATCGCCACCACCACCGGCGGCGACGGGGTCAAGCGCCCCGCCCGCTCGGGCGCCGAGCTGGCCGCCGTCGTGGACCCGGAGCTGCTCGGTGAGGTGGACCTGGACACGGTCGACCTGATGTCGGTCGACAGCTCGGCGCTGCTGCCCGCGGACTGGGACCGGATCGCCGAAGCCGTGACCGGCGCGGCCGACGGCCGCGCCGACGGGATCGTCGTCACCCACGGGACCGACAGCATGGAGGAAACCGCGCTGTGGCTCGACCTGACGCTGGACGTGGCGGTGCCCGTCGTGCTGACCGGAGCGCAGCGCAGCGCCGACGATCCCGAGCCCGACGGTCCGGCCAATCTGGCCGACGCGATCGGCCTGGCCGCCGAACCGGCGGTCGCCGACCGCGGCGTGCTGGTGTGCCTGGGTGGTGAAGTGCTCGCCGCCCACGGACTGCACAAGGTCGGACCGGTGGCGCCCAGCGGGTTCGCCGGGGCGCCGGCGGCCGACCGGCCCCGGCTGTCGGTCGGGAGGGTGTCGGCGGCCGCGGCTCCGCGGGTCGACATCGTGGCCGCCTATCCGGGTGCCGACGGCGCGGCGCTGAGCGGGTGTGTGGCCGCCGGGGCGCGCGGGATCGTGCTGGAGGCGATGGGATCGGGCAACGCCGGGCCCGACGTGGTCGCCGCGGTGGCCCGGCACTGCGCGGCCGGAGTGTCGGTCGCCGTGTCCACCCGGGTGCCGTTCTGCGCGGTGGGCACCGACTACGGGCCGGGATCGGCGCTGGTCGACGCCGGGGCGGTGATGGCTCAGCGGTTGCGGCCGCCGCAGGCGCGGGTGCTGCTGATGGCGACGCTGGCCGCCGGGCGCGATGTGCCGGCGACATTCGCGCGCTGGGGATAGCTCACCGGTCCCAGGCGAGGCTCTCCAGCGGGTCGGCGGGGCGTAGGTCCGGGTCGTCGGCGGACAGGGTGCGGGCGATACCCGGCCCGGTGGCGCGGGTTTCGAAGCGGACGGTCACCACGCCGTGGCCGGCGCCCTGCACCCAGCCGTGGCCGAATTCGGGGTGGCTGACGTCGTCGCCGATCCGCCAGCCGGTGCGCGCGGGTTCGGGTGCGGGAGCATCGGATCCGCCGTGTTCGTCCGGGTCGGCCTGGTCCAGGTCGGGGAACAGCGACTCCTGCTGGACGTCGGACAGGCCGGAGAAGCCGACGCCGAGCAGCCGGATCGGCCCGATCTGCACCGGGTCCAGCAGCAGCCGCAGCGCGGTCGCGGTCAGCGTGGCGGGTTCGGCGGTGGCGTAGGGCAGGGTCGCCGAGCGGGTCAGCGTCGACATGTCCGAGCGTTTCAGTTTGACGGTGACCGTGCGCGCGCCGCGGCCGTCGCCCAGCAACCGGCGATGGGCGGCCTCGGTGATCGGGCCGACCGCGTCGCGCAGCTGGTCCAGGGTCCGCAGGTCCTCGGCGAACGTCGACTCCGCGCTGATCTGCTTGGCCTCTGCCCGCTCGGCAACCGGCCGGTCGTCGATACCGCGGGCCAGCCGGTGCAGGCCCGGCCCGATCCCGGCACCCAGGATGCTGGCGGCCTCGGATTCGGCCAGGGCGGCGAACTGGCCGACGGTTTCGATGCCGAGGCGGTGCAGTTTCTCCTCGGCGACCGGACCGATCCCCCACAGTTTGCGGACCGGCAGGCCGTCCAGCAGGATCCGCTCCTCGTCGGGGCGCAGCACCCGGACACCGTCGGGTTTGGCCAGGCCGGAGCCGATCTTGGCGATCTGTTTGCCGGATCCGGCGCCGACCGAGGCGATCAGGCCGGTCTCGGCCAGTACGACCGCGCGCAGCTCGGCGCAGAACTGGTCGACCTGTTCTGCGGTGGCGCCGGCCAGCGCGACGGGTTCACCGAACGCCTCGTCGAAGGACAGTTGTTCCAGCACCGGGATGCGGGCGCGGACGGTGTCGAACACCCGGTGGCTGGCCACCCGGTACACCGAGCCGCGCGGCGGCAGCACCACCGCCGTCGCCCCGACCAGGCGGCGGGCCTGGTGCATGGGCATCGCCGAACGCGCCCCGTACACCCGCGACTCGTAGCTGGCCCCGGCCACCACGCCGCGCCCGCCCAGCCCGCCGACGAGGACCGGGCGACCGCGCAGGGTGGGGCGGGTCAGCTGCTCGACGGACGCGAAGAACGCGTCCATGTCGAGGTGCAGAACCCAGCGAGCCACCCGTCTAGTCTGACGGGCATGGAAGAGGTGCCGATCCGCGACGCCGGTATCCGGCTGGGGCAGTTCCTGAAGCTGGCCAACCTGATCGACTCGGGCGCCGACGCCAAGGCGGTGATCGGCGACGGGCTGGTGAGCGTCAACGGCGAGGTGGAGACCCGCCGCGGCCGGCAACTGAAATCCGGCGATGTCGTCGGCTACGACCGCCGGCAGGTCCAGGTCCGCTGATTCGACGCGGTCAAGCCTTGGTCAGCCGGGCCAGCACGCCGTCGCCGATGTCGGTGCCATCGGGCAGGGCGCCGGGTTCGACGATCTCGAAGCCGGTGGCCAGGATCTCCCCGGCCATCAGACCGGCGTGGGTACGCGCCCAGGCGGCCTTGTCGGTGGGCACCGCCAGCACCACCTGAATCCGGTCGGAGACATCCAACCCGGTGGTCTTGCGCAGTTCCTGCAGCTCGCGGATGCGGTCCTTGGCCCAGCCCTCGGCCTCCAGTTCTTCGGTAACGGTGCCGTCGAGCACCACCAGGCCGGCGCCGTCGGGCAGCGCGTGGGTCCATTCCGGGTCCGCGGCAACGAGTTTCGAGGTGTACTCGCCCTCGATCAGGGTTGCCGGGCCGGCGGTCAGGGTGCCGTCGGGATTGAGCACCCCCTGGCCCGCCTTGACGGCTTTGATCGCGGCCTGCACGTCCTTGCCGATCCGCGGTCCGGCGGCCCGGGCGTTGACGGTCAACTCGAACCGGCCGTGTGCGTCGATGTCGTCGGTCAGCTCGATGCCCTTGACGTTGAGCTCGTCGGCGATGAGTTCGGCGAACGGGGCCAGCTGGTCCGGGTCGTCGGTCGCGACGGTGAGTTTCGGCAGGGGCAGCCGCACCCGCAGTTTCTTGGCCTTGCGCAGCGCGGAGCCCGCCGAGCAGACGTCGCGCACCCGGTCCATGGCCGCGACGAGGTCCTCGTCGTGCGGGAGATCGGCGGCGGGCCAGTCGGTCAGGTGGACCGACCGCCCGTCGGTCAGGCCGCGCCAGATCACCTCGGTGAGCATCGGCAGCAGCGGTGCGGCCAGTCGGCAGGTTACTTCCAGCACGGTGTGCAGGGTGTCGATGGCGTCGGCGTCCTCCTCCCAGAACCGGTTGCGGGACCGTCGCACATACCAGTTGGTCAGCGCCTCGGTGAACTGGCGCAACTGTTCACAGGCCCCGGAGATGTCGCACGAATCCAGGGCCGCGGTCAGGTCGTCGCGCAGCCGGGCGAGCTTGGCCAGGATGTAGCGGTCCAGCACGTTCTGCGAATCCGTGCGCCACACACCCTTTTTCGGGGCGTAGAGGGCCAGGAAGCTGTAGGCGTTGGAGAGCGGCAGCAGCACCTGGCGCACCGCCTCCCGGATGCCCTGTTCGGTGACGATCAGGTTGCCACCGCGCAGGATCGGCGAGGCCATCAGGAACCAGCGCATGGCGTCGGAGCCGTCGCGGTCGAACACCTCGGACACGTCCGGGTAGTTACGCAGCGACTTGCTCATCTTCGCACCGTCGTTGCCGAGCACGATCCCGTGTGCCACACAGGTTTTGAATGCCGGGCGGTCGAACAGGGCGGTGGACAGCACGTGCAGGGTGTAGAACCAGCCGCGGGTCTGGCCGATGTACTCGACGATGAAGTCCCCGGGGAAATGGGTGTGGAACCAGTCCTGGTTCTCGAACGGGTAGTGCACCTGCGCGAACGGCATCGACCCGGAGTCGAACCACACGTCGAAGACGTCCTCGATGCGGCGCATGGTGGATTTGCCGGTCGGGTCGTCGGGGTTGGGCCGGGTCAGCTCGTCGATGTAGGGCCGGTGCAGGTTGTCCGGCCGCACGCCGAAGTCGCGTTCGAGTTCGTCCAGGCTGCCGTACACGTCGATCCGCGGGTAGAGCGGATCGTCGGACTTCCACACCGGGATCGGGCTGCCCCAATAGCGGTTTCGAGAGATGGACCAGTCGCGAGCGCCCGACAGCCACTTGCCGAACTGGCCGTCTTTGACGTGTTCGGGGTGCCAGGTGATCTGCTGGTTGAGTTCCACCATCCGGTCGCGGAACTCGGTGACCTGCACGAACCATGACGAAACCGCGCGGTAGATCAGCGGTTTGCGGCAGCGCCAGCAGTGCGGATAGGAGTGCTCGTAGGTTTCGTGGCGCAGCAGCACCGCGCCGCCCGCCGCCGCGGATCCGGTGTGGTTCTTCAGATCCCGGATGATGTTCGGGTTGGCGTCGAAGACCTGCTGTCCGGCGTAGTCGGGAACGGTGGCGTCGAACCGGCCGCGGGAATCGACCGGGTTGGCGGGCGTGATGCCGACGGTGTCGGTGGTGGCCTTGTCGTCCTCGCCGTAGGCCGGGGCCATGTGCACGATGCCGGTGCCGTCCTCGGTGGTGACGAAATCGGCCGGCAGCACCTGGAATGCGTTGACCGCGGTGTCCCCGGTGGTGAAGTACGGGAACGGCGGTTGGTAGCGCGTCCCGAGCAGCTCGGCGCCGGTGTAGGAGGCGACGATCTGCGGCTCCTCCCCCAGTTCCCGGGCGTAGGCGTCCAGCCGGGCCTTAGCCAGCACGTAGCGGTTGCCGTCGGGCGCGGCGACGACGGCGTAGTCGACCTCGGGGTGCACGGCGACGGCCTGGTTGGACGGCAGTGTCCACGGGGTCGTCGTCCAGACCAGCAGGCGGGCCCCGGCCAGCGGCCCGTCGGGCACCAGGAAACCGACCGTCAGCGCGGGGTCCTGGCGGGACTGGTAGACGTCGTCGTCCATCCGCAGCTCGTGGTTGGACAGCGGGGTCTCGTCGTTCCAGCAGTACGGCAGCACCCGGAAGCCCTCGTACGCCAGGCCGGAGTCCCACAGCTGCTTGAACGCCCAGATCACCGACTCCATGAAGGTGGGATCCAGGGTCTTGTAATCGTTGTCGAAGTCGACCCAGCGGGCCTGGCGGGTGACGTAGGCCTCCCACTCCTTGGTGTATTTGAGCACCGATTCGCGGCAGGCCTCGTTGAACGCCCCGATGCCCATCGCCTCGATCTGGGCCTTGTCGTGGATGTCGAGCTGGCGCTGCACCTCGAGTTCGGCGGGCAGGCCATGGGTGTCCCAGCCGAACCGGCGGTCCACCTTGTAGCCCCGCATGGTGCGATAGCGCGGCACGATGTCCTTGACGTAGCCGGTGAGCAGGTGCCCGTAGTGCGGCAGGCCGTTGGCGAATGGCGGGCCGTCGTAGAAGACGTACTCGGGGGCGCCCTCGCGGCGGGCGATGCTGGCCCGGAAGGTGTCGTCGTCGGACCAGTACCGCAGTACGTCGAGTTCCAGCGAGGGGAAGTTGGGGGTGCCGCCGGCGAAGCGGGGGTAAGCCTGCGGGGTGTCGGCCACGGCGGTCGTCTCCTGTGCCTGATGTTCCGGCACGGGGACGACGGACGCGCGGTGTGCGCGAGCGCCGCGGTACCACCCCGCTTGCGTGCTTGCGCACGCCGCTCAACTCGCAGGCTGTGACGGGCCGGCCCGTTCGGGTCTAGTTGGCCACCGACGGTGGCGGTTCTTCCGAAGGCTCCCCGGTGATGGCCGGATCGGTGCCGTTACGTCGATTCTAACGGTTGACCTAATTAGGGTGGCAGGCGTGCCCGAGCTCGACTACCGGTTCACCCTGGCCAACGAGCGGACGTTCCTGGCCTGGACGCGTACCGCGCTGGCGCTGATCGGCGGCGGGGTGGCGCTGATGATCCTGCCGAGCCTCGGGATCCCCGGCGTGCGCCACGGACTGAGCGCGGGATTGATCGCCATGGGCGGGTTGCTGGCCGTGCTCTCGGTGCGCCGCTGGCGCCAGGTGCAGGAGGCGATGAACGCCGGTGTCGAACTGCCGCCCAGCCGGTTGCCGGTGCTGCTCGGCGTGGTGCTGGTGCTGACGGCACTGACCGCGGCGGCACTGTTGATCTTCCGGGCCTGACGATGACCGACGAACCCCCCTGCCTGCAGAACGAGCGCACCGAATTGGCTTGGGAACGCACCGCACTCAGTGTCGCTGCGTTGGCCGGGATCGTGCTGTTCCGGGAGATCGACGCGGTCTGGGCGCCGTTCGCGGCCGTGACCGGGCTGCTGTCACTGGTGATTTTCGGTGCCGGCCGCCTGCGGAGCCGGCGCAGCGAACCGGCGACGGTCGCGATCCCGCTGGTGGGCTGGAGCATCGGGGCACTGGCGCTGGTGCTGCTGATCCTGTTCCAACTGGACTAGTCCGGCCGGACGGCCGGGTCCTCAGCCGGCGACCGCGGCGGGCAGCTGATAGGGCGCCCCGAAGTCCGACACGGTCCGGTAGCCGCGGGCGCGGGCGGTCGCCGCGCCTCGGCGGATCAACTGCGCGGTGCCGAGGAACCCGGCCTGGTCGGTGATCAAGAACGGGGTCAGCAGCCGGTTGTGCACGAAACCGATGGCCAGACCCGAGTCCGGCATCGCCCAGCCGTGCGAACCGCCCAGCCCGACGTGCCCGAATCCGGGGAGCACCCCCGGCACCGGGGAAGCGTGATAGCCGAGGTGGAACGACATCGGCAGACCGAGGTTGCGGTCACGGGTCAGATCAACTCGTCCGCGCAGTCCCGCAGCCCGCTCCGCCGACAGCAGCCGGGCGCCGCCGACCTCACCACCGTTGATCAGCGCGGCATACATGCGGGCCAGGCTGCGCGCGGTGGCCACCCCGTTGGCGGCGGGGATCTCGGCGTCCAGCAGCGGGGTGTCTCCGCGGATGGCGTGGGTCATCGACGGGAAGTAGACCGCACCGAAGAACGCCGACGACGGATGCCGGGCCACCGTGGGCGCCCACGAGCCGATGCCGGGCAGCCCGGGGATCTTCTGGGGCCCGATGATCTCGGCGGCTCGGGTGGCGGCTCCGGCCGGCGGGCGGCCCAGGTGCAGACCGTCGGTACCCAGTGGCGCGGCGATCTCGGACCGGAACAGCTCCCGCATCCCGCTGCCGGTCACGGCGCGGGCCAGCCCGGACGTCAGCCAGCCGTAGGTGAGTGCGTGGTAGGCGGGATGGCCGCGCAGCGCGCTGTGCGGTGCGGCGGCCAGCCGTTCCTCCATCTGCAGATGGTCGCGGACGTCGTCGCCGGCTTTGATCGGCAGCCCGGACAGCCCGGCCCGGTGGCTCATCATCTCCCGAACCGTGATGTCGGCCTTGCCGTTGGCACCGAACTCGTGCCAGTACTCCGCGACGGGAGCGTCGTAGTCGATCAGGCCGCGGTCGGCGAGCCGGTGGATGACCGTCGAGGCCACCCCCTTCGTCGCCGAGAAGACCATCGCGCCGGTGTCGGCGTCCCAGTGCTGCCGGCCGGCCCGGTCCGACCAGCCGGTCCACACGTCGACGACCGGTTCACCGTCGAGGTAGACCGACAACGCACCGCCGCCGAAGCGCCGGTGCGGGAACATCGCGGCGAACTGGCGCACCGCCCAGGCGAACGCGGGATCCGCCGCACCGCGTACCCCGCGCGGCAACCCACTGCCACGGGTGAGGACAGCTGTCTCGTTCATAACACTGACCGTAGTCAGACTTATGGTCCAGTTGGGCGGGAATTGGCCGGACCGTTACCGAAGCGGGACCGCCCGCGACCAACCGGGCGGTTCGACCATCGGGTAGGCGGAGGTGGTGCGAAGGGCTGGGCGCGCGAGCACCCCGGCCAGCGCCGTCGATCAGTAGAATTGCCATGCGCCGTCGGTGCGATACTGAAAGGAACCCGGAATCATCGAAACGTCACTGACGGCTGTGCTGCGGGAGCGTGCCAGCCTGCAACCCAATGACCCCGCGTTCACCTTCATCGACTACGACACGAATTGGGACGGCGTCGCCCATGAGCTGACCTGGGCGCAGCTCTATCGCCGAGTGACCGATCTCGCCGGGGTGTTGCGCAACCGCGCCCAACCGGGCGACCGCGCCGCGATCCTCACCCCGCAGAACCTGCACTATCTGGTCGGTTTTCTCGCGGCCCTGGAAGCCGACCTGATCGCGGTACCGCTTTCGCCTCCGGCCTCCGGGACCGCCGACGAGCGGGTGCTCGCAGTCCTCGCCGACGCCCAACCGGCGGTACTGCTGACAGATTCGGCCACGGAAGCGGCCGTCGCCGCGCATGCCGCAGCAGCGCCGGCGGCAACCATCATCGACGTCGCCCGGGCAGAAGCACCGACCCGGGGGTCCGGGACACGCCGCCGCCGATCCACTCAGGACGTGGCCTATCTGCAGTACACCTCGGGATCAACCCGGGTACCGGCCGGCGTCATGGTCTCGCACCGCAACCTGGTAGCCAACTACCGGCAGATGATCCGGTACTTCTTCCCACACCATGGCGGGGTGGCGCCCGCCGACACAACGGTGGTGTCCTGGCTGCCCTTCTACCACGACATGGGCCTGTTACTGGGCATCTGCGCACCGATTCTCGGTGGCTGGCACACGGTATTCACCACCCCTCTGGCGTTCCTGGCCCGTCCGTCCCGCTGGCTGCAGCTGCTTGCCGCCCATCCCCATGCGCTGAGTGCCGCACCGAACTTCGCCTTCGACCTGTCCGCCGCGCGAGTCGGCGACGACGAACTGCCCGGCTGCGATCTGAGTTCGGTGCTGGCCATCATGAACGGTGCCGAAAGGGTGTTGCCCGGCTCGCTGGATCGCTTCACGCGCCGGTTCGCGCCGCTGGGGCTGTCCGCCGGTGTGATCCGCCCGTCCTACGGCTTGGCCGAGGCCACACTGTACGTCGCAACCGCGGCCCCAGCAGCCGCCCCGACCGTCGTGCATTTCGATCCGGACCGGCTCTCCGACGGTGTCGCCGAACGCTCCGAAACCGGAACCACGCTGGTCTCCTACGGTTGCCCGGACTCCCCCGCCGTGCGCATCATCGATCCGCAGACCCATCGGGAGTGCGCCGATGGGGAAATCGGCGAGATCTGGGTTCGCGGCGACAATGTCTGCCAGGGGTACTGGAACAAACCCGAAGAGACCGCTCGCACCTTCGCCGGTGTCATCGTGGAACCGACATCGGATACTCCAGCCGAAAGCTGGCTGTGCACAGGCGATCTCGGGTTCCTTTCCGACGGCGAGCTGTTCATAGTCGGGCGGATCAAGGATCTGCTGATCGTGCGTGGCCGTAACCACTATCCCGACGACATCGAGGCCACGATCACCGCGATCTCCGGCTGCCGGTCGGTGGCGCTCGTGGTGCAGGGCGCCGACGCCGAGGAGCTCGTCGCGATCGTGGAGACCAAGAAGCGCGGCAACACCGAAGATGAGATCCGCGAGCATCTGGCCCAGATCGAGAACTCCGTGCATTCGGCGATCTCGGAGTCGCACGGCATCGCCGCCAGCGAGCTGGTCCTGGTGTCGCGTGGTGCGATCCCGCTGACCACAAGCGGAAAGATCCGCCGGCAGGCGTGCGTCGAACGTTACGTCAGCGGCGCCTTCGAGCGGGTACGGTAGCGCCCCGACGGCCACCAGTTGGCATCGCCGACCAACACGCACAGCGCTGGCACGGTGACGGTCCGCACCAGGAATGTGTCCAGCAGCAGGCCGACACCGATCACGAAACCCATCTGGACCACGGTGCTGATGCTGGATACCGTCAGTGCCAGCATGGAGGCAGCGAATATCAGACCGGCAGAGGTGATCACACCGCCGGTGGCCGCCACCGTGCGAATGGTGCCGGTGCGTACCCCCCGCCCGGATTCCTGGCGAATACGGGAAATCAGCAGCAGGTTGTAGTCGGCGCCGACCGCCACCAGTACCAGAAACGCCATTGCGGGCACACTCCAGTGCAGGTGCTGTCCCAGCCCGAACTGGAAGACCGCGACTCCGATGCCCAGCGCCGAGGCGTAGGACAGCACCACCGAGGCCACCAGATACAGCGGGGCAACGACGGCCCGGAGTAACAGCGCCAGGATCAGAAACACCACCACGAGGGTCAACACCACGATGAACCGCAGGTCGCTGGTGTAGTAGTCGCGGATGTCATGGTTCACCGCGGAGAACCCGACCATCGAGATTTCGGCGCCCGCCAGGGTGGTGTTGGGCAGTGCGCTGCGCGCGGCCCCGATGATCTGATCCACCTGGTCCATCGCCTCGGTACCGAACGGGTTCAGCGCTGTCTGCACCAGATAGCGCACCGTGTGCCCGTCGGCGGATACGAACAGCTTGGCGGCCTTCTCGAACTCCGAGTGGCTCAGTACCTCGGGCGGAATGTAGAAGCCAGCCATCGACGGGGTCGCGGCGTCGCGTTTCATCGCCAGCAGAAACTGCGACGCCTGATCCAGACCACCGCCGACTTCCCTGGTCCGGTCGACCAGTAGCTGCACGCCGTCGGCGAGCTTTCGACTGGACTCGGCCAGTGTCCCGGCCCCGTTGAGCGCCTCGACGAGTTTGTTCTGGGTGCCTCCGGCGCCGCCGAGACCCAGACTTCGGGCCGAGGCGGACACCGTTGCCAGGCTGCGGCCCAGTTTGCGTACCGAATCCCCAAGAGTTGTAGAGGATTTCGTATTCTTGAGCTGTTGCACCAGGGCCTTCAGCGCCTGCATCGGCGGATTGTCGCCGGATTCGGCCAGTTGAGTCAGATCGGCACGGCCGGCCACACACCCGGGGTCCGCGTCACAGACGGGGCTGGCGTTGAGCGCGGTAACCATCGGTGCGGCCCAGGTGTGCAACCGGCTCATCCGCTCGATGCTTTGATCAAGGGCGCCGCCCATCGTCTGCATATTGTCGACGAGCGTGGCGGTGCGGTCGATTTCGGCCAGCGTGAGGCCGCCGCCCACCTTCGTCTGCAACTCGGTGAGGGCGCCGAGCAGAATGCGAATACTGCCCAGCGATCCGCTGACCTGGTCGCGGACCTGACCGAGCACCTCAGCGAGTTTGTCGGCCCCGTCGCTGAGCTGGCTGAGATTTCCGTCGTTCCGGGCAATCTGCGACGAAGCGTCACGCAGCTTTCCACCGACCTCACCGGCCTGGTAGGTCGCGCGGCTTTGCTCCAGAGTTTCGCCGGTGGGCCGGGTCAAGCCACGAACGGCGTCGATACCTGGTAGTTGGGCTACCCGCGCGGCGAGTTGCTCGAGGTCGCCGAGGGCCCGTGGACTCCGCAGATCCTGATCCGGGGCGTGGATGACGACGAATTGCTGCAGGGTGGTGCTGATCGGGAAGTGCGCGGTCATCGCGTCGTAGCCACGGTTACTCGCCGCTTCGGCCGGCAAGGTGATCCGGTCGTCGAAGTTGAACTTGGCAAATCCGGTGCAGGCAGCCAGCCCGAGCAGTGCCGCCAGGCTGACGGCCAGGTAACGGCCGGGCCGGCGGACCACAGCCACGCCGGTGCGCCGCCAGAGTCGACCGGTGAGGTCCCGGCGCGGTGCGATCCAGCCCCGCCGGCCGGCGATCACGATCTGAGCCGGCAGCAATGTCATCGAGGCGAGGAAACCGGTGGCGATGGTGACGGTGAGAGCGGGTCCGACGGTCGCGAATACCCCCAGGGTGGCCAGCCCCAAACCGACGAAGGTCAGCGCGACTGTTCCGGCCGAACCGGTGATCACTTCCCCGATCGTCTGCAGCGCGGCGACCAGGGCGTCGTCGGATCGCTGACCGGCGCGCAGCAACTCCTGATAGCGGCTGAACAGGAATACCGCGTAATCGACCCCGGCTCCCATCATCATTCCGGTCATCAGCATGAGCGTCTGGGGTCCCAGACCCAACCCGAGCAGGCCCAGTCCGGCCACCACCTGCTGTGCGACCACCAGTGACACTCCGATGGTCAGCAGCGGCATCAGCATGGCAGCGACGTTGCGATACACCAGGATCAAGATGGTGAGCACCAGGACAACGGTGGCGATCTCGATGAGGTGCTGATCGCCGGCACCGATGTCGTTGACGTCTTCCAGTGTGGCGGCCGGCCCGACGACATCGGCGGTGAGCGCCGTGTGCGCGGTCGCCTCCTCGACGATGCGCATGGCGCCCCGGAACGCCGCCTGGCCGCCCGGTGTACCCATGGTCCCGGTGAGACTGATCGGCAAGGTCCAGGCCTGTTGGTCCTTGCTGGTCATCACCTCGCGCAGCTCGGGGATGGCGACGAAGTCCTGGATCGATTCGACGTCGTCGGTGTCGGCGCGCAAGCGGGCGACCAGATCCCGGTAGACAGATTCGTCACCGGGACTCAGACCGTGGCCGTCGTGCAGCACCACCACGGCGACGTTGCCGGAGCCGGCCTCCCCGAATGCGGATTGCATGGCGTTGCCGGCCATCAGTACCGGGGCGTCGGCGGGTAGCAGCGGTGGTGGGTTGCGTTGCGCCACCACCGCCAGGGGCGGGATGGTCAGTGTCAGGACCACCGCTGTCGCGACCCACGCCAGGATCACCAGCACCGGGTGCGCAACCACCAGCCGGCCGATGGCCGGCAGCACCCGTCCGGGGTGCGACTGGGTCAAACGAACTCACCGATCAGGCCGAACGCGCCGAGCGCGGCGTCGACCAATGCCCGCAGACCGGCCCGGGTGTTGTCCCCGCCCGGTGTGTAGCCGACGATACCGATCGTCACCACGCCGCCGACACGCCCGGCGACGACGACGAGTTGTCCTCCGCCGGTGGTGATTTCGTGCTCGCGGACGTTCTGGTCCACCGGGCGAAGGAAGAGACTGTCGGCGGGGGTGCCGTCCGGGCGACACACCGCCGGGTCCAGTTCGCCGAGGTTGGAGCACGATATCGGCTGACTTCCGAACATGGCGGCACCCAGCCGCCGGGCCACCCGCAGCGGGACGAAGGGGGCCAGCGGCAGCATCGCGAACATGCCGTCGCCGGTGGTGCGCGCGTCCGCCACAGCGGCGCGGATCGCAGTGCGCGTCGCAGTCAGATCGGTGGTGACTGTGGCGGGGTCGACCCGCACGGTGGCCATCCGCAGCGCGTTGGCGCGGGTGTCGCCGACGGTTCGCTCGCTGAGCGCGATGAGCAACTCGGCGGCCCGGCCGTCGCCGCAGCGGCGCATCCGGCGCCCCAACTCGGCGGCCAGCCCGGCGAGCAGGCTGTAACCGTTGCCACCGAATCGAGCAGCGACCTCGTCCCAGGCCCGGGCGCTGACAAACACGTTGAGGGCGGGCACCCGGACCAGCCGGTCACCGTCGGCCGCCTCGACGACCACCCCGGTTCTGTCTCCCGGTTCGCCGCCGATACCGCGCAGGCCGGCACGCGCGGCAGCCACCAGATCCGGGATGTCGCGGCAGGTCTGGGCCAGATCGGCCAGCACCGCGCGCACCGGTGACCGGGAACGCGGCGGCGGCCAGTCCATGGGTTCGGCGCGGTCGTCAGCGGCGTGCGCGGCGGCCGTCAACACCGCCACCCCGTCGAGCAGGCAATGCGATCCGACGACGGTGACGGCCGTTGCGCCGGCACTGAACGGTTGCACCGCCATGTGCCAGCCCGGACCGTGCTCGGGATCGACCGGGATCTGCGACCGTTCGTCGAACCAGTCGCCGAGTTCCTCACCGGGCCTGACAATTTCGCTGAACTTCAGCGGAGCGGGATCGGGAGCGGCGACCCAGCGGTGCCGGCCGAACGGCAGCGGTGAGCGCTCGATGCGGCGGCCCGCCAGGCCACGGCCGAAGTTGCGATGGAATCGGGCGATTCCCTCGGGGTCCACCGGCCGTCGATACAACCACCCGAGCTGGACCAGCTGCCGCCGCCCGGTGGCTCGCATCGACAGGTGCGCGGCCTGATCGAGATAGCCGAGACGGACCGACATCAGATGCCGACGCCGTCGAGCGCGAAATCCGACAACGTTGCGGCCACCAGATCTGCCAGCCAGGCCCGGGTGTTGACCGCACCGGGTTGGTAGCCCACCACCGCGATGGACAGGTGCGCGCCCACCTGCGCACCGACCACGGTCAGCAGGCCGCTGCGCTGTTCGAGTACCGACCGGGTGATATGGCGGTCGATCCCGCGCATCGCGACGTAGTCCGCATCGGCGCCGTCGAGGCGGGCGACCTCGGCAGGGAGGACGCCCATGTTGGAGCAGGAGGCGGGCTGGTCGGCGAACCCGAACGCCGTTTCGGCCAGCCGCCCGACGGCCCGCTTGGGCACGTACGGAATCAGCGGCAGCAGGTGCAGTGTCGGGTCCGGTGCCCGGTCGAGCCGGTCCAGCGCTTCTCGGATGTCGGCGCGCGCGACGCTCAGGTCGGTGGTAACCCGTCGCGGGTCGATCCGGACGTCGCCGAGCCGTACCGCATTGGCCCTGGTGTCGTCGAGGCTGCGGCGGTCGTTGATCGGGACGATCAGGGCGACGGTGCCGTCCGGTCCGGTACCTCTGCCCATCCGGTGGCCGAGCCGGGCGGTGAATCCGGCCAGCAGCGAGTGCGAGTTTCCGCCCAGCGACTCGGCGCGGCTGCGCCATCGGTCTGCTGCCACGATGCAGGTGACCGATGCGACAACGACGTTGCCGTGATCGGTGGGGACGGCGTCGCGACGGCGGGGTTCCGCGGACCGGATTGGACGCCTTCGGCGCTCATTGTCGCGGGCCACGGTTCGGAGGGCTTGGCGCAGAGCCCGTCCGGCGGTGGGCAGATCGCGCACCAGCTGGCGGGCATCGGCGGCCAGTGCCCGGCGGCGGGTTCGGGCCCCGACCGGCTGGTGCCCGAGGGTGCGGGGTGTGCCGTTGACCGCGTTGAGGATCTCCAGAACTCCCCCGCCTCCGTCGGCCAGGCAGTGCGAGCCGACCAGGCTGATGACGGTGCCACCGTCGGTCAGCGGTTGCACCGCCAGGTGCCAACCCGGGCCCCACTGCGGGTCGATCGGCAATCGGGCACGGTGATCCAGCCAGTCCGCGACATCGGAGCGCGGGATGGGGTCGGTGCCGACATCCAACGCACCCGGAGCGCCGGAGGCCCAACGGTGCCGGCCGAACGGCAGTGGCGAGGGTTCGATCCGACGCCCGGCCAGTCCCCGTCCGAAGTTGCGGTGGAATCGGTGTACGCCGTCCAGATCTACCGCGCGTTGGTAGATCCAGATGCACTGCATGACCGCGGCCTGACCGGTCGCCCGCAGTCCGAGGAACATCGCCTGGTCGAGATAGTCGAGCAGATCCGGGTGCGCCGGTGCGGCCATCGGTCAGCCGCCAACCGGCGCTTCGGCACGTATCCCGGGTCGGTGTGCCCGGACCCGAACCGCCCGCGACGGGCCGTTGCCGTATCCCTCGCCGCTGGCGGTGTCGCGATACTCCCGCACCAGCACCTCCAGGTAGCGGGTCACCGAGGCTCGGGCGACCGGATTGTCCGGGAACGCCACGGTAACGGTGGTTCGCCGCGCGGTCCGGTTCACCCAGACGCCTACCTGGTATGCGGATCGGTTGTCGAAGAACAGCTTTCCGTTCATACCTTCCCATGCGTCGATGATTTCCGGTGAGAGCGGCGGCAGCCCCGCGTCGAGGAAGGACACCATGGTCACTCCCGGCGCGGGCGCGGTGATGCCCAGTGGCGCAGCCAGTTCGAGTACCCGCTCGACGGGTACATCGGCCAGCGCGACGTTGGCGTCGAAGGAATGCTGTGCGGATCGGGCGGTGTCGGCAAACGAGTCCGGTGTCACCTCGACCGTGACCGGCACCAGTCCGGTGAACCAGCCGGTAGTCATGAACTCCTCGGCGGACCGCCGGGTCGTCGTCGGTGTGATCGCGAAATACTTTCGTCGTCCCGTGAGTTCGGTCTCGGCGAGAGCTGCACAGGCGAGCACCCCGGCGAAGAATCTGCTGCCGGCCCGGACACACGCCGATTCGAACCGGGCTCCCTGGTCCGCGTCGAGCAGGTCGACGGTGATCAGGTCACCTCCCCAGGCGTGGTCGGTTGACCCCAATGGCAGCGGGAAGTGCGGCAGCACATCGTCGTTGCCCTGCGCGAATCGGATCCACTCGACAACCTCCGGTGATTGCAGGCTCAGCGATTCGGTATAGGCGCGCTGCCGAAGGCAGTAGTCGTGGTAGCTGCCGGCGGGGGTCAGCGGAATCGGCGGTCGTCCACCGACCAGTGCGGTGTACATGAGGTGAATCTCGGTAAGTACCAGACCCATGAACATCGCATCGGTGTGCACGTGGTCGATGGCGAGGTAAAACGTGAAATGGTCTTTGCGCTGAATGACCCCGAATCCGAAACAGTCCCACTGCAGCGGGCCCGGCGTGGACAGCACGTGTTCGCGCCACCGTGCCGCCGTCAGCTCACCGTGAGCCACCGGCACCAGTGTGATGTCGCGGGGGCTGCGCGCGGTCCGACGTACCACGGAGTCGTCGGCGCCGAACTCGAACCAGCTGTGGTAGGTGTCGTGCCGGCGCAGGTAGGCGTTGATCACGTGGGACATCGCCCGCACGTCGCAGCGACCGGGCATATCCCAGGCCGGGATGTTCAACCTGGCCATCTCGGTGCCGCGAGCGGTGTGCGAACGGAACGCGCGCAGATGCTGTTCCTGCTGATAGCTGACCGGGATGGGACTCACCGGCGCCGACGCCAATCGGGCCCGGCTGGCCGGCGAAGGATGCCAGGAGGTCAACTCCCCCGGCTCGCCGTTCCAGTCCCCGATTGCCGTTATCGCGACCATGCCGGTCCCGATGTCGCGGCGTCGTCCTGGGCGGCGATCGCACCGGCGAGGTGGTCTGCGAGTTCGCGCACGGTGGTGATCGCCGTGCCACCCACCCTTACACCGGTTTCCTTCTCGATGCGGGTACGGATCTCCAGGCTGCCCAGTGAATCCAGACCGCATTCGGTCAACGGACGGTCCGGCTCGACGCTGCGACGCAGAATGAGCCCAATCTGTTCGGTGACCAATCGGCGCAGCCGGGCCGGCCATTCGTGCGGCGGCAACTCACGCAATTCCGCCCGCAGAGCGCTGGTCCCGGGGGTGCCTGCGCCGAGCGCGGCGAACGCCTCGGCGAACTTGCTGGACCGGGCGAATGCCCGGACCCACGACGTTCCCGCGATCGGCGCGTAACCCGTGTATGCCCGATCAGAGCGGATCACCGCTTCGAAGGCATGTGCGCCGTCGTCGGGCGCGATGGCCATGTCGGTGACTGTCCCGGCCAGAGCCTGACCGCGTCCGATCTGCGCCCAGGCACCCCAGGCGATGGCCGTTGCCGGCAGCCCCTGCGTGCGACGCCAGCGGGTGAAGGAATCCAGCCAGCTGTTGGCGGCCGCGTACCCGCCCTGTCCGGGGGACCCAACCATCGCGGCCGCCGAGGAAAACACGCAGAACCAATCCAGCGGCGAGTCCGCGGTGGCTTGCTGCAGGTGCCAGGCGCCGTGAACCTTGGCGCCCCAGTCCCGTTTCAGCAACTCGTCGGTGATGTTGGGTACGGTCGCGTCTTCGATGACCGCTGCCGCGTGCAGAACGCCGCGCACCGGCAATCCGGTGGCCATCGCCGCCTCGACCAGCCACGCGGCGGTGCCTTCGGCGGCGATATCGCCACGGACGACCACGATCTCGGTGCCCGTGGCGCCGATATCGGCCAGCACGGCCGACGCCTCGGCGGTCGGCGCCGATCGGCCGTTCAGCACGATACGTCCACAGCCCGCCTGCGCGAGACGCTGAGCCAGGTGCAGCCCGAGCCCGCCCAGACCACCGGTGATCAGGTACGCACCGTCGGGCCGGTAGACCGGAACCTGCTCGGGGGGAAGTACCACCTCGCTGGCGCCCGTGCGGGGCACGACGAGGACCAGCTTGCCCGTGTGGCCGGCCGCGGCCATGGTCCGCAGTGCGGTCGCCGCTTCCGACAGTGGATATTCGGTGGTGGCCGGTGCCGGCAGCACGCCGTCGGCGATGGCGCGATACACGCAGGTCAACACTCGGGCCACGGCATCCGGTTCGGTGAGGGTGAGCAGGGCGAGGTCGACGGCGTGGAACGACAGGTTGCGCCGGAACGGCAGCAATCCCAAGCGGGTGTCCCCGTAGATGTCACGCTTGCCGATTTCCAGGAACCGGCCGCCGAACGACAACAGCTCCAGACCGGCGCGTTGCGCCGCACCGGGCAATGAGTTGAGCACGATGTCCACGCCGTAACCGGCCGTGTCGGCCCGGATCTCGTCGGCGAAGGCCGTGCTACGGGAATCGTAGACGTGGTCGATTCCCCACTGCCGCAGGAGATCACGACGCGCCGGGCTGCCGGCCGTGGCGAAGATATCGGCGCCGGCAGCGCGCGCGATGGCGACGGCGGCCTGGCCGACGCCGCCGGTGGCGGAGTGGATGAGCACCTTGTCGCCCCGGCGGATCCGCGCGAGTTCGTGCAGGCAGTACCAGGCGGTGGCGTGGGCGCTGGGTACGGCAGCCGCGACACCGTCGGTGATCGAATCGTCGAGGCGTACGGCGAGGCTCGCATCGCAGGTCAGATAGCTCGCCCACGCGCCCTGGCCGGTGATTCCGGCGACCCGATCGCCGACGCGGTGTTCGACGACGCCCGCTCCGACGGCCGTCACCACTCCGGCGAAGTCCGCCCCGAACTGCGGAAGTCGTCCCTCGAAGCTCGGGTAGCGGCCATGTGCGACGAGCACGTCGGCAAAGTTGAGGGCCGATGCGGCGACGGCGACCTCGATCTGGCCGGGTCCCGGTGGATGCCGGTCAACGGCCACCAGCTCGACCGATTCCAGGTCGCCCGGCGTGCGGATCTCGACGCGCAACCCGTCGCTTGCGTGATCGGCGCGCACGCTCCGTCGTTCGTCGGGTCGCAACGGCGTCGGCCGCAGTCGTGCCACGTACCAGTGGCCGGCGCGCCAGGCACTTTCATCCTCGGCGGCGCCGGACAGCAACTGCGCGGCGACATCCGACGCGTCGGAGTCGGTGTCGAGGTCGATCTGGACGGTCGCGGTGCCGGGCTGTTCCATGGCGAATACCCGGACCAAGCCGCGCAGCCCGCCCTGCGACAGATCGATCGGCTCGTCGGGCAGTACCTGCTGGGCGTTCTCGGTGACCAGGAAAACACCGTGCTCGCCGGGGGTTTGGGCGACGGCCGCCAGTACCGGTACCAACCGGCCGACCTGGTCTAGGCCGGCTACCGGTGTGTCGCGGTCGGCTGTCGGTGCCGTGCGGATCACGATCCCGGCGAAGCGTTCGCGGGCCAGCAGTTCGGTGAGTGCCGCCATGTCCGTCGCGCAGGCGGTATCGGGTGCAAGGGCCAGCGTCTCGACGGCCGCACCGTGGTCGCGGAGCGCTGCGGCCAATGTGTCCAGCCGCCCGGCAGTTCCCGGGGTTGCAGCGATCAGCAGCCAGCGGCCGGCCTGGCCCGCCGATGGCGTCGGATTCGGTGCGGCGGCCCAATCGATGGTCAGCAGGCGATCGTCCAGGATGCGGGCCCTGCGCGACCCCAGGGACAGCCCGGTACCCAGGCGCAGACCGGTGACGGTGACCAGCACCGCACCGGATTCGTCGAGGACCTCGATATCGGCGTCGATCTCGGTCAGGTCTATCCGGTTGATCCGGAGCAGGCAGTAGCGGGCCGCCCGGGGGTCGGCGTGCACCTGCAGCCGCGCCACACCCAGTGGCAGCGCGAGCATCCCGGTGAGGTCGGCCTGCAGATCGGGGTGTGCGCCGGCGGCTTGGAAGCAGGCATCCAGCAAGGCGGGGTGGATAAGGTAGCCGCGCTGGGCCGATCGCAGCTTGACGGGCAGGCTGACCTCGGCGAGGACGGTCGGTCCGCCGCCGGTATAGGCGGCGGTCAGTCCGGTGAACGCCGGGCCGTAGTCGATCCCGCGCTCGGCGAACCAGGCCCGCAGTTCGTCCCCGCCCATGTGCTGGGGGTGCGTATCGCGCAGCACCGTGATGTCGCGGCGACCGGGACGCTCCTGCGATGCCGGAGCTAGTCGGGCCCCGGATCGGCGCACGGCGCCACCGTCACCGCCGGTCTCCACGACGAACGCGCTGCCGCCACCGACGGCCACGCTCGCCGTGCTGGACACGGTGGTGGAGGGATCGAGCAGCAGCAGCTGCTCGAAGGTGATATCGGTGGCGATCGCACCCGGTCCGTGCACGGCGCTTGCCGCGCTCAGCGCCATTTCGCAGTACGCCGCCGCGGGCAACGCTGCGGCGGTGTGCACCCGGTGGTCTGCCAGCCACGGCTGGACGTCGGTCCCCAGATCGGCCTGCCAGACGTGGCGTTCGGGTTCCTCGGCCAGCCGCACGTGGGCGCCCAGCAGTGGGTGCGCGGCAACGGTCGGGCCAGTCGGTCCGGCTTCGTCGCGGTCGACCATCAGGTGCTGGTGGGTCCAGCTGGGCAGCGGCGCGTCCACCATGGACCCGTCCGGCAGGATCGCTCCGAAATCCACCGCGGCTCCGGCGGCGTACAGGGCGCCGACCACCGGAAGCAACCCGCCAGCCCCATCCTGGTCGCGGCGCATGGCTGCCACCGTGGCCACGGAGGTGTCCTGGTCCCGCGCGGTCTGGTCGACGGCGTGGGTCAGCAGGGGGTGCGGGGACAGTTCGGCGAATACGCGGTGGCCGTCCTCGAGTGCGGCCTGGACTGCTGCCGCGAAGCGGACCGTGTGTCGCAGATTGTCCGCCCAGTAATACGCGTCCCAATCAGCCCGGTCGCGCGGGTCGTAGAGCGTCGACGAGTAATAGTCACAATGCGGTTCCCCGGGGTTCAGATCGGTCAGAGCCTCGATCAGGTCGTCGAGGATCGGCGCGACCTCCGGGGAATGGGAGGCGACCTCGACGGCCACCTCGGCCGCAGCGATGTCCCGCGCGGCCCAGTCGGCGAGCAACTGCCGGATCGAATCCCGGTTGCCCCCGACGACGGTGGAGCCCGGTGCGGCCACCACCGCCAGGGTTACATCACCGATACCGCGACCGGCGAGCTCGGAGAGGACCTGGGCGGCGGGCAGTTCCACCGATGCCATGGCTCCGGAGCCGGCGATCGAGGCCATCAGGGCCGAGCGGCGGCAGATGACCGCGACGCCGTCGCGCAGCGACAGTCCACCGGCCACGACTGCGGCGGCGACCTCACCCATGGAATGACCGATCACCGCGGCCGGGTGCACGCCGTGGCCCCGTAGCGTCGCGGCCAGCCCGATCTGTACGGCGAACACCGCCGGCTGGACCCGGTCCATGGCAGTGACGGGCGCGGGGTCGGTCAGCAGTTCGGTGATCGAAAAGCCCGCCTCCGCTACCATCAACGGTTCCAGTTCAGCTATGGCTGAAGCAAATTCGGGCTCGGTGCGCAACAATCCTGCGCCCATCGCGGGCCACTGGGAGCCATGGCCGGAGAACACCCAGACCGGCCCGCGGTCGTCGTTCCCCACCGCGGCCGGGTGCGCCAGTGCCCCCGCATCATGTAGCGCGGTCCCCAACTCGGCGCTGTCGCGGGCCGTCACCGCCACCCGATGGCGCCGGTGGCCACGGCGGCGGGCCAGCGTGTAGGCAAGATCTCCCAGCCCGGCACCGGTGTCTTCGAATGGTCCGGACACCCACTGCGCCAGGCGGATCGCGCTGCGTCGCAGCTCCTCTTCCGAGCTCGCCGAAACGGTGAACAGAGCCGGCGCGGTGTCGGCTCCGGGTGCGGGCTGCGGGATCTCGTCGTGAGCCTGCTCGATGACGGCGTGTACGTTGGTGCCGGACAAGCCGTAGGCCGAGACCGCGGCCCGGCGGGGTCCGTCCCCGGTGACCGGCCAATCGGTGGTCTGTTGGGGCACGAACAGACCGGTCGGGATCGACTGGAGTTTCTCGGGCAGGCCGGAGAAGTGCAGATTCGCTGGCACGATGCCGTGAGAAACCGACAGCACCGCCTTGATCAGGCTGACTGCACCGGCGGCTGACTGACTGTGTCCCACATTGGTTTTCACCGATCCCAGCGCGCATGGTCCGGCGGTTCCGTAGACGCCGGCCAGGCTCTCGTACTCGATGGGGTCACCCACCGGGGTGCCGGTGCCGTGCGCCTCGACCATTCCGACGCTACACGGATCGACATCGGCCGCAGTCAGTGCGGTGGTATATACCGCCCGTTGCGCCGACATGGACGGGGTGGCGATGTTGACGGTGTGCCCGTCCTGGTTGGCGGCGGTGCCACGGATCACCGCGAGAACCCGGTCCCCGTCGCGCCGAGCGTCGGCCAGCCGTTTGAGCATGAGGACGGCCGAACCCTCGGCTGAGACGAACCCGTCGGCGGCGACGTCGAACGCCCGGCACCGTCCGGTCGCCGACAGCATGCCCTGCGCGGATCCGGACACCATCTTGCGCGGGTCCAGCAGCAGTGATACCCCGCCGGCCAGCGCGGTGTCGCTTTCGCCGTCATCGAGGCTGCGGCAGGCGAGGTGGACTGCGAGCAAACCCGATGAGCAGGCCGCATCCACCGTGTAGGCGGGGCCGCAGGCACCCAGCGCGTAGGCGATCCGACCAGAAGCCAGGCTGTAGTTGGTGCCGGTGAACCCGTATGGGCCCTCGATGACATTGGCGTCGGCGGCCAGCAACTGGTAGTCGCCGTGGGTCATGCCCACGAACACTCCGGTGCGGGTGCCGGCCAGGGATTTCGGGTCGATCCCCGCGTGTTCGACTGCTTCCCAGGCGGTTTCGAGCAGTACCCGGTGTTGTGGGTCGATCGCGGTGGCCTCCGCCCCGCCGATACCGAAGAATTCGGCGTCGAATCCGGCGACATCGTCGATGAACCCACCCCACTTGGACACCGACCGACCGGGCACTCCGGGTTGCGGGTCGTAGTAGTCATCGGCGTCCCAGCGCCCGGGCGGAACGGTGCTGACCAGGTCTTCTGCTCCCAGCAGGGCGGTCCACAGCGAGTCCGGCGAGTCGATGCCACCGGGCAGTCTGCAGGCCATCCCGATCACTGCGACGGGCGTGTACGAAGACGCAGACATGCCTGACAGAACTCCTCGCCCGGATAAAGGTGCGGCCGCGACTGCGGGACGCGAAATGAGCCCCGGACAGGTTTCGACGTCCCGGACCAATGTGAGCGATTCTTTGATGTGCGTCATCGAACATCAAGCAATACCGCTGATTTCACGCAAACCATAGGATCGGCCAGGAAGGCTGTCAAGGCCTCCCTCGACGCGACGTCTCCCCCGGCACGATTTTTTGACAGATCAAGTCATATTGCAGCTCAACGCTTTTCATCACCGACTCTCAGCGGGTTCATAGCTGTACCGATGGCCGCCAAGGCCGAAAGATGGCGACCAGCGTCCAATCAGCGATTCAAAACATGTTTGCTCACAGCATGTTCCGACTACGTAGCATGTTTCGACTAGGTAGCCGAAAATCGCGACACGGTGTCGGAAATGGGATATCTAGGTGTCGTCGGATGGCGAGACGACACCGTGTCCGATGGTCGGGCCGGCACCTCATTCGGCCGAAGCACCGTCGGAAAACACCAGAAAATCCCCGTGCGCAAATCCGCCGCGCGGTCACACCGGAGACTTCCGGTTACTCAGCCACCGCCGCCAGAATCTGTTCGGCCCCCAACACCGCGGTGAGCCGGCCCTCCCGAACGGCCGACTCGACGTCGGCCCGGATCGCCTTGACCCCGCGCGCGGTGAGCACCCGGTCCAGCACCTCGTCGCGCACCATCGCCCACATCCAGTCGACCTGCTGGTTGCGGCGCCGGGTTTCGAACTCACCGGCCTCGGTCAATACCCGGCGGTGATCGCAGACGGTGTTCCACAGTTCGGTCACGCCGGTGCCCTCCAGGGCACTCATGGTGAGCACCGGGGGCCGCCACAGGGTCTCGCGCGGGTAGATCAGCCGGATCGCACCGGCCAGCTCCCGGGCGGCCGAGCGGGCCTCCATCTTGTGCGCGCCGTCGGCCTTGTTGACCACCACGATGTCGGCGAGCTCCAGCACACCCTTCTTGATGCCCTGCAGCTGGTCGCCGGTGCGGGCCAGGGTGAGGAAGACGAAGGTGTCGACCATGTCGGCGACGGCGACCTCGGACTGACCGACGCCGACCGTCTCCACCAGGACGATGTCGAATCCGGCCGCCTCCAGCAGCACGATGGTCTCCCGGGTCGCCTTGGTGACCCCGCCGAGGGTGCCCGACGTCGGCGACGGGCGGACGTAGCCGTCGGGGTGCACGGACAGCCGGCCCATCCGGGTCTTGTCGCCGAGGATGGAACCCCCGGTCCGGGTGGACGACGGGTCCACCGCAAGCACCGCGACCCGGTGACCGGCCTCGATCAGGTACATGCCGAGGGCCTCGATCGAGGTCGACTTGCCAACCCCGGGTACGCCGGTGATGCCGACGTGCATGGCGCTGCCGGCTTCCGGCATCAGCTCCAGCAGCAGATGCTGGGCCTGGTCCCGGTGGTCGGGGCGGGTGGATTCGACCAAGGTGATGGCCCGGGCCAGGACGGACCGATCGCCCGCCCGGATCCCGGCGGCGAGGCTGGTGATGTCCACGCGTCAGCCCAGGTCGTAGCCGAGCCGGTCGGCCAGCTTGTGCAGCAGGTCTCCGGCCGCGTCGGCGATGACCGTGCCGGGCGGGAAGATCGCCGTTGCCCCGTTGGCGTACAGCTCGTCGAAGTCGCCGGGCGGAATCACGCCGCCGACCACGATCATGATGTCAGGCCTGCCGACGGCGGCCAGGGCGTCGCGCAGCGCCGGGACCAGGGTCAGGTGCCCGGCGGCCAGCGACGAGACGCCGACGATGTGCACGTCGTTGTCCGACGCCTGGCGCGCCACCTCGTCGGGCGTGGCGAACAGCGGGCCGACGTCGACGTCGAAGCCGAGGTCGGCGAACGCCGTCGCGATCACCTTCTGGCCGCGGTCGTGCCCGTCCTGGCCCATCTTGGCGACCAGGATGCGGGGGCGGCGGCCGTCGGCCTCGGCGAACGCGTCGACCAGCGCGGTCACCGCGGTCAGCTTCGACTCGCCGCCGTCGCGGCCCGCCTCGTCGCGATACACCCCCGAGATGGTACGGATCTCGGCCTGGTAGCGGCCGTAGACCTTCTCCAGCGCGTCGGAGATCTCCCCGCCGGTGGCCTTGGCCCGGGCGGCGTTGATGGCCAGGGCCAGCAGGTTGTTGCCCAGCCCGTCTTCGCCGGCGGGACCGGTGGCCGCCGCGGCGCGGGTCAGCTCGGCCAGTGCGGCCTGGGTGGCCGCCTCGTCGCGCTCGGCGCGCAGGCGCTCCAGCTTGGCCAGCTGCTCGCCGCGCACCTTGGAGTTGTCGACCTTGAGGACCTCGATCTGCTCTTCCTCGGTGAGCTGGTACTTGTTGACGCCGATCAGTGTCTGGGCGCCGGAGTCGATGCGGGCCTGGGTGCGGGCGGCGGCCTCCTCGATACGCAGCTTGGGGATGCCCAGCGCGATCGATGCCGCCATGCCGCCGTGCTCGGTCACCTCGGTGATGTGCGCACGGGCCCGTTCGACGAGCTGGGCGGTCAGCCACTCGACGTAGTAGGAGCCGCCCCACGGGTCGATCGGGCGGGTGGTCGCCGACTCCTGCTGCAGCAGCAGCTGGGTGTTGCGGGCGATGCGGGCGGAGAAGTCGGTGGGCAGCGCCAGCGCCTCGTCGAGGGCGTTGGTGTGCAGCGACTGGGTGTGCCCCTGGGTGGCGGCCATCGCCTCCACGCAGGTTCGCGCGACGTTGTTGAAGACGTCCTGGGCGGTCAGCGACCACCCGGAGGTCTGCGAATGTGTGCGCAGCGACAGGGATTTGGCACTCTTGGGGTTGAACTGGGCGACCAGTTCGCTCCACAGCAGCCGGCCGGCACGCAGCTTGGCGACCTCCATGAAGAAGTTCATCCCGATGCCCCAGAAGAACGACAGCCGGGGGGCGAACTTGTCGATGTCCAGGCCGGCGTCGAGACCGGCCTTGATGTACTCGACGCCGTCGGCCAGCGTGTAGGCCAGCTCCAGATCGGCCGTCGCACCGGCCTCCTGGATGTGGTAGCCGGAGATCGAGATCGAGTTGAACTTCGGCATTTTCGCGCTGGTGTAGGCGAAGATGTCGGCGATGATCCGCATCGAGGGCTTGGGCGGGTAGATGTAGGTGTTGCGGACCATGAACTCTTTGAGGATGTCGTTCTGGATGGTCCCGGCCAGCTTCTCCGGCGGTACGCCCTGTTCCTCGGCGGCCACCACGTACAGCGCCAGGATCGGCAGCACCGCGCCGTTCATGGTCATCGAGACGCTGACCGCGCCCAGATCGATGCCGTCGAACAGTTCCCGCATGTCCAGGATGGAGTCGATGGCCACCCCGGCCATGCCGACGTCGCCGGTGACCCGGGGGTGGTCGGAGTCGTACCCGCGGTGGGTGGCCAGGTCGAAGGCCACCGACAGGCCCTTCTGGCCGGCGGCGAGGTTACGCCGGTAGAACGCATTGGATTCCGCGGCGGTGGAGAAGCCGGCGTACTGGCGGATGGTCCACGGCTGATTGACGTACATCGTCGAGTAGGGGCCGCGGATGAATGGCGGCTCGCCGGGGACGGTGTCGACGGGATAGCCGGCTGCCGCCACCGCGTCGCGGTCGGCGCGGATGTAGAGCGGTCGGACGTCGATGCCCTCGGGGGTTTCGAACTTCAGCTGCTCGGCGGTGTAGCCGTTGGCCGCCGCCGCGGCGTCGACGGCCGCGGTGGCCTGCTCGGGTGTCGGCGCGGCCGGCGCGGCGCCGTCGGCGTGCAGCGGGACGTCGGCGAAACTGCCGATGGCGGAGGTCTTGCTGGCGGTCATCACGCCCCCAATCGGGTCAGCATCGCCGAAAGCGCTTCGACGGCATCGATTTTCATGTTCAGGTAGCCGTCGGGCTGCACCGGCGCCTCGGCGACCGCGCGCTGCGGTCCGGCCAGGAACACCTGGGCCAGCCCCGCACCGTGAGCGGCCTCGACGATCGCCGCGGCCTCCTCGCCGTAGCGTGCGTCGGTGCCGCAGATGACCGCGATGTCACCGCGCAGGCCGGATTCGGTTGCCGCGGCGACGGCGTCGGCGATACCGGCGGCGTCGAGCTGGCCGGGGTTGATCGCCTCGATGCCGCCGGAGGCCAGCAGGTTGGCGGCGAACGTGGTGCGCCCGTTGTGCTCAGCCAGCGGGCCCAGCGGCAGCAGCAGCGCCTTGGGCCGGGAGCCGGAGGCGGCCAGGAAGGCGTCGGAGCGATCCCGCAGCGCCTCGAAATCGGCGGCGTAGCGCACGACGCCGGCCAAGTCCTCGGTGTAGGGCAGCGGGTCCTCGCCGAGGTTGGGGAATTCGTTGACGCCGGTGACGGCGACGCGGCGGTGGGCGATGTCGGCCCGGCGGCGGTCGCGGACCTGCGCGACCGTGTCGTTCACGAAATCACTTGCCGCGCTGAATCCCCCGTGCGCCTCGATGGCCTGGAAGTGTGTCCAGGCGGCTCCGGCGAGTTCCTCGGTGAGGTCCTCCACGAACCAGGATCCCGCGCCCGGGTCGAGGACGCGGCCCAGGTGCGACTCCTCCAGCAGCAGCAGCTGGGTGTTGCGGGCGATGCGCCGGGCGAAGCCGGGAGCGGCGCCGGGTACGCCGCCGGGGATGGCGACGTCGAAGTTGTGCAGCTGTACGGTGTCGGCGCCGCCGACCCCGGCGCTGAAGGCGGCCAGCGTGCTGCGCAGCATGTTCACCCAGGGGTCGCGCTGGCTCATCATGGCCAGCGACGCGACGGCGTGCACCCGGGTGGCGCCGGCTTCCGGGGCGCCGGCCACCTCGGCCACCCGGGCCCACAGCAGCCGCAGCGCACGCAGTTTCGCGATGCCGGCGAACTGGTCATCGGCCACCGCGACGCGGAAGCTGATCTGGCGCAACGCGTCTGCGGTGGACAGTCCCGCCGAGGTCAGCGCCCGCAGGTAGTCGGTGCCCGCGGCGATGGCTCCGGCGAGTTCCAGGGCGGCGTCGGCGCCGCGGTTGTGCAGGGCGGCGCCGTCGACGGTGATGGCGCGGATGCCGGGGCCGGCGTTGTGGCTCCGGACGGCGACGGCCGTGACGTCCTCCAGCGTCGGGGCGGCCGCACCGGTGAGCGCGGCGGTCAGCGGGTCGGCGCCCAGGTCGATCGACACCGACGCGCGGTATTCGGGTTTGACGGCGGCGGCCAGCCGCAGCAAAGCGTCGGTGTTGGCGGTGTACTCGGCGCCCACGGCGCCTTCCATGATGATCGGTACCAGCTCGACATAGACGCCTTCGAGCAGCCGGTCCAGGTCGCCGGACGCGACGCCGTCGTCCCCGACGCGCAGCACCAGGGCACTGATGCCGATACCGAGCTCGGCCAGCAGCGCGGCGTTGGCGTCGGCGACCGTCAGTCCCGGCAGCGGGTGCACGTCGGCGACCTTCCAGCCGGCCAGCACGTCGCGGGTGGCCTCGCCACCGCGGGTGAACGGCCACTGCCCGGGCAGCGGGGCCTCGGGCAGCTCGTCGAGCGCGGTGTAGAGCGGACGGACGGTGACGCCCTCGTAGGTGAGGGTGTCGAGCAGCCGTTCCGGCTCGTCGCCGAGCTCGGCGGGCTCTTTGCGGGTGGTCTTGGACAGCACCTTGGCGACCCCGGAGCGCCACTGGGCGCGGGTCTTTTCCAACTCGGCCCGGTGGGCGGGCTCGACGGATACCCCTGAAGACACTGGCAGCTCCTGTGAAATGGCGTTCTCCTCAGGCTAAATGATGGTGACCGGCGGTTTCGATCCGGCCGCTGGCTACCGGCCGGTAACACCGGTTGTTCATCGGGAACCCGTACGCTGGTTTTCCGTGGCCGGGCCCGATGGGAGTTTGCGACGCTCGTTGGCGGTGCTCCGCACGCTGCCGGTCACCGTGTTCGCCGTCGCCCGCCAACTCTCCGGCCGGCGGGTGGTGTTCACCTCGATTGCGCTGGTCGCATTGGTGGCGATCGTACTGTGGGTCCCGCTGCCCTCGGCGATGCAGATGCGCGACTGGTCGGCGGCCGCCGGGCCGTGGCTGCCGCTGGCGTTCCTGGCCGCGCACGCCCTGGTCACCGTGTTTCCGTTCCCTCGCACCGCCTTCACCCTGGCCGCTGGCCTGCTCTTCGGGTCGGCGTTGGGCGTCCTCATCGCGGTGACCGCCAGCACCATCAGCGCAGTACTGGCCATGCTGGCCGTCCGCGCGTTCGACTGGCGGTTGTCCCGGGTGCTGGCCCATCCGCGAATGGAGGCCGCCGACGAGCACCTGCGCCGGCGCGGCTGGCCGGCGGTGCTGTCGCTGCGGCTGATCCCGGCGATCCCGTTCTCGGTGATCAACTACGCGGCGGGCGCCTCGACGGTGCGCCTGGCGCCCTACACGCTGGCCACGATGGCCGGCCTGCTGCCGGGCACCGCCGCGGTGGTGGTCCTCGGCGACGCAATGACCGGAACCGTCAGCCCGGTCCTGCTGCTGGTGTCGGCGTGCACGGCCGGGGTGGGGATCGCCGGGCTGGTGTACGAGTGGCGGATGCACCGCCGGCATGTGCACGCCCAACATGCCCACCACGGCGATGAGATCAGCGCCCCGGCGGCCTGAGAATCAGCAGGAGTGGCCCGGCTAGGACTCGCGCTGCGGGCCCGTGGCGGCCAGGGTGGCGAACAGCGCCAGGAACGACGACGCCGCACCCAGCCCGGGGCTGAAGTCCTTGGCCTTCACGTGCGCGCCGACGGCGAGGGTGAAGTAGATGGTGAGCATGACGGTGGTCAGCCGGGCCAGGCCCGGGAAGCGGTACACCGACAGCAGGCCGATCGCCGAGGCGGCCTTGACCACCGGCAGCACCGGGCGGATCTCCGGCGGGCAGTTCACCGCGTCGAGGGCCGCGGTGATCTGCGGTGCGGGGATCGCGCACGCGACGGCGTCGGCGGCCTGGAACGCGGCCAGCGCGGCGTAGGTGCGGTTGGAGTTCAGTGCGGGCATTGGGTCAGTCCCTTCGGTGTTGCGGCATTCCGGATTGCGGCACGCCGGGTTGCGGAGTTCCCGTCGGCTGCGGGTACCCGGGCGGCGGGGAGGCCAATCCCTGCGGCGGCACAGCGGGTCCGCCCGGGATCGACGGCGGGGTGCCCGGCAACGTCGGTGACGGCGCCGCGGCGGCCGCTTCGGCGGCGGCGACGGCCCGCGCCGTGCCCGGATCGGTGCCGCCGGTGAACCAGTCGGCCACGTCCTCGTCGTCGGTGCCCGTCGGCGCCGGATCGACCGGTGACGGGGTGTAGCGGAACACGCCGTCGTCTCCGGGTGCCCCCAGCATCTTGGTGAAACCCTGTAGCGCAGAACCGAAGTCGCTGGGCACCAGCCACACCTTGTTGGCCTCGCCCTTGGCCATCTCCGGCAGGGTCTGCAGATACTGGTAGGCCAGCAATTCCGGGGTGGGCCGGCCGGCCTTGATGGCCGCGAACGTCTTCTCGATGGCTTTCGCCTCGCCCTGGGCCTTGAGGTACTGGGCGGCCCGCTCACCCTCGGCGCGCAGGATCCGGGACTGCCGCTCGGCCTCGGCGCCCAGGATCGCGGCCTGCTTGGCGCCCTCGGCCGCCAGGATCTGCGACTGCTTCTGGCCCTCGGCCTGCTTGATCGAGGCTTCCCGGACACCCTCGGCGGTGAGGATCATGGCGCGCTTCTCGCGGTCGGCCTTCATCTGCTTTTCCATCGATTCCTGGATCGACGGCGGCGGGTCGATGGACCGCAGTTCCACCCGCGACACCCGCAGCCCCCACTTGCCGGTGGCCTCGTCGAGCACCACGCGCAGCGCGGCATTGATCTGATCGCGGCTGGTCAGCGTCTGTTCCAGGGTCATACCGCCGACCACGTTGCGCAGCGTGGTGGTGGTCAGCTGCTCGACGCCGACGATGTAGTTGCTGATCGCGTACACCGCGGCCTGGGGGTTGGTGACCTGGAAATACACCACGGTGTCGATGTTCAGCGTCAGGTTGTCCTCGGTGATCACCGGCTGCGGTGGGAAGGACACCACCCGCTCGCGCAGGTCGATGCGGGCCCGGATGCGGTCGATGAACGGAACCAGGATGGTGAGCTGGCCGCTGACGGTGCGACTGTAGCGACCGAGGCGTTCGATCACCGCGGCCTCCGCCTGCGGGATCAGCGCCACCGATTTGACGACGATCACCACGCCCAGGCCGATCAGGACCAGCAGCAGTATCAAAGCCGGCATCATGTCGCGCTCCCCTCGATCGAGTTTCCAAAGCCCGTCGGTCCGACGATGGCGGTCGCGCCGTCGATGGCGATGACGCTGACCTCCTCGCCCTGGCCGTACACGTCGTGTTCCACCATCGGCCGCGCCGACCACACCTCGCCGGCCAGCTTGATCTGACCGCCGTGGCGGCTCACCGGTTCCAGCACGATCGCCGAACGGCCGGCCAACGCCTCGATGCCGACCTCCGGCAGCGCCGCCGGTTGCAGCCGTCTACGCAGGGTCGGGCGCACCAGGGTGACCAGCAGGACCGAGACCACCAGGAAAACCGCACCGTCGACCCACGGCGACAGGTCCAGCAGCTGGCGGCTGACGGCCGCAGCCAGGGCTCCACCGGCGAGCATCAGCAGGAACATGTCACCGGTGAGCGCCTCGGCGCCGGCCAGCAGAAGCGCCGCGATGAGCCAGATCAGTGCCGCGGGCATATGCCCACCCTAACCCGGCCGCACTGCGACGGGCAGCACGATGTCAGCGGCTAAACTCCCCGACCATGTGGTGCCCGAGTGTTTCGCTGGCCCTGTGGGGTAACGCCTGGCTGGCCGGGCGGGCCGCCCCCGACGACGTGCTCGACGCGCTGTCGTTGTGGGCGCCGCATCACCGCGTCACCGCCTACGACCTGGGTGCCGCCAACCGCACCGGGCTGCCCTGGCCCGACGTCGACGACGCCGGGGTGGTGTCGATCCTGCAAGTGCTGCGCATGGCGGCCGGTCCGCGCACCGGCCGGCCGGCGCTGAGCCTGGTGCTGCCGGTGCCCGGTGACGTCCGCGGGCTGCCGCCGGGCAGCGCGTTCGCCGCCGATGCGCTGGCCGTCGGTGAGGCCGTACGCATCGAGAGCGAGGACGGGGCCATCGGCCTGGTGCCCGAATACGGCGAGACCGAGGACGCCTACGGCGACGAGCCGGAGCCCGACGGCTCGCTGTCCTGGACCGTCTACTCCCTTCCATCGGGGCCGGCTGCCGAACAGTTCGACCTGGGCGCCGCCGAGCTGGAACTGCGTTCGGCGGTGCGCACCGCCGCCGAACAGCTGACCACGTTGCGGGCGGGCGGACCGGGGGCGAATGTGGAAGACCCGCGCGAGCTCGTCGAGCAGCTGCTGGCGGCCGACCGCGAGCACGCCGCACCCGACCACGCCCCGGACCGGGCCCTGCGGGTGCTCGACACCGCCGCGCAGGTCGACGCGATCCTGACCGTCAGCGAGGGCATGACCCCGATCTCCATCCAGTCGTCGTCGGGGGTTCAGCTGGCCGGTGCCGCGCTGCAACCGCTGTCACTGGTGGTGCGCACCGCGCGGCTGGCCGCCGTCGACGCCATCCTGCGGTCCGCGTGGCAGGTCTGACCGCCATACGTATGGCACCTGAGGCGGTACCGTACTTCGATGCCGGCGGCCACCAGGCAGCGCGGGGTGGGCCACACGCACGAACTCGGCCCGCCCGGCGGAATCAGCCAGATCGGCGCGAGGCGCCCGGGTCACACCCCACAGCAGTCCGGTGAGCACGGTGCCCCGTTGACACTGAGCCCGTAGCCCGGCACCGGGTCCGGACCCAACACTCTGGCCGGCTCGGCACCGGTGCGCAGTTCGTCGAGCAGGTCGAGCACCAGGGCGGCGAACCGCGGGTCGGCGTTGGGGGTGGCGGCGCGGGCGACGGCGATCCCGGCCTCGGCGGCTTGGGCGGCCAGCTCGGTGTCGAGGTCCCACACCACCTCGATGTGATCCGACAGGAAGCCGATCGGGCAGATGATCACCGCCCGTGTGCCCCGCTCCGCCAGCGTACCGAGGTGATCGGCGATATCCGGGGCCAGCCACGGCACCTGCGGCGGGCCCGATCGCGACTGCCACACCTGGTCGTAGTCGGTGACCCCGGCGGTCGCGGCGACCAGCCGGGACGCGTAGCCGACCTGGCGGCTGTACAGGTTGGGGCCGCAGCGCTCGTCGGCGGCCACCGGGATGGAGTGCGCGGTGAACACCAGCCGGGCGTCGTCCCGCAGTCCGTCGGGCAGGGTGCCACGCGCCGCGGTGATCGCCTCGGCGAACAGTTCGACGAACAGCGGGTGGTCGAAGAACTGACGTAGCTTCACCAGCTCCGGCGCGCCGTCACCGACGGCGGCGCGGGCCCGGGCGATGTCCTCGGTGTACTGACCGCAGCTGGAGTAGCCGCCCCACGCCGACGTCGCGAACACCGCCGCCCGGCGTACCCCGTTGTCCCGCATGGTGGTAACGGCATCCTGCAGGTATGGCTCCCAGTTGCGGTTGCCGAAGTACACCGGCAGATCCTCGCCGCGGGCCGCCGCCAGGGCCCGGATCTCGCCGATCAGCGCCCGGTTGATGCCGTTGATCGGCGAGGCGCCCCCGAAATGCAGGTAGTGCTCGGCCACGTCGGCCAGCCGCGCATCCGGGATGTCGCGCCCGCGGGTGACATTGCGCAGGAACGGCATGACCTGCTCGGGGGCCTCCGGGCCACCGAACGACAGCAGCAGCAGGGCGTCGACGTCCGTCAAGGCGCGACGGTCAGAGCAGCTGGGTGTGGGCGCCGCCGTCGGCGTAGATGATGTCGCCGGTGGTGGCCGGCAGCCAGTCCGAGAGCAGGGCGCACACGGTCTTGGCGACCGGGGTCGGGTCCTTCATGTTCCAGCCGACCGGGGCCCGCTGGTCCCAGCCCTCTTCCAGCAGCCGCATCTGCTCGCCGGCCTCCTCGCCGAGCGCACCGCCGACGATGGCGCTCATCGCCAGGGTCCGGATCGGTCCGGCGGCAACGAGATTGGACCGCACACCGACCTTGCCCGCTTCGCGGGCGACGAACCGGTTGACCGATTCCAGGGCGCTCTTGGCGACCGTCATCCAGTTGTAGGCCGGCATCGCCCGGGTGGGGTCGAAGTCCATGCCGACGATGCTGCCGCCGGCGTTCATCACCGGCAGGGTGGCCTTGGCCAGGGAGGCGTAGGAGTAGGCCGAGATGTGGATGCCCTTGGCCACGTCGTCGTAGGGGGCGTCGAAGAACGGGTTGACGCCCATTCCGGTCTGCGGCATGAAGCCGATCGAGTGCACGACGCCGTCGAGCTTGTTGCCCTCGCCGATGACCTCGGCGATCCGGCTGGCCAGCGACGCCAGGTGCTCCTCGTTCTGCACGTCGAGTTCCAGCAGCGGCGCCGGGTTGGGCAGCCGGTCGGCGATCCGCTGGATCAGCTTCATCCGGTCGAAGCCGGTGAGCACCAGTTCGGCGCCGGCCTCCTGGGCGGTCTTGGCGATATGGAACGCGATCGAGCTGTCGGTGATGATCCCCGTGACGAGAATCCGCTTACCTTCGAGAATGCCTGCCATGTGAAAATCCTTACTGTTCAGCGGGTTTCGATAAGTGCTAGTGGCCCATGCCCATGCCGCCGTCGACCGGGATGACCGCGCCGGCGATATAGGAGGCGTCCTCCGACGCCAGGAAGCTGACCGCTCCCGCGACTTCCTCGGCGGTGCCGACCCGCTTGGCCGGGATGAACTCCAGGGCACCCTCCTGGATGCGCTCGTCGAGCGCGCGGGTCATCTCGGTGTCGATGTAGCCGGGGGCGACGACGTTGGCCGTCACGCCGGCCTTGGCCAGTTCCCGGGAGATCGAACGGGCCATGCCGATCAGGCCGGCCTTGGCCGCGGCGTAGTTGGCCTGGTTGCCGATGCCCCACATGCCCGAGACAGAGCCGATGAAGATGATCCGGCCGAACCGCTTGCGCTGCATGCTGCGCGAGGCGCGCTGAGCCACCCGGAACGCCCCGGTGAGGTTGGCGTTGATGACCTCTTCGAAGCGCTCCTCGGTCATCCGCATCAGGAACGCGTCCTTGGAGATGCCGGCGTTGGACACCAGCACCTCGACCGGGCCCTGGTGCTCCTCGACCTCTTTGAACGCGCGGTCGACGGCCTCGTTGTCGGTGACGTCGCACACGACACCGAACAGCCCCTCCGGCGCGCCGGAGCCGCGGTGGGTGACGGCGACCTTGTGTCCGTCGGCGGCCAGCCGCTGGGCGATCGCCAGTCCGATCCCGCGGTTACCACCGGTCACCAGGACGGATCGGGAGACGAACGGTGGGCGCGCGCCGCTGGTCGCGGCGTCGGTGCTGGCGGTGTCGGTCATAGCGTCAACCTATCGCCTCGGGCTGATTTCGATGAAGCCGACCCACCGGTCGGTCCGGCGAGGGTAGGCCCCTATCCGGGCAGTCGCCGGTTGATCAACAACCCCGCCAGCGCGGCCAGCGCCACGATGAACGTGCCCATCCGCAGCCAGCCGACGCTGGCATCGCCCCGGACCAGCTCATGGCCGATCTGCTGCTGCAGGGTGGTGTAGACCTGCTTGAGCTCTTCCAGGCTGGCGGCGTTGTAGGCGTTGCCACCAGAGAGCTGGGCGATCTTCTTCAGGGTGGCGTCGTCGACGGGTACCGGCTGACGCTGGTCGTTGATCTCGACGTAGCCGTACGGGGTGCCGAAGGAGATGGTGGAGATGGGCACGCCCTGCTCCTTGGCCATCCGGGCCGCGGTGAACGCGCCCTTGGTGTTGTCCGGGTTGGACGGCACGGTCTCCTTGCCGTCGGACAGCAGCACGATCCGGGCCGGCGGCGGCTCGTCGCCGCCGCCGATGACGGCGCCGACTGTGGCGATCGACTGCAGGGCGGTAAAGATGCCCTCGCCGGTGGCCGTGCGGTCGGCCAGCTGCAGCTTGTCGATCGCGGCCTTGGTGGTGTCCCGGTTGGTTGTCGGCGACACCAGCACCGTCGCGGTGCCGGCGTAGGCGACCAGGCCGAGGTTGATGCCCGGAGTCAGTTCGCTGACGAACTGCTTGGCCGCCTCCTGGGCGGCGGCGAGCCGGGTCGGCGGGATGTCGGTGGCCCGCATGGACTGCGAGACGTCGATGACCAGCATCACCACGGCCCGGTTGCGGGGCACCTTCACGTCGTTGGTGGGACCGGCCATCGCGATGGTCAGCAGCGTCAGCCCCACGATCATCAGGACCGCCGAGAGGTGCCGCCAGTGGCTGGGCCGGTTCGGGGCCACCGAATCGAGCAGGTCGGTGTTGGCAAAGCGCAGGTAACGGCGGTACCCGGACAGCTGGGCGGCGATGTACAGCGCCGCCAGGCCGGCCACCACGATCAGGAACAGGAAGAACCACGGGTGCGCGAACCCCGACAGGGACATCGGGCCGAAGAACGGGAGAGTCATCGCTGGCAGGCCTTTTCGGTCGGGGCGGCCGTCATTGCTGTCCGGCCAGCGCGCCGCGGCGACGGGACGCCACGAAACGCACGATGTCGGAGATCCAGTCGCGGTCGGTGCGCAGCGTCAGCAGCGGCGCATTGCAGCGGCGCAGGGTGCGGGCCACCTCGGCGCGGTGCGCGGCCGCGGCGCGGGCGAAGTCCTCGCGCAGCGCGTCGTCGATCCGGTATTCGCGGGTCGCACCGGATTCGGCATCCTGCAGGACCACGTCACCGACCGGCGGCAACTCGACGTCACGGGGGTCGAGGATTTCCACGCCGAGCACCTCGTGGCGCGCGGAGATCGCCCGCAGCGGCCGCATCCAGTTGATCGGGCCCAGGAAGTCGCTGATGATCACCGCCATGCCGCGACGGCGTTCCGGGCGGCGCAGAGCGTCGATGGCGACCGAGAGGTCGCCGCGCACGCCCAGCGGGGCCCGCGGCATGGTCGCGATGGCCCTCAGCAGCTCCTGCTCGTGCTGGCGGCCGGAACGGGCGGGCAGCCGCACGGTCTGGTCGCCGTTGGTGATCACCGCGCCGATCCGGTTGCCGCCGCCGCTGTTCAGGTAGGTGATGGCGGCCGCCGCGGCGACCGCGAGGTCACGCTTCTCGCATCCGGTGGTGCCGAAATCCAGGCTGGCCGACACGTCGACCACCAGCCAGGTCTCCAGCTCGCGGTCGGCGATCATCTGCCGCACGTGCGGGTGCGTGGTACGGGCGGTCACCGACCAGTCCATCCGGCGCACGTCGTCGCCGGGCTGGTACATCCGGGACTCCCCCGGCTCGGATCCGGGCCCGGGGATCAGCCCGAGGTGGTTGCCGTGCAGCACCCCGTCGAGCTTGCGTTTGACCGTCAGTTCCAGCTGGCGCAGCGCCGCCGAGAGCTTCGGGTCGCCGATCTCCCCGCGGCCGAACGACGGCGGGTGGATCGCATTCTGACCGCTCACTGACCGCCGGCCGCCGTCGCCGCCAGCTGCGGTTGCTGGACGGCGTTGACCTGCGGCAGCGCCACGGTCTGCAGGATCCGGTTGATGACGGTGTCCGGCGAGATCTCGTCGGCCAACGCGTCGTAGGACAGCACCAGACGGTGGCGCAGCACGTCCGGGATGACCTCGATGACGTCCTGCGGGATGACGTAGTCGCGGCCGCGGACCATGGCCAGGGCACGCGCGGCGGCGATGATTCCCAGCGAGGCGCGCGGCGAGGCGCCGAAGGTGATCCACGACTTCACGTCGTTCATCCCGAACTGCTCGGGTGCGCGGGTGGCGGTGATGACCCGGACCACGTAGTCGACCAGCGCGTGGTGGACGAAGTTGTTGGCCGCCAGGTCCTGCAGTCGCTGCAGGTCACCGGTGTCGAGGATCTGCTTCGGCTCCGGCGGGACGACGCCCATCCGGTAGATGATCTCGCGCTCTTCCTCCGGGGTGGGGTAGCCGACGTTGATCTTGAACAGGAACCGGTCGCGCTGGGCCTCGGGCAGCGGGTAGACGCCCTCGTTCTCGATCGGGTTCTGGGTGGCCATCACCAGGAACGGCTTGGGCAGCGGGTAGTCCTTGCCGCCGATGGAGATCTTGCGTTCGGCCATCACCTCCAGCAGCGCGGACTGCACCTTTGCCGGGGCGCGGTTGATCTCGTCGGCGAGCAGGAAGTTGCAGACCACCGGGCCGAGCTCGATGTCGAACTCCTCGCGGCCCTGCCGGTAGATGCGGGTGCCGATGATGTCGGTGGGCACCAGGTCGGGGGTGAACTGGATGCGGGAGAACTTGCCACCGACCACCTTGGCGAAGGTCTCCACCGCCAGGGTCTTGGCCACGCCGGGCACACCCTCGAGCAGCACGTGGCCCTTGGCCAGCAGTCCGACCAGGATCCGCTCGACCAGCTGGTCTTGCCCGACGATGATCCGCTTGACTTCGAAGATGGCCCGCTCAAGCGTCTGGACCTCGGCCGGGGCCGCATGTGCGCCGCCGGACGAGCCGGCCGGCGTGTAGTTGGGCGACCCACCTGCTGACGTCATCGACAATCCTCCGAAGCTGTTCTTGTTGCTTGGTCCACAACCATGATCCCGGATGTCACCGGGAGGTACGTACACAAACTATTCCAGGCCAACCACGTTCCGTCGACGTTGCCCGGCGCCTGGCGCGTTTCGAACGCCGTCCAGGCCAACCACGTTCCGTCGACGTTGCCCGGCGCCTGGCGCGTTTCGAACGCCGTCCAGGCCATCAGAGTTCCGTCGACGTGCCCGGCGCGTGGCGCGTCTTGGCACACCGTCGCCTCAGGACTGGCTCAGGGCTTGCTCAGGACTCGATGATCCGCGCGGCGTAGGGCTGGATGCCGGAGGTGCGCACCGGGCTGACCTTGACCCGGGCGGCACTGCCGGAGGCCTCCAGCATCTGGCCGTTGCCCAGGTAGAGCGCGACGTGCTGGCTGCCGCCGGGGCCCCAGAAGATGAGATCACCCCGTTTGGCCTGCGAGATCGGCACCTTGCGGCCTGTGTTGTACTGGTCGCCGGAGTACTTCGGGATCAGCACGCCCACCCCGGCGAACGAGTACTGGGTCAGCCCCGAGCAGTCGAAGCCGTAGATGTTGGCGCCGTCGCCGACGCCGGTGCTCGGCCCGGTCGGCTTGCCGCCGCCCCAGGAGTAGGGCATACCGATCTGTGAGCCTCCGCGGCGGATGACGTATTCGATGGCCGCCGGTCCGCGGACCCGGCCGGGAGCCACCGATTGCGACGCCGGGTCACTGGCCAGACCCATCTTGGACAGGAATTTGCGGCCCAGGTCCATGGTGGCCTGGGTGGCCTGGGTGGTGGCGGCCAGCGACGCATTGGCGATCGCCAGCGGGTCCCCGGGCGCGCCGGAGCTGATCAGCTTGGGCAAGGTGGGGTCCCAGCCGCCGTCGGGATCAGCGCTCGACACCGGTGCCAGACCGAGCGCCAAACCCAGTGCGACGACGGTCACGGCCACTGCGGCCAGCAACCGGTTCCACCCGGGTCGGATGCCAAAGGTCTTGGGCGGCATACAGTCTCGATTCAGATCGTCAGTATTCGATGTAGCGGACGACGTACGGTGTCATGCCGCTGGTGCGCACCGGGGACACCTTGACCACGGATCCGGTGTAGGGGGCTTCCAGCATCTGGCCGTCGCCCAGGTAGATGGTGACGTGCTGGCTGCCGCCGGGGCCGTAGAAGATGACGTCGCCGCGGCGCATCTCGGCGGACGGGATCTTGCGGCCCATGTTGTACTGCGAGCCCGAGTAGTGCGGCAGCTGGATGCCGACGCCGGCGAACGAGTACAGCACCAGCCCCGAGCAGTCGAAGCCCACGGTGCCCGCGCCGGAGTCGATGCCGTTGGTGGGACCGCTGGCGTTCCCGCCGCCCCAGGAGTACGGGGTGCCCCGCACGGCCATGCCGCGGTTGATGACGTACTCGGAGGCCTGCCGGCCGTACACCCGCGGGATGGCGCCGTTGTTGGTGATGCCGGTGGCATCCGGCGCCAGGATGCCGAGCTTCTGCAGGAACTTCTTGCCCAGGCCGGCGGTCACCTGCGCCGAGGACGACGAGATGTTGAGCACCTCGTTGACGATGGCGATCGGGTCGCCGGAGACGAAGGCGCTGGGCACCATCGGCAGCGTGGTGTCCCACTGGCTGGCATCACCGTAGGGCGGTGCCGCGCCGGCCGGCGCGCGATCCCAGTCGCCGTCGCGCGGGGCGGCCTGGCCGCGGGACTCCGGGACCACCGCGGGCGGGGTGGCCGGATTGGCGGGGCCCGAGGTCGCCGGGCCGGACGGGGCCATCGCCGCGCGCGCCTCGTTGAGCCGGGCGCGGGCGGCGTCGCGCTCGGCGGCCAGCTTGTTGATCTCGCCCTGCTGGTCACCGAACTTGGCCTGCGCGGTCTGCAGCGCGACGACCGCGTTGTCCTGGCTGGTCTTGGCGTCGGCGGCCGCGGCGTCGGCCTTCTCCTTGGCGAGGCGGGCCCGCGATTCCCGGTTGGCCTGCTCGGTCCGGGTCCGCTTCAGGTCGCCCATCACCCGGTTGGAGACGTTGGCCACGGCGTCGTCGGCGGCCAACGCCTGGATCACCTCGTCTGGGTTGCTGGCCGTCAGCAGCGCGTCCGACGGTCCGTTCATGTAGGTCTGGACGGCGTAGTCGTCGAATCGGGACTGGGCGTCGGCGATGGCGCCGTCGCAGTCGCGGACGGACTGCTGACTGGCCGCCAGTTCGGTCTGGGCGGTGGCGGCGTTGTCCCGTGCCGTCTGCACCTCGACCAGGCTCTTGTTGACGCTCTCCTGCTGCGTCTGTACCTGCGCGCCGAGCTCGTCGAGTCGCTGATTGGCCTCGGCGACGGCGGCGATCAGCGCGCCGAGGCCGTCGGGCGCCGGAGCCGGATCTGCGCCGGCCTGACCCGCCGTGCCCAGCAGAAGCGCCACCGTCAGCAGCGGCGACGCGCCGTGGATAAGCCTCATCGGAACCGTGTCTCCCCTAGTGCTACAACCCGACCGGTGCCACACTGGTCAAACGAGTCACATAAACCTCATTCGCACATTAGGCACCCTTTGCACCGTACGTCACAAAAGTCCCTGATGAAACTTCAGTCACAAATTACAAGTTTGTGATTTAAACAATGTGACCTGGCCGTGACCTTGGGAATTGCGCAGAGTTTCCTGCGGATCGGCGAGAAGCCGCTATGCCGTGCTGGCAGAAGCCTTTTCGGCTGCACCCACATCGGTGTTTCCGCCGTCGAACTCACGACGGGCGCGCACCTGCAATAACCGCGTCACCCCCGCCGCGATCGCCACCACGGCGACCAGCGCGACGGTAAACGAGGTCCACGGAAAAATAGGCGTCTGCAACTGACTGAGGAAATTCTGCGAGGCCTGCACCGGACCGTTCCCGGTCTTGGCCACGTCCTCGGCGGCCTCCAGCGTGGCCCGGTCGTAGGTGGTGCTGAAGCTGCCGGCGTAGGGCGCGCCGAGCACCAGCACCGTCGCGCCGGGATGCTGGGCGCCCACGTCGTTGGCGACGTCGCGCAGCGGCGCGTCGACCGGCGGGGTCGGCGCGACCACCACGATCTTGAGGTCGATGCCGTGATCGGCGGCCTCGGTCACCACCTGGCGGAGTCCGTCGATCTCCGCGGCGTCGGCGCCGGCCGGGACGGCGAACCCGGTCGCGTCGACCTGCGCCTGGACGTCGACCATGTCGACGCCGGCGGGGATCTCGGTCGGGAGGTAGGGATCGAACAACAGCCCGTGCATGCTGCGACGGTACTTCAGTGCGGGCCGTGAACGGGACAGCACACGAGCGAGAACTGCCGCAAAAAAACCGGGAAACCGGCCCCCACCAGTTGCAGGACAAGCGTACTGTTAAAGTGGTTCGACCGCAGTGCCACAGCCCGGTCTGCGTTAAAAACTCAATGCGGGAGTCGATGTGACCAGCCAGAATTCTTTCGGAGCACGCGCCACGCTCACGGTCGGGGACAACAGCTACGAGATCTACCGCCTGGACGCGGTACCCGGTACCGAGAAACTTCCCTACAGCCTGAAAGTGTTGGCGGAGAACCTGCTTCGCACCGAAGACGGCGCCAACATCACCAAGGAACACATCGAGGCCATCGCCAACTGGGATCCGGCGGCCGAACCCAGCATCGAGATCCAGTTCACCCCGGCCCGGGTGATCATGCAGGACTTCACCGGCGTCCCGTGCGTGGTCGACCTGGCCACCATGCGCGAGGCCGTCACTGCTCTGGGCGGTGACCCGAACAAGGTCAACCCGCTCTCGCCCGCCGAGATGGTCATCGACCACTCCGTCATCCTCGACGTGTTCGGCACCGCCGACGCCTTCGCCCGCAACGTCGAGCTGGAGTACGAGCGCAACTCCGAGCGCTACCAGTTTCTGCGCTGGGGCCAGGGCGCCTTCGACGACTTCAAGGTGGTCCCGCCGGGCACCGGCATCGTGCACCAGGTCAACATCGAATACCTGGCCCGCACCGTGATGGTGCGCGACCGGGTGGAAGGCGGGAAAACCGTCAGCCAGGCCTACCCCGACACCTGTGTGGGCACCGACAGCCACACCACCATGGAGAACGGCCTGGGCGTGCTGGGCTGGGGCGTGGGCGGCATCGAGGCCGAGGCCGCGATGCTGGGCCAGCCGGTGTCGATGCTGATCCCGCGCGTCGTCGGCTTCAAGCTGACCGGCGAGATCCAGCCCGGGGTCACTGCCACCGACGTGGTGCTGACCGTCACCGAGATGCTGCGCAAACACGGTGTGGTCGGCAAGTTCGTCGAGTTCTACGGCAACGGCGTGGCCGAGGTGCCGCTGGCCAACCGCGCCACCCTGGGCAACATGAGCCCCGAGTTCGGCTCCACCTGCGCGATCTTCCCGATCGACGACGAGACCATCAACTACCTGCGCCTGACCGGCCGCACCGACGAGCAGCTGGCGCTGGTTGAGGCCTACGCCAAGACCCAGGGCATGTGGCACGACCCGGACCACGAGCCGGCGTTCTCCGAGTACCTGGAGCTCGACCTGTCCACCGTGGTGCCCTCGATCGCCGGACCGAAGCGCCCGCAGGACCGGATTCTGTTGTCGGAGAGCAAGATCGCCTTCCGCAAGGACATCCACAACTACGTCGAGGAAAACCACCCGGCGCCGCACACCCAGCTCGACGAGGCGCTCGAGGAGTCCTTCCCGGCCAGCGACCCGGCCAAGCTGTCGTTCGCCGACGAGGACGCCGTCGTCGTGCAGTCCGCCGCCAACGGCTCAGAGGGCCGGCCGTCCAAGCCGGTGCGGGTCAAGGGCGAGCGCGGTGAGTTCGTCCTAGACCACGGTGCCGTCGCCGTCGCGGGCATCACGTCGTGCACCAACACCTCCAACCCGTCGGTGATGATCGGCGCGGCCCTGCTGGCCCGCAACGCCGTGGAGAAGGGCCTGTCGTCCAAGCCGTGGGTGAAGACCAACATGGCACCGGGCAGCCAGGTGGTCACCGACTACTACGAGAAGGCCGGCCTGTGGCCGTACCTGGAGAAGCTGGGCTTCTACCTGGGTGGTTACGGCTGCACCACGTGTATCGGCAACACCGGTCCGCTGCCGGAGGAGATCTCCAAGGCGGTCAACGACGAGGACCTGACGGTCACCGCGGTGCTTTCGGGCAACCGTAACTTCGAGGGCCGCATCTCCCCCGATGTCAAGATGAACTACCTGGCGTCGCCGCCGCTGGTGATCGCCTACGCGCTGGCCGGCACCATGGACTTCGACTTCGAAACCGACGCACTGGGCAAGGACAACGACGGCAATGACGTCTTCCTGCGCGACATCTGGCCGTCGGCGCAGGAGATCGACGACACCATCAAGAACGCGATCAGCCAGGACATGTTCCGCAAGTCCTACGCCGACGTCTTCAAGGGCGACGAGCACTGGCGCAACCTGGCCACCCCGTCCGGTGACACCTTCGCCTGGGACGAGAACTCGACCTACGTGCGCAAGGCGCCGTACTTCGACGGCATGAAGATGGAGCCCGAGCCGGTGTCCGACATCACCGGCGCCCGGGTGATGGCGCTGCTGGGCGACTCGGTCACCACCGACCACATCAGCCCCGCCGGCCCGATCAAGCCGGGCACCCCGGCCGCGGACTACCTCGACTCACACGGGGTGGCCCGCAAGGACTACAACTCCCTCGGCAGCCGTCGCGGCAACCACGAGGTGATGGTCCGCGGCACCTTCGCCAACATCCGGCTGCAGAACAAGGTGCTCGACACCATCGGCCTGGAGGGCACCCAGGGCGGCTACACCCGGGACTTCACCCAGGAGGGCGGCCCGAAGGCCTTCATCTACGACGCCTGCATGAACTACCAGCGCGCCGGCATCCCGCTGGTCGTGCTCGGCGGCAAGGAGTACGGTTCGGGCTCCTCGCGCGACTGGGCGGCCAAGGGCACCACGCTGCTGGGCGTCAAGGCCGTCATCGCCGAGTCGTTCGAGCGCATCCACCGGTCCAACCTGATCGGCATGGGCGTGATCCCGCTGCAGTTCCCCGAGGGCGAGAGCGCCAAGACGCTGGGCCTGGACGGCACCGAGACGTTCGACATCGTCGGCATCGAGGAGCTCAACGCCGGCAAGACGCCCAAGACCGTCAAGGTCACCGCCACCAAGGAAGACGGCTCCACGGTGAAGTTCGACGGCGTGGTGCGCATCGACACCCCCGGTGAGGCCGACTACTACCGCAACGGCGGCATCCTGCAGTACGTGCTGCGCAACATGCTGAAGGCCTGACCACCTCAATGCCGAAAGTGAGCGAGGACCATCTGGCCGCACGCCGCCGCCAGATCCTCGACGGCGCCCGTCGCTGTTTTGCCGAGTACGGCTATGACAAGGCGACGGTGCGCCGTCTGGAGGAGACCACCGGGCTGTCCCGGGGGGCGATCTTCCACCACTTCCGGGACAAGGATTCGCTGTTCTTCGAGTTGGCGCGCGAGGACGCCGAGCGGATGGCCGACGTGGCCAGCCGGGAGGGCCTGATCCAGGTGATGCGGGACATGCTCGCCGCACCGGATCAGTACGACTGGCTGGCCACCCGGATGGAGATCGCCCGGAAACTGCGCACCGACCCGGCGTTTCACCGCGGCTGGTCGGAACGCTCGGCCGAGCTGTCGGCGGCCACCAGCGCGCGGCTGCGCCGTCAGCGCGACGCCGGGCGGCTGCGCGAGGACGTGCCCGGCGAGGTGCTGCAGACCTACCTGGACCTGGTGCTCGACGGCCTGGTCGCCCGGCTGGCCAGCGGCGACGATCCCGAGCAGCTGGGCGCGGTGCTGGACCTGGTGGAACAGTCGGTGCGGCAGCAGTCCTGACCGAGCGGCCGGGGCTCAGGCCAGCTCGATGAGTTCCTGGTAGTCCGCCGACCAGTGGTCCTCGGTGCCGTCGGGCAGCAGCACCACCCGCTGGGGCTCCAGCGCCTCGGCGGCACCCGGATCGTGGGTGACCAGCACGACGGCGCCGGTGTAGCTGCGCAGCGCGTCGAGCACCTGCTCCCGAGACGCCGGGTCCAGGTTGTTCGTCGGCTCGTCGAGCAGCAGCACGTTGGCCGTCGAAGCCACCAGCCCGGCCAGCGCCAGGCGGGTCTTCTCACCACCGGACAGGGTTCCGGCCGGCTGCTCGAGCTGCGGGCCGGTGAACATGAATGCACCGAGCAGCCCGCGCAGGTCCTGTTCGCCGGTGTCCGGGGCGGCGTGGCGAATGTTCTCCCAGACGGTGGCGTCGTTGTCCAGGGTGTCGTGTTCCTGCGCGAAATAGCCGATCTTGCAACCGTGCCCGGGTTCCAGCCGCCCCGCATCGGGGGTCTCGGCGCCGGCCAGCACCCGCAGTAGCGTCGTCTTACCGGCACCGTTGAGCCCCAGCACCACCACCCGGGATCCGCGGTCGATGGCCAGATCGACTCCGGTGAACACCTCCAGCGATCCGTAGGTCTTGGTCAGTCCCTTGGCCATCAGCGGGGTCTTGCCGCACGGGGCCGGGGTGGGGAACTTGATCCGGGCCACCTTGTCGGCGACACGCTCGTCGTCCAGGGAGGCCAGCATCCGGTCGGCGCGGCGCAACATGTTCTGGGCGGCAACCGCTTTGGTGGCCTTGGCGCCCATCTTGGCGGCCTGGGCGCGCAGCGCACCAGCCTTGCGTTCGGCGTTGGCGCGTTCCCGTCGCCGGCGCTGCTCGTCGGTGGCGCGGGCGTCGAGGTACTTGTGCCAGCCCATGTTGTAGACGTCGGCCTCGCCGCGGACGGCGTCGAGGAACCACACCCGGTTGACCACGTCGGCCAGCAGGTCGACGTCGTGGCTGATCACCACCAACCCGCCGGTGTGGTTGCGCAGGAAATCGCGCAGCCAGCCGATCGAGTCGGCGTCGAGATGGTTGGTCGGTTCGTCGAGCAGCAGCGTCGTCGATCCCCCGGCCACCCCGGATTCCGAGGCGGCGAACAGGATGCGGGCCAGTTCCACCCGGCGGCGCTGACCGCCGGAGAGGGTGCGCAGCGGCTGGGTGAGTACCCGATCGGCCAGTCCCAGGCTGGCGCAGATCCGTCCCGCCTCGCTTTCGGCGGCGTAACCGCCGAGTGCGGAGAACCGCTCCTCCAGCTGCCCGTAGCGGCGCACCGCCTTGTCCCGGGCGGCCTCGTCGGCCACCTCGGCCATCAGCGTCTGCTGCTTCTCCAGGTCGGAGAGCAGGGTGTCCAGCCCGCGCGCCGAGAGCACCCGGTCGCGGGCCAGCACGTCCAGGTCGCCCTCGCGGGGATCCTGCGGGAGGTAGCCGACCTCCCCGGTGCGGGTGATGGTGCCGGCGTACGGCTCACCCTCGCCGGCGAGGATGCGCATGGTGGTGGTCTTGCCGGCGCCGTTGCGCCCCACCAGGCCGATCCGGTCGCCGGGCTGCACCCGCAGCGCCGGGCCGTCGGCGGCCAGCAGCGTGCGCGCACCGGCGCGGACCTCCAGGTCCGTCGCGGTAATCAACGGTAGGGCTCCATTACTTGTCGTCGGTGAAGACCGGTGCCCGGCCCTCGGCGCGCGCGGCGACCGCTTCCTCGAAGTTTGCGGTGAGCAGGCGCACGTAGAGCTGGCCCAGACCCTCGGCCTGCATATGTGCCTCCAGGCTACCGGCGTCCAGCCCCGACCATAAAGTTCGCTTGGTCAGTTCCACACCCGGCCGGGAGAACGCGGCGATGCGCTCCCCCATTGTGACGCACGCGCCGATCAGCTCCTCGCCCGGCACCACCCGCGACACCAGGCCGATGCGCTCGGCCTCGGCGGCGTCCACGTCGCGGCCGGTCAGCATCATCTCGAAGGCTCGGCTCGATCCGACGGCCCGCGGCAGCAGGTAACTCAACCCCAGTTCGCTGGCGGTCAGCCCGTTGTTGATGCCGGCGGCGCGGAAGTACGCCTCGGTGGACGCGAGCCGGATGTCGCAGGCCAGCGCCAGGCACAGCCCGCCGCCGATCGCCGCACCGTTGACCGCGGCGATCACCGGTTGGTGCAGCCGGCGCAGCCCCAGGATGACGTCGTCGAGGATCTCCATGGTGCGCAACCCGAATGTCGGGCGGGTGAGGCCCTGCACGTGCGGGACCGCTCCGGCGGACTTGTGGTCGGCGCCCGAGGAGAAGCCCCGCCCGGCCCCGGTCAAGATCACCGCGCGGACGTCGTTGTGGTTGCCGATGTCGCGAAGTACGTCGCGCAGCGGCAGCATCACGTCGAACGCCATGGAGTTCATCCGCTCCGGGCGGTTCAGGGTGATCCGGGCGACGCCGTCACCGGGCCGGTCGACGACGACGAATTCAGAGGCCGATGCGCTGGTCACCGACCCACGGTAGCGTGCCCTATTCGGACTGCTGCGCCGCGATGGCGGCGTCGATGTCGAACTCCTTGACCTTGGCGATCAGGTCCTCCAGCGCCGCAGGCGGCAGGGCGCCGGCCTGGTTGAACACCAGCTTGCCCTTCTTGAATGCCATCAGGGTCGGGATCGAACGGATCTGCGCCGCCGCGGCGAGCTGCTGCTCGGCCTCGGTGTCGACCTTGGCGAACACCACGTCGGGGTGCGCCTCGGACGCCTTGGTGAAGGTGGGCGCGAAGGCACGGCACGGACCGCACCAGGATGCCCAGAAGTCCACCAGAACGATGTCGTTGCCGCTGACCAGGTCGTCGAACTCGGCCGCGGTGATGTCTTTGGTAGCCACGTCTCTCCTAACACCGACGGGAACGGCGTTGTTCCCAGAGATATCATACCCCACGGGGTATATGCGGGAGAGGTGTCGAGAATTCGGGGCCCGAAGTCGCTAAACGGTGAAGCCCAGGGCCCGGAGCTGCTCGCGGCCGTCGTCGGTGATCTTGTCCGGGCCCCACGGCGGGTTCCACACCCAGTTCAGCCGGATCTCGCTGACCAGGCCCGCGCCCACCAGCGCGGTGCGGGTCTGGTCCTCGATGACATCGGTGAGCGGGCAGGCCGGGGACGTTAGGGTCATGTCGATCAACGCGATCTTGCCGGGCTCGCCCTGCTCGACGTTGAGCCCGTAGACCAAGCCCAGGTCCACCACGTTGATGCCCAGCTCGGGGTCCACCACGTCGCGCATGGCCTCCTCGACATCGACCAGCAACTGCTCTTCGGGCGTCAGGGTGCTCATTCGGCCGTCTCCTTTGATCGTGTCCGGGCTGCCAGCGCATGTTTTTCCCCGCTGGCCTGGGCCAGCGCATCTTTGAAAGCCATCCAGCCCAGCAGCGCACACTTGACCCGGGCCGGGTACTTGGCGACGCCGGCGAAGGCGACGCCGTCGCCGATGAGATCCTCGTCGCCGGCGATGGTGCCGCGCGAGGAGATCATCTCCTGGAAGGCGGTCACGGTTTTCAGTGCGTCGCCGACGGTTTCGCCGATCACCTCGTCGGCGAGCACCGAGGTCGCGGCCTGGCTGATCGAGCAGCCCTGCCCGTCGTAGGACACGTCGTTGACCGTCTGGCCGTCGTCGGACAGCGTGACCCGCAGGGTGATCTCGTCACCGCAGGTCGGGTTGACGTGATGTACCTGGGCGTCGAACGGATCGCGCAGCCCGCGGTGGTGCGGGTGTTTGTAGTGGTCCAGGATCACGTCCTGGTACATCTGTTCCAGTCGCACGGTTCAGCTCCTGCCGAAGAACTCGACGGCGCGGCGTACCCCGGCAACCATCCGGTCCACCTCGTCGAGGGTGTTGTAGACGGCGAACGAGGCGCGCACGGTGGCGGCGACGCCGAAGCGGCGGTGCAGCGGCCAGGCGCAGTGGTGCCCGACGCGGACCGCGACCCCCTCGTCGTCGAGGACCTGCCCGACGTCGTGCGCGTGCACGCCGTCGACCACGAAGGACACCGGGGATCCGCGCAATCCGGCGGTCACCGAGTCCTGCGCCGACGGCCCGATGATGCGGACCTCCGGGATGTCCTGGAGCCCGGCCAGTGCGGCCAGCACCAGCTCGTGCTCGTGGGCCGCGACGGCGTCCATGCCGATCGCCTCGAGGTAGCCCACGGCCGCGGCCAGGCCGACGACCTGCGAGGTCATCGGGGTGCCGGCCTCGAAGCGCTGCGGGGCGGGCGCATACGTGGAGCGCTCCATGGTGACCGTCTCGATCATCGAGCCGCCGGTGAGGAACGGCGGCAGCTCCGACAGCAGTTCGCGGCGGCCGTAGAGCGCGCCGATGCCGGTCGGGCCGAGCATCTTGTGCCCGGAGAACGCCGCGAAATCGACGTCCAGGGCGGTGAAGTCGACGGGTTGGTGCGGCACCGACTGGCAGGCGTCGAGTACCGTCAGCGCGCCGACGGCCTTGGCCCGGGCCACCAGTTCGGGCACCGGGGCGATCGCGCCGGTGACGTTCGAGTGGTGCGAGAACGCCACCACCTTGACCCGCTCGTCCAGGGTCAGCGAATCCAGGTCGATGCGCCCGGAATCGGTGACCCCGTACCAGCGCAGCTCGGCGCCGGCGCGACGGCACAGCTCCTGCCACGGGATCAGGTTGGCGTGGTGTTCGAGTTCGGTGACCACCACGACGTCGCCCGGCCCGACGGCACCGGCGAACCGGTTGTCGCCCAGCACATAGGACAGCAGGTTCAGCCCCTCGGTGGCGTTGCGGACGAACACCAGCTCGTCGTCGCCGGCGCCGACAAAGGCCGCGATCGCAGCGCGGCCGTCCTCGTAGGCGTCGGTCGCCTCCTCCATCAGCTGGTGCGCACCGCGGTGCACCGCGCCGTAGTGATTGAGCAGAAAGTCGCGTTCGGCGTCGAGCACCGCCAGCGGCTTCTGCGAGGTCGCCCCGGAGTCCAGGTACGCCAACTGCTGCCCGCCGCGCATCACCTTGCCCAGGATCGGGAAGTCGGCGCGAATGGCGGTCAGCCGGTCGGCGTCAAGCCCGGTGGCGGTGGTCATCATGCACCGGCCGAGGCCTGGGTGAACCGTTCGTAGCCGTGCTCCTCGAGCTGGTCGGCCAACTCCGGGCCGCCGGATTCCACGATCCGGCCGTCGACGAAGACGTGCACGAACTGCGGACGGATGTAGCGCAGGATCCGGGTGTAGTGGGTGATCAGCAGGATGCCGCCGTGCTCGGCCTCGGCGTACCGGTTGACGCCCTCGCTGACGATCCGCAGCGCGTCGACGTCCAGGCCGGAGTCGGTCTCGTCGAGGATGGCGATCTTGGGCTTGAGCAGGCTCAGCTGCAGGATCTCGTGGCGCTTCTTCTCGCCGCCGGAGAAGCCCTCGTTGACGCTGCGTTCGCCGAAGGTCGGGTCGATCTCCAGTTCGGCCATCGCCGATTTGACCTCTTTGACCCAGTGCCGCAGTTTCGGTGCCTCGCCGCGCACGGCGGTGGCCGCGGTGCGCAGGAAGTTCGACATCGACACCCCGGGCACCTCGACCGGGTACTGCATCGCCAAAAACAGTCCGGCGCGGGCACGTTCGTCGACGTTCATGGCCAACACGTCGGCACCGTCGAGGGTGATCGACCCGGACGTCACCCGGTAACGGGGGTGTCCGGCGATGGCGTAGGACAGCGTCGACTTGCCGGATCCGTTGGGGCCCATCACCGCATGCGTCTCACCCGAGCGCACGATCAGGTCCACGCCCTTGAGGATCGGGATCTCGGTGCCGTCGTCGGCGATGACGGCGGCGTGCAGGTCTTTGATTTCCAGGGTGGTCACGACATTCTCGATTCGGTGAGTTCCAGCTCGTGTTCGATGGCGGCGGTGAGGCGATCCCGGACGGCCGGCACCGCGATCTTGGTGATGATCTCGTTGAAGAATCCGCGGACCACCAGCCGGCGGGCCTGGTCTTCGGGAATGCCCCGGGCCCTCAGGTAGAACAGCTGCTCGTCGTCGAAACGTCCGGTGGCGCTGGCGTGCCCAGCGCCGACGATCTCGCCGGTCTCGATCTCCAGGTTGGGCACCGAGTCGGCGCGGGCACCGTCGGTGAGCAGCAGGTTGCGGTTGACCTCGAAGGTGTCGGTGCCGGTGGCTTCGGCGCGGATCAGCACGTCGCCGATCCACACGGTGTGCGCGTCGGGCCGCCGCGACTCCGGATCCCCTTGCACCGCACCCTTGTAGAGCACGTCGGAGCGGCAGTTGGGGTGGGTGTGGTCGACCAGCAACCGAGATTCGAAAAACTGGCCGTCGTCGGCGAAGTAGGTGCCGAGCAGCTGGGCGTCCCCGCCCGGGGCGGTGAACCGGGTGGTGATCGCGGTGCGCACCACGTCGCCGCCGAGGGTGACGTTGACGTGCCCGAACCGGGCGTCGCGGCCCAGTTTGGCGTGGTGGGCGCTGACCTGCACCATGTCCGGCGCCCAGTCGGCGATCCAGATGACCCCGAGTGCGGCGGCGTCGCCGACGATCAGTTCGACGTTGTCGGCGTAGGTGCCGCTGCCGCGCAGGTCGACGACGACGATCGCCCGGGCGAGTTCCTCGACGCGGATCTGCAGGTGCCCGTAGGCCACCTCGCCCTCGCCGGGGCCGTCGATGGTGATCCGGACGGCGTGCTCGACTTCGGCGCCACGTTCGACGGTGACCACGGTCGCCGAGTCGAATGACGAGAATGCCTGGGCGGCAACTCGATCCGTGGGCACTCCGCCCTGGCCGAGCCGCTGGTCATCGCGGCCGACGGTTTCGGTCCGCACGCCGGGCGCTTCGGTGACGGTGATCGTCGCGTGCCCCGTCGGCGTGGCCGAGCCGTCGTGCAGGCCGCGCAGCCGCCGCAGCGGGGTGAACCGCCAGTTCTCGTCGCGCCCGCCGGGTACCTCGAAGGCGTTGACGTCGAAGGAGGAGAAGAGCTCGCCCTTGTTGACCACGACCGGTGCGCCGGGCGTGGCTTCCAGTTGTGCCATTATCCGACCGCGCCTTCCATCTGCAGCTCGATCAGCCGGTTGAGCTCCAGCGCGTACTCCATCGGCAGTTCCTTGGCGATCGGCTCGACGAACCCGCGGACCACCATCGCCATCGCCTCGTCCTCGGTCAGTCCGCGGCTGCGCAGGTAGAACAGCTGGTTGTCGCTGACCTTCGACACCGTCGCCTCGTGCCCCATGGTGACGTCGTCCTCGCGGATGTCGACGTAGGGGTAGGTGTCGGAGCGGCTGATGGTATCCACCAGCAGCGCATCGCATTTCACGCTGGCCTTGGAGCCGTGCGCACCCTTGTTGATCTGCACCAGCCCGCGGTAGGAGGACCGGCCGCCGCCGCGGGCGACCGACTTGCTCACGATGTTGGAGCTGGTGTTGGGCGCCAAATGCAGCATCTTGGCCCCGGTGTCCTGGTGCTGGCCCTCGCCGGCGAACGCCACCGAGAGCACCTCGCCCTTGGCGTGCTCGCCGGTCATCCACACCGCCGGGTACTTCATGGTGACCTTGGAGCCGATGTTGCCGTCGATCCACTCCATGGTGGCGCCGGCCTCGGCCCGGGCCCGCTTGGTGACCAGGTTGTAGACGTTGTTCGACCAGTTCTGGATGGTGGTGTACCGAACGCGCGCACCGGGCTTGACGATGATCTCGACGACGGCCGAGTGCAGCGAATCGCTCTTGTAGATCGGCGCGGTGCAACCCTCGACGTAGTGCACGTAGGAGTTCTCGTCGGCGATGATCAGCGTCCGCTCGAACTGGCCCATGTTCTCGGTGTTGATCCGGAAGTAGGCCTGCAGCGGGATGTCGACGTGCACGCCGGGCGGGACGTAGATGAACGATCCGCCGGACCAGACCGCGGTGTTCAGCGCGGAGAACTTGTTGTCGCCGGCGGGGATGACGGTGCCGAAGTGTTCCTTGAAGATCTCCGGGTACTCCCGCAGCCCGGAGTCGGTGTCCAGGAAGATCACGCCCTGGGCCTCCAGGTCCTCGCGGATCTGGTGGTACACCACTTCGCTCTCGTACTGGGCCGCGACACCGGCGACCAGCCGCTGCTTTTCGGCCTCCGGGATGCCCAGGCGGTCATAGGTGTTGCGGATGTCCTCGGGCAGCTCCTCCCAGGACCCCGCCTGCTTCTCGGTGGACCGCACGAAGTACTTGATGTTGTCGAAGTCGATGCCGTCGAGGTTGGCACCCCAGTTGGGCATCGGCTTCTTCTCGAAGGTGCGGAGCGCCCGGAGCCGGATGTCGAGCATCCACTCCGGCTCGTTCTTCTTCGCGGAGATGTCGCGGACCACCGCTTCGGACAGCCCCCGGGTGGCCGCGGCGCCGGCGGTATCGGAATCCGACCAGCCGTAGTCATAGTGCCCCAGTGACGCCAGTGCCTCTTCCTGCGACATCGGCCCCGTGACGGTTTCCGCCTCCGGTGTGAGAGTCATTGCGACGCTCCTCTTTTCGTTCGTCGGTGCTTCGGCGCGGGGCTGTGCCGAAGGTACTGCTACTGCTAGTGGGCGGTCGGGGCCAGCGGTACGTGGGTGGTACAGGCGCAGTCGCCGTTGACGATGGTGGCCAGCCGCTGGACGTGGGTGCCCAGCAGCTCCGACATCGCCTGCGCCTCGGCGTCGCACAGTTCCGGGAACTGGCTCGCGACATGCGATACCGGGCAGTGGTGCTGGCAGATCTGCACGCCGCGGATGGGCCCGCCCACCGGCGTGGTGCTGGTGACATAGCCGGCGCCGGTCAGCGCCGCTGCGATCTGTTCGGCCGTCCGTTCGACGGTCTCTTCGTCCTCGTCGGCGGCCGGTGCCACGGTTTCCAGGATCGCGTCGATGCGGCGCCGGGCGAAGGTGCGCACGGCGTCGTCGCCGCCGATCTCCCGCAACTGCCGCATGGCCGCCGAGGCCAGGTCGTCATAAGCGTGTTCGAGCTTGGCCCGGCCGGCCGCGGTCAGCAGATACCGCTTGGCGGGCCGGCCCCGGCCCTCCTGCTGCCAGGCCGCCGCCGCGTTCGCCTGGGCGTCGCCGGCTTCGATCAGAGCGTCCAGGTGCCGACGGACACCGGCGGCCGACAGCCCGAGCTGGGCCGAGATGCCACCGGCGGTGATGGGCCCGGATTCCAGCAGCAGCTGGATGATGGCCCGGCGGGTGTGACCGTCACCGGCCGCGGGCGCCACTGCGGGTGCCGCGGGAACAACCCCGGGAACGAATTTCACAACATCAGTGTGGCGCAATTCCGCGAGCCGGTCCAGCAAGGGCACCCTTACCTGCCTCGGGCGCTAGGCTGCCCGGGTGGCACCCCGCCGATCCGCGCTGTCCTCGCAGGCGCTGAGCACGTCGATCAATCGGTGGCACGGCGACGAGCGGGCGGTCGGCGCACCGCTGAACGCCGGCGAGTTGCGCACCATGCGCCGCACCCGGATCTTCGGCGCGACCGGAACGATGCTGATGGCCATCGGGGCGCTGGGTGCCGGGGCCCGTCCGGTAGTGCAGGACCCGACGTTCGGGGTCCGGCTGCTCAACCTGCCGTCGCGGCTGCAGACGGTGTCGCTGACCATGACCACCACCGGCGCGGTGATGATGGCCCTTGCCTGGCTGCTGCTGGGCCGCTTCGCGCTCGGCCCGCGCTCCCCGGTGGGCAGCCCGCGGCTGATGTCCCGAGCCGATCTGGACCGCACGCTGCTGCTGTGGATGCTGCCGCTGCTGGTCGCCCCGCCGATGTACAGCAAGGACGTCTACTCCTACCTGGCCCAGAGCGAGATCGCCAGCAAGGGCCTGGACCCCTACGCGGTGGGGCCCGCCCCCGGCCTGGGACTCGGCCACGTCTTCACCCTGTCGGTGCCGAGCATGTGGCGCGACACCCCGGCGCCGTACGGGCCGCTGTTTCTGTGGATCGGCCGCGACATCTCCGACCTGACCGGCGAGAACATCGTCGCCGCGGTGCTCTGCCACCGGCTGATCGTGCTGGTCGGCGTGCTGATGATCGTCTGGGCGATCCCCCGGCTGGCGCGGCGCTGCGGGGTCGCCGAGGTCAGCGCACTATGGCTGGGCGCCACCAACCCGCTGCTGCTGATGCACCTGGTTGCCGGCATCCACAACGAAGCGCTGATGCTGGGCCTGATGCTGGCCGGCACCGAGTTCGCATTGCGCGGCATCGATTCGCACCGGCGGCTGGTGCCCCGGCCGCTGGCCTGGCCCACTGACCGACAGACTTGGCGAAGCTGGGTCCCGTTGGCCGAGCTGCTGCTGGGCGCGGTGCTGATCACGCTGTCCTCGCAGGTCAAGCTGCCGTCGCTACTGGCGCTCGGGTTCGTCGCGATGGCGCTGGCGCACCGCTGGGGCGGCACCGTCAAGGCGTTCCTGATCTCCTGCACCAGCCTGGGCACCCTGTCGCTGGCCGTGATGGCCGCGGTCGGCTGGGCCAGCGGGCTGGGCTTCGGCTGGCTGTTCACCCTCGGGACGGCGAATGTGGTGCGCAGCTGGATGTCGCCGCCGACGCTGCTGGCGCTGGGCTCTGGGCAGATCGGCATCCTGCTGGGGCTGGGTGACCACACCACGGCGGTGTTGTCGCTGACCCGCGCCATCGGCGTGCTGATCATCGCGGTGGTGGTCAGCTGGCTGCTGGTCGCCGTGCTGCGCGGCCGGCTGCACCCGGTCGGCGGCCTGGGCGTCGCGCTCGGCGCCACGGTGCTGCTGTTCCCCGTGGTGCAGCCGTGGTACCTGCTGTGGGCGATCATCCCGCTGGCCTGCTGGGCGTCGCGGCCCCGGTTCCGCATCGCGGCGATCGTGGTGTCGCTGGTCGTCGGCATTTTCGGTCCCACCGCCAACGGTGACCGTTTCACCCTGTTCCAGATCGCCTACGCCACTGCGGCCAGCGCCCTGATCGTCGCCGCCCTGGTGGTACTCACCCACCGGCAACTGCCCTGGCGGCGGCCGGTGGAGGCGCAAGCGCCGTGACCTACGCTGGATCACCGTGAGTTCGCCATCGGAGGGCCCGGCAGTACGGCTGCGCGGGGTCAGCAAGCGCTACGGGCCGACGACGGCGGTGTCCGAGCTCGATCTGGACGTCGCACGCGCCGAGGTGTTCGCGCTGCTGGGACCCAACGGCGCCGGCAAGACCAGCACCGTCGAGATGTGCGAGGGATTCATCGCCCCCGACTCCGGGACCATCGAGGTGCTGGGCCTGAACCCGGTGGCCGACAACGCCCGGCTGCGCCCGCGGATCGGCGTGATGCTGCAGGGCGGCGGCGGCTATCCGGCCGCCAAGGCCGGGGAGATGCTGCGGCTGGTGGCCGCCTACTCCGCCGATCCGCTGGATCCGGCGTGGCTGCTGGACACCCTGGGGCTGACCGACGCCGCCGGCACCACCTACCGTCGGCTCTCCGGCGGCCAGCAGCAGCGCCTGGCGTTGGCCTGCGCCGTCGTCGGCCGCCCGGAACTGGTGTTTCTCGACGAGCCGACGGCCGGGATGGACGCGCACGCCCGCCTGGTGGTGTGGGAGCTGATCGACGCGCTGCGCCGTGACGGGGTGACCGTCGTGCTGACCACCCATCACCTCAACGAGGCCGAGGAACTCGCCGACCGGATCGTCATCATCGACCACGGCAAGACGGTGGCCGCCGGGACGCCCGCCGAGCTGATGCGCTCCGGTGCCGAGGACCAGCTGCGGTTCTCCGCCCCGCCCCGGCTGGACCTGGCACTGCTGACCGCGGCGCTGCCGGAGGGCTACCGGGTCAGCGAGACCGGCACCGGTGACTATCTGATCGAGGGCTGCATCGAACCGCAGGTGCTGGCCACCGTGACCGCCTGGTGCGCCCGGCTGGACGTGCTGGCCACCAATATGCGCGTCGAACAGCGCAGCCTGGAGGACGTTTTCCTCGACCTGACCGGACGGGAGCTGCGATGACCGACGCCACCGGGGCCGAACAGGCCCTGTTCCCGCCCGGCACCTTCGCGCCGGACCCCCGGCCGTCGTCGGTGCCGAGGATGCTGGCCGCCCAGTACGGCCTGGAACTCAAACTGTTGCTGCGCAACGGCGAGCAGCTGCTGCTGACCATGTTCATCCCGATCACCCTGCTGGTCGGGATGATCCTGCTGCCGCTGGGTGACTTCGGGCCCGACCGGGCCGCCCGGGCGGCGGTGTTCACCCCGGCCATCATGGCGCTGGCGGTGATCTCGACGGCGTTCACCGGCCAGGCCATCGCGGTGGCCTTCGACCGCCGCTACGGCGCCCTCAAGCGGCTCGGCGCGACCGCCCTGCCGGTGTGGGGGGTCATCGCCGGCAAGGCGCTGGCCGTGGTGACGACGGTGTTCCTGCAGGCCATCCTGCTCGGCGGCATCGCACTGGCCCTGGGCTGGCGGCCGAACCCGGCCGGCCTGGCACTCGGCGCGCTGGTGATCACGCTGGGCACGGCGACCTTCGCCGCGCTCGGCCTGCTGCTGGGCGGCACGCTGCGCGCCGAGATCGTGCTGGCGGTGGCCAACCTGGGCTGGTTCGTCTTCGCCGGGCTGGGCGCGCTGGTGCTGCCCTCGAACGCCGGCCTGGTCCCCGCCTCGCTGCAGTCCTTCGCCCGGCTGAGCCCCTCGGGTGCACTGACCGAGGCGCTGACCCGGGCGGCGACGCTGTCGGTGGACGGGTTCGCCATCGCGGTGCTGGTCGTCTGGGGTGTGGTCGCGGGCGCGGGCGCGCTGCGCTGGTTCCGGTTCACCTGATCCGGCTCTACTACGGTCGGTAGTTTCGGCTCGGCTACCATCAGGCGGTGTCCATCGGAGCACTGTTCACCCGCCTCGTCGACCTGCTGCCCGAACCCAGCCGTCGGGCCCAGTCGGTCATCGCCGCGCTGGTGGTGCTCAGCCAGGGCCTGATCGCCGTCACCGGCGCGATCGTCCGGGTGACCGCCTCCGGGCTGGGTTGCCCCACCTGGCCGCAGTGCTTCCCGGGCAGCTTCGTACCCGTCGCGCACGCCGAGGTGCCTCGGATCCACCAGGCCGTCGAGTTCGGTAACCGCATGGTGACCTTCCTGGTGGTGGCGACCGCGATCGCCGCGGTGCTGGCGCTGACCCGGGCGCACCGGCGCCGCGAGGTGCTGGTCTACGCGTGGCTGATGCCGGCCTCGACCGTGCTGCAGGCCGTCATCGGCGGGATCACCGTGCGCACCGGGCTGCTGTGGTGGACCGTCGCCGTGCACCTGGTGGTGTCGATGGCGATGGTGTGGCTGGCGACACTGCTGTTCATCAAGGTCGGCGAGCCCGACGACGGCGTGCCCGTCCGGGTGGTGCCCGCCCCCCTGCGCGCACTGACCGCACTCGGCGCGGTGTCGCTGGCCGCTGTTCTGGTGACCGGCACTCTGGTCACCGCCGCCGGCCCGCATGCCGGTGACAAGAGCGTCGAGCGGCCCGTCGCCCGGCTGGCGGTGGAGATCACCACGCTGGTGCAGCTGCATGGCGGGCTCCTGGTGGCCTATCTGTGCCTGCTGGTGGGCCTGGGCTTCGGGCTGGCGGCCGTGCGGGCACCCCGGCGGGTGCGGCTGCGGCTGGGCGTCCTGGTGGGCCTGGTCGCGTTGCAGGGCGTGGTCGGCGTCGTTCAGTTCGAGAACGGGGTGCCCGCGGCCCTGGTCGCCGTGCACGTCGCGCTGGCCGCCGCCATCACCGCGGGCACGGCCGCGGTATGGGCCGTCGGGAAGACCCGCGAACCCATCGAGTCAGACGCAGCGCTGCCGGGCACCGGCGTGTCGACCGCCTGAGGTCTGACTCGACGCCAAACGGGCTCAGCGCCCCTCAGAACTTGGGCGGGCGGTGCGACATCGGGCCCAGGCCGAGGCGCTGCAGCGCCGATTCCACCGCCATGGCGAACCGGCGCTCCCCCGCCGCCCGCACCGCCGGACTCTGCACGGCCCAGCCCAGACTCGGCTCGACCAGCTCCAGTTCCAGCAGCGTGGCGTCCTCGGCACCGCCGATCAGGTCCACCCGGGCGTAGAGCAGGTCGCCGACGGCGATGCCCAGGTGCGCGACGGCCGCCGCCAACACCCCGGCGCCGAAGTCCCAGACCCGCGGATCGGGGTCGGCGGCGGCCAGCTGTTCGACGGCGAAGGTGCCCGACGGGTCCAGCTCGGCGGGGTATCCCTCCTCGGCCAGCATCGGCGCCTTGGTGAAGGCGTGCGACGGCTCGCCGCCGAAGAACACCAGCGCCGTCTCGCCGGCCTCGATGCGCCGGTCATACGGCTGCACCAGCACGGTGGATCCCGCGTCGTGCAGCGCTTCGGCGTGCCGGCGGGCCGCGGTGTGGCCGTCGAACAGGCACGCCCCGACCGATCCGGCGCCGACCGCCGGCTTGACCACCACGCTGCCGCCGGGCAGGTGCACGGTCTCGCCGGGATCGAAGAACTCGCTCTCCACCACCCGGACTCCGGCCACCGCCAGGTCATGCAGGTAGCGTTTGTCGACGTTCCAGGCCACCACGTCGGCGGAGTTCAGCAGCTGCGGCACCGCGCGGGCCCAGTCCAGGAACTCCGGCAGCCGCTCGGTGTAGTCCCAGGTGGCGCGCAGGATCACCAGGTCCGCGGCCAGGGTCGCCGGGTCGTCCCAAGGCAGCCAGTGCGCGTGCTGGCCGCGGACGCGCAGGGCCTGCACCAGGCCGTCGTCGTCGCCGTCCCCGGCGGGCAGCCGAGAACACCCGGCCAGCACGATGCGTGGGTGAAAGACATCGGGACGCGCCAACTTCATCCGAACCTCACTGACCGAAGCGTCGTCAAGCATGATGGTGGCATGCACGCTATCGAAGTCGCCCAGACCGGCGGTCCGGAAGCCCTGTCCTTCGTCGAGTGCGACCGCCCCGAGCCGGGTCCGGGCGAGGTGCTGATCAAGGCCGAGGCGATCGGCGTGAACTTCATCGACACCTATTTCCGGTCCGGTCTGTACCCACGGGAACTGCCGTTCGTGGTCGGTTCGGAGGTGTGCGGGACGGTCGCCGCGGTCGGCGAGGGGGTGGCCGCGCTCAACGTCGGCGACCGGGTGGTGACCGCCAACGCCGACGGCGCCTACGCCGAATTCTGCGTTGCCCCAGCGGATTTCGTTGCCTACGTGCCCGAGGGCGTGGCGGCCGACGCGATCGCCTCGGCGCTGCTGAAGGGGATGACGGCCCACTACCTGATCAAGTCGGTGTACCCGGTGGGCCCGCAGGACACCGTGCTGGTGCACGCCGGCGCCGGCGGCGTCGGGCTGATCCTGACCCAGTGGGCCACCGGCATCGGCACCAAGGTGATCACCACGGCGTCCACCCAGGCCAAGGCCGACCTGTCGCGGGCCGCCGGTGCGGTCGCGGTGCTCGACTACCCCGAGGATCCCACCGAGTTCGGCGACCGGATCCGGGAACTGACCGGCGGCCACGGCGTCAACGCCGTGTACGACGGGGTGGGCCGCTCCACCTTCGACGCCAGCCTGGCCAGCCTCGCCGTGCGCGGCACCCTGGCGCTGTTCGGGGCGTCCTCGGGCCCGGTCCCGCCGGTGGATCCGCAGCGCCTCAACACCGCCGGATCGGTGTACCTGACCCGGCCCAACCTCGCGCACTTCACCCGGACCGCCGACGAATTCGCCTGGCGCGCGGGCGAGCTGATGGACGAGATCGCCTCGGGGGTGCTGAACATCACGGTCAGCGAACACTATCCGCTGGCCGAGGCCGCACGGGCACATCAGGACCTGCAGGACCGCAAGACCGTCGGCTCGATCGTGCTGGTGCCCTAGCGTCCGACGAAGTCGTAGTCCGACTCGCGCAGCCGGTGCGCGGCCGCGCGGTAGGCGAAGGTGAAGCCGGGCCAGTTCTGGGTGTTCTTGCCGGCGGCGGTCCGGTACCAGCTCGAGCAGTTCTCCGCCCAGACCGTGTGGTCGAGTTTGTGCTGAATGCGCATGTTGAACTCGGAAAGTACATCGGGGCGCACCTCGAGCCATTTGAGTCCGCGCCGCCGGATCTCGCCGACCGCGTCCAGCACGTGGCCCATCTGCGCTTCGAGCATGTAGACGATCGAGCTGTGCGACAGGTTGGTGTTGGGCCCGTAGAGCATGAAGAAGTTGGGGAACCCGGAGACCGACAGTCCCAGGTATGCCTCGGCGCCGTCGCGCCAGACGTCGTTGAGCCGGGTGCCACCGCGCCCGGTGATCTGCATCGGTGCGAGGAAGTCGGTGGCGGCGAACCCGGTGCCCAGGATGATGGTGTCGGCCTCGTGCAGCACGCCGTCGGCGGTGACCAGGCCCTGCGGCACGACGGCGGTGATCGGCTCGGTCACCAGGCTGACGTTGTCCCGCGCGAGTGCCTCGTAGTAGTCGTTGGACAGCAGAATCCGCTTGCAGCCCATGGGATCAGTGGGCGTGAGTTGCTCGCGCAACTGCGGGTCGCGGATATCGCGGGCCAGGTGGCGGCGGAACCGGATCTCATAGAGACGCAGGGCCTGCGGGTAGTCGACGAAGGCCAGCGCGCGGGGTTCCAGTTCGGCGTAGGTGACCCAGCGCGACAGCCTCAGCAGCGCCGGGATCCGCCGGAAGAGTTTCCGGACCGGCTTCGGGTAGGGGTAGTCGGGCTTGGGGAGCACGTGCGCGGCGCCGCGCTGGAACAGCTCGAGGTGGGCCGCCTGCGCGGCCACGGGCGGGACGAACTGGATCGCCGAGGCCCCGGTTCCGATCACCGCGACCTTCTCGCCGGTCAGGTCGTGGTCGTGGTCCCAGGTCGCCGAGTGGAACATCGTCCCGGCGAACGAGTCGAGGCCCGGGATCCGCGGGTACGCGGGGCGGCTCAGCTGGCCCGTCGCGGTGATCAAAACGGTGGCCCGGTGTGTGCCGCCGCCGCCGGCCAGTTCGATCACCCACTCGCCGGCCTCCTCGTCGAAACTCGCCCCGGTGACCTCGGTGTCGAACCGGATGTGCGGGTAGATGCCGAAGGAGCGGGCGCAGTGGCGCAGGTAGTCGTAAATCTCGTCGCGCGGGGCGAAGCGCCGGGACCATTCGGCATACGGCGCGAAGGAGAACGAGTACAGGTGTGAGGGCACATCGCAGGCGGCGCCGGGGTAGTCGTTGTCGCGCCAGACTCCCCCGACGTCGGAGGCCTTCTCGAACAGGGTCAGGTCGGTGATCCCGGCCTGCTTGAATTTGACGGCCATGCCGAGCCCGCCGAACCCGGCGCCGATGATGGCCACCGACGGCGACGAATTTGCTGTGCCCATACGGTGCCGACGCGCTCCCCGCGGCTACGGCCCGTAGAGGCTGAGCAGGGTGGGCAGGTCCAGCACCGAGTCGACGGCCAGTGCGACGAACACCGCCGACAGGTAGTTGTTGGACTGCAGGAACAGCTTCAGCGGCTTGACCGGTTCGCCGCGGTTCACCCCGGCCTGCAGCCGGTGTGCCAGCACCAGGAACCAGGCGCCGGCGGCGGCCGCGACCACCGTGTAGAGCCAGCCGGTGGCCGGCACCAGCGCGAGCGTGGCGATGACGGTCAGCCAGGTGTAGATGACGATCTGGCGGGTGACCTGCTTCTCGGTGGCCACCACCGGCAGCATCGGCACCCCCGCCGCGGCGTAGTCCTCCTTGTAGCGCATGGCCAGCGCCCAGGTGTGCGGCGGCGTCCAGAAGAAGATGACGGCGAACATCACCAGCGCCGGCCACTCGATGGTGCCGGTGACCGCCGACCAGCCGATCATCACCGGCATGCACCCGGCGGCGCCGCCCCACACCACGTTCTGCGAGGTCCGCCGCTTGAGCAGCAGCGTGTAGATGAACACGTAGAACGCAATGGTCAGCCCGGCCAGGTGCGCCGAGAGCATGTTCGTCGTCTGCCACAGCCAGAAGAAGGACGCCACCGACAGCACCAGGCCGAAGACCAGCGCGTGGCTGCGCGGCACACTCGCCCGGGCCAGCGGCCGGCGTTCTGTGCGCTTCATCACCTTGTCGATGTCGGCGTCGGCGACGCAGTTGAGCGTGTTCGCGCCCGCGGCGGCCAGCATGCCGCCGAACAGGGTGTTGAGGATCAGCAGCGGGTCGATGGCGTTGCCGCGGTTGGCCAGCAGCATCGCGGGAATGGTGGTGACCAGCAGCAATTCGATGACCCGGGGCTTGGTCAGCCCCAGGTAGGCCAGCATGGTGGAGCGGATGCGGCCGCCGCTCGCCGGGGCGACGCGTTCCTCGCGGATTCTCACCAACTGACTCCTCGCTGCCGGCGGCGACCGAGCATCGCGCGCCGTCTACTACAGAGAATGGTAGACCGCACCGGCCGTCACCCGGTAACCGCATGGCGGAATATGTCCCGGGCGCGCTGCACGGCCCGGCGGCGGCCGATTAGGGTTGTGGCAGCGACCCGTGCGCCGGCAGCCTGCGCCAGCACGCCCTACGAGGAGATCATCTGTGACCACTGCGGAGGATATCGCCGCGCTCACCCAGCCCAGCCATCCGGCCGATTGGACCGACGTCGATACCCGCGCGGTCGATACCGTCCGGGTGCTGGCCGCGGATGCGGTGCAGAAGGTCGGCAACGGCCATCCTGGCACCGCGATGAGCCTGGCCCCGCTGGCCTACACCCTGTTCCAGCGGCAGCTGCGCCACGACCCGTCGGACACCGAGTGGCTGGGCCGCGACCGGTTCGTCTTGTCCTGCGGCCATTCCAGCCTGACCCTGTACCTGCAGCTGTACCTGGGCGGTTTCGGGCTGGAACTGTCCGACATCGAGGCGCTGCGCACCTGGGACTCGCTGACCCCGGGCCACCCCGAGTACCGGCACACCAAGGGTGTGGAGATCACCACCGGCCCGCTGGGCCAGGGCTTGGCCTCGGCCGTCGGGATGGCGATGGCCGCCCGCTACGAGCGCGGCCTGTTCGACCCCGACGCCGCACCCGGCACCAGCCCGTTCGACCACTACATCTTCGTCATCGCCTCCGACGGTGACATCGAGGAGGGCGTCACCAGCGAGGCCAGCTCGCTGGCCGGCACCCAGCAGCTGGGGAACCTCATCGTGTTCTGGGACGACAACAAGATCTCCATCGAACACAACACCGACATCGCGCTGAGCGAGGACGTGTGCGCCCGCTACCGGGCCTACGGCTGGCATGTCCAGGAGGTCGAGGGCGGGGAGAACGTCGTCGGCATCGAGGCCGCCATCGCCGCCGCCAAGGAGGTGACCGACCGGCCGTCGTTCATCGCGCTGCGCACCGTGATCGGCTATCCGGCCCCGACCAAGATGAACACCGGCGGGGTGCACGGCTCGGCGCTGGGCGCCGACGAGGTCGCCGCCACCAAGAAGATCCTCGGCTTCGACCCGGACCGCAGCTTCGAGGTGTCCGACGCCGTCATCGGCCACACCCGGGAGCTGGTCACCCGCGGTCGCGCCGCGCACACCGTCTGGCAGGCCGACTTCGATGCGTGGGCGGCGCGGGAGCCGCAGCGCAAGGCGCTGCTGGACCGGCTGCAGGCCGGCACGCTGCCCGACGGCTGGGCCGATGCCCTGCCGTCCTGGGAGCCCGACGCCAAGGGACCGGCCACCCGCGCCGCCTCCGGAGCGGTGCTGGCCGCGCTCGGCCCGGTGCTGCCGGAGCTCTGGGGTGGCTCGGCGGACCTGGCCGGGTCCAACAACACCACCATCAAGGGCGCGAAATCCTTCGGCCCGCCGTCGATTTCCACCGAGGACTGGACGGCCACCTGGTACGGCCGCACCCTGCACTTCGGTATCCGTGAGCATGCGATGGCCGCGATCCTGTCCGGCATCGTGCTGCACGGCCCGACCCGCCCGTACGGTGGCACCTTCCTGCAGTTCGCCGACTACATGCGCCCGGCGGTGCGGCTGGCCGCGCTGATGGATATCGACCCGATCTATGTGTGGACGCACGACTCCATCGGTCTGGGCGAGGACGGGCCCACCCACCAGCCGATCGAGCACTTGGCCGCACTGCGGGCCATCCCCCGGCTCTCGGTGGTCCGGCCCGCCGACGCCAACGAGACCGCGGCGGCCTGGCGCGCCGTGCTGGAGCGCGCCGGTGGCCGCGGGCCGGTCGGGCTGATCCTGACCCGGCAGAACGTCCCGGTACTGGCCGGCACCAGCACCGAGGGCGTGGCCCGCGGCGGCTACGTGCTGGCCGGGTCCCCCGCCGACGCCGACGTGCTGCTGATCGCCACCGGTTCGGAGGTCGCCCTGGCGCTGGGCGCCCGGGATGCACTGGCGGCCGACGGCGTGTCCGCCGCGGTGATCTCCATGCCGTGCGTGGAGTGGTTCGACGCCCAGCCGCAGGAGTACCGGGACACGGTGCTGCCGCCGTCGGTGCGCGCCCGGGTGTCGGTCGAGGCCGGCATCGCGATGCCCTGGTACCGGTTCGTCGGGGACGCCGGGGAGATCGTGTCCATCGAGCACTACGGCGCCTCGGCGTCGGACACCGTGCTCTTCGAGAAGTTCGGCTTCACCGTGGAAGCCGTCACCGCCGCCGCCAACCGCAGCATCGGAAAGGCACGCCCATGACGCAGAACCCGAACCTGGCCGCCCTGTCGCAGGCCGGGGTGTCGGTGTGGCTCGACGACCTGTCCCGGGAGCGGCTGCAGTCGGGCAACCTCGCCGATCTGGTCGCCACCCGCAGCGTCGTCGGGGTCACCACCAACCCGTCGATCTTCCAGGCCGCGCTGACCAGCGGCACCGCCTATGACGCCCAGGTCGGCGAGCTGGCCGCGGCCGGCGCCGACGTCGACACCACCATCCGCACCGTCACCACCGATGACGTCCGCGAGGCCTGCGACGTGCTGGCCCCGGTGTTCACCGCATCCGACGGCGTGGACGGCCGGGTGTCCATCGAGGTGGATCCGCGGCTGGCGCACGACACCGCCAAGACCGTCAGCCAGGCCGTCGAGCTGTGGAAGATCGTCGACCGGCCCAACCTGCTGATCAAAATCCCGGCGACGCTCGCGGGCCTGCCGGCGATCACCGCCGTCATCGCCGAGGGCATCTCGGTGAACGTCACGCTGATCTTCTCCGTCGAGCGGCACCGCGCGGTGATGGACGCCTACCTGGCCGGCCTGGAGGCGGCCCGCGCGGCCGGCCACGACCTGTCCGGAATCCATTCCGTCGCATCGTTTTTCGTGTCCCGGGTGGACACCGAGATCGACAAGCGGCTGGAGGCGATCGGCACCGACGTGGCGCTGGACACCCGCGGCGAGGCCGGGGTCGCCAACGCCCGGCTGGCCTATGCCGCCTACCAGGAGGTGTTCGAAGGGGGCACCCGGTTCGAGGCGCTGGCCGCCGCCGGCGCCCGGGTGCAGCGCCCGCTGTGGGCCTCGACCGGGGTGAAGAACCCCGACTATCCCGACACCCTCTACGTCACCGAGCTGGTGGCGCCCAACACCGTCAACACCATGCCGGACAAGACGCTGGAGGCCGTCGCCGACCACGGCGAGATCACCGGCGACACCATCACCGGCACCGCCGAGACCGCGCAGATCGTGTTCGACAAGCTTGCCACCGTCGGGATCGACCTGCCCGACGTCTTCCGGCTGCTGGAGGACGAGGGCGTGGACAAGTTCGAGAAATCCTGGCAGGAGCTGATCGACGCCGTGAGCGGGCAACTCGACGCCCGACGGTAGACCGGCGATGAGCGGCACCACCCCACCGCAGGCCTCGGCGCGCAATCCGCTGCGCGACCCGGCCGACAAGCGGATGCCCCGCATCGCGGGTCCATGCGCGATGGTGATCTTCGGCGTCACCGGCGATCTGGCCCGCAAGAAGCTGATGCCGGCCATCTACGACCTGGCCCACCGGGGCCTGCTGTCCCCGTCGTTCGCGCTGGTGGGATTCGCCCGTCGGGACTGGGCCGACGAGGACTTCGCCCAGGTGGTGCGCGACGCCGTCGCGCAGCACTCCCGGACCCCGTTCGAGCAGCAGGTGTGGGACCGCCTGGCCGAGGGCTTCCGGTTCGTATCCGGCAACTTCGACGACGACGCGTCGTATGCGCGGCTGGCCGAGACCCTGCACGGTCTCGACGCGACCCGCGGCACCGGCGGCAATCACGCCTTCTACCTGTCGATCCCACCGGCGTCGTTCCCGCTGGTCTGCGAGAAGCTGTCGTCCTCGGGGCTGGCCGCCCAGGACAAGCCGGGGTGCTGGAGCCGGGTGGTGATCGAGAAGCCGTTCGGCCACGACTTGGCGAGTGCCGAATCGTTGAACTCGGTGGTCAACGACGTCTTCCCGGAGTCCTCGGTGTTCCGCATCGACCACTACCTGGGCAAGGAGACGGTGCAGAACCTGCTGGCGCTGCGGTTCGCCAATGAGCTGTTCGAGCCGGTGTGGAACTCCAATTACGTCGACCACGTGCAGATCACCATGGCCGAGGACATCGGACTGGGTGGCCGCGCCGGTTACTACGACGGCATCGGCGCCGCGCGCGACGTGATCCAGAACCACCTGATGCAGCTGATGGCGCTCACCGCGATGGAGGAGCCGGTCAGCTTCTCGCCGCGGGCGCTGCAGATGGAGAAGATCAAGGTGCTCTCGGCGACGCAGCTGATCGAGCCGCTGTCGGAGAACACCGCGCGCGGTCAGTACGCGGCGGGCTGGCAGGGCGGCACGCCGGTCGTCGGGCTGCTCGACGAGCAGGGCTTCTCCCCCACCTCCACCTCCGAGACCTACGCCGCGATCGCCTGCGAGATCAACACCCGGCGCTGGGCCGGGGTGCCGTTCTACCTGCGCACCGGCAAGCGGCTCGGCCGCCGCGTGACCGAGATCGCCCTGGTGTTCAAACGGCCGCCGCATATGCCGTTCGACGCGGCGATGAGCACCGACATCGGCCAGAACGCGCTGGTGATCCGGGTGCAGCCGGAGGAGGGCATCACCCTGCGGTTCGCCTCCAAGGTGCCCGGGCACCTGATGGAGGTCCGCGACGTGAACATGGACTTCTCCTACGGCACGGCGTTCGCCGAGGAGTCCCCGGAGGCCTACGAGCGGCTGATCCTCGACGTGCTGCTCGGCGAGCCGTCGTTGTTCCCGGTCAACAAGGAAGTCGAATTGTCCTGGCGCATCCTCGATCCCGCGTTGGAGAACTGGGCCCGCGAGGATGCCGACGGCGGGCGGCCGCAACCGTATCCGGCCGGCGGCTGGGGCCCGGAATCGGCGGATGAGATGCTGGCGCGCACCGGCCGGCAGTGGCGGCGGCCCTGATGATCGTCGACCTGCCGGGCACCACCACCAACGACGTCAACCGTCGGCTGGTCGCACTGCGCGAGGAGCAGGGCGTTTCGACGATGGGCCGGGTACTGACCCTGGTGGTGTCGGTGACCGCCGAGTCGGTGCTGGAGGAGTCGATCGCCGCCGCCAACGACGCCAGCCGCGAACATCCGTGCCGGGTCATCCTGGTCAGCCCGGCCGACGCGTCGGCCGGCGACCCGCGACTCGACGCCCAGATCCGGGTGGGCCGCGACGGCGGCGCCGGGGAGGTGGTGGTGCTGCGGCTGTCCGGCCCGCTGGCCGAGCATGCCGCCAGCGTGGTGACCCCGTTCCTGCTGCCCGACACCCCGGTGGTGGCGTGGTGGCCCGATGCCGCACCGGCGGCGCCCGCCGAGGATCCGCTGGGCCGGCTGGCGCTACGCCGCATCACCGACGCGACCGGCGCCCCGGATCCGTTGGCCGACATTCGCTCCCGGCTGGCCGGCTACACCCCCGGGGACACCGACCTGTGCTGGAGCCGGGTCACCTACTGGCGGGCACTGTTGGCCGCGGCGCTCGACGACGGTGCGGATACCGAGGTCCGCTCGGTGCTGGTCCGGGGACGCGCGGCCGAGCCGGCGTTCGACATTCTGGCCGGCTGGCTGGTCAGCCGACTGGACTGCCCGGTCCACCGGACCGTCGGGCAACCGCTGGTCGAGCTGCACACCGACACCGAGACCATCGCGCTGAGCCGGCCGCAGCCCGGGGTGACGGCCACGCTGAGCCGCACGGGGCGCCCCGATGCGCTGCTGCCGCTGGCCTACCGCGGTACCGCGGATTGCCTGGCCGAGGATCTGCGCCGGCTGGAACCCGACGGCATCTACCTGACGGCCCTGCGCGGCCTGGACCGAGTGGAGTACCGATGAGCAACCGCCCGCAGCCCCAGGTCCTCACCTTCGCCGACGCCGACACCCTGGTCACCGCGGCCGCCGACGCCCTGGTCGGCGAGATCGCCGGTGCCGTCGCCGCCCGCGGTGTGGCCCACGTCGTGCTGACCGGCGGCGGCGCCGGGATCAACCTGGCGCGCCGGTTGCGGGACCGCTCCGACGTCGACTGGGCGGCGGTGCAGCTGTACTGGGGCGACGACCGCTACGTGCCGGCCGCCGACCCCGACCGCAACGAACTGCAGGCCCGCCAGGCGCTGCTGGACGGCATCGACATCCCGGCGGCCAACGTGCACCCGATGCCGGCCTCCGACGGCCAGTTCGGCGACAACCTGGACGCGGCCGCGGCCGCCTACGAACTGCTGCTGTCCGGCCTGGCCGACGGCGGGGCCCCCACCCCGGTATTCGACGTCCACCTGCTCGGCATGGGTGGCGAAGGTCATGTCAACTCCCTGTTCCCCGACTCCCCCGCGGTCCGCGAGGCCGCGAGATTCGTTGTCGGGGTGGATGATTCACCCAAGCCTCCGCCGCGGCGGCTGACCCTGACGCTGCCCGCGGTGCGGCGCTCGCGCCAGGTCTGGCTGCTGGTCGCCGGCGCCGAGAAGGCCGACGCGGTGGCCGCCGCGCTCGGTGGGGCTCCGGCCACCGCGGTTCCGGCGGCCGGGGCGTTCGGCACCGAGGCGACCCGGTGGCTGCTGGACGCGGCCGCGGCCTCGGCGCTCGGCACCGAGATTCCGACGGAGCCGAGGGGAAGCCGGGACCGCCGTGACAAACCGGGCGGCGTTTAGTCCCGGGCAGGGTTTAATAAACCCATGGTGGACAGAACCGGCCGCGGCACCCGCCCGACCCAACAGCGCATCCGCAACCTGGCCCAGGCCGCGTTGAACGCCGATCAGACCGTCGGGCAACTCGACGGGGTGATCACCACGCTGGGCGCCACGCTGAGCGATCTGGACACCTCGATCAAGGGGCTGGACCACACGCTGGCCCGGTTCAACGACACCATCGGCAGCATCGATACGCTGGCCGAGCGATTGATCGAGGTCGGTGACCGGCTCAACAACGTCGTCGACCGGGTCGAGGTGCTGCTGGGCGTCGGGGAGGTCGCCGTCTCGCCGATCGCAGCCACCGAGAACGCGGTGCGCGGCGCCATCAACGCCGTCCGCAACCGGACCGGGCTGTAACCGCCGCACTCACGAGATCAGGCGGGCCACCATGGCGTACATCCGAACCGTCACGGCGGGCGCAGCGCTGGCCGTCGCTGCGGTGTGCGTCTGCCCCGCCGCGCACGCCGACAACCTCACCATCCCCGAGAAGGCATATCTGCTGAGCCTCCAGCAACAGCACATCCGGTACCCGAGCACCACCTACGCGATCAACGCCGGACACCAGGTGTGCGCGTCCTTCGACAACAACGTGCCGTTCCTGGACCTGCTGAACACGGTGCACACCAACTCGGGCATGGATGAATACAGTTCGGGATTTCTCATCGGTGCCGCCGTGCAGTCATTCTGCCCCGGCAACCGGGCGAAGTTGCCCGGTTGACACCCCGCCGCGACCTAGCCGGCGACGAGGACGTGCAGCGTGCGGGGCCCGTGCACGCCTTCCACCCGGTCCAGTTCGATGTCGCTGGTGGCGCTGGGACCGCTGATCCAGGTCTGCGGGCTGCTCTGGCTGCCGCACCGGAGGAGCCGGGCGACCGCCGCGGGCACGTCGTCGACGATCTGGTCGACGGTCAGTACGCACACGTGCAGATCGGGCACCAGGCTCAATGCGCGACGGCCCTGGCCGGCCCCGTGGTCCAGCACGATGGTGCCGGTGTTGGCGATGCCGACGGCCGCCGCGGTCACCACGGCGTCGATCCGGTCCAGTTCGGTCGCCGACAACCCGTCGTCGTGGCGCCAGTCCGCGCCGCCCGACCAGCGCTCCCGGGCCCGACCGTCGGAGATGACACTGCCCGCCCCGGCCAACGCATCGGCGACCGCGGCGGCGACCGCCGCGTCGTCGGCGCGGGGTATCCGGGTCACCCGGGCCCGGTAGTCGCGGGTGCGCTCCACGAACCGCGCGACCGCGTCCAGGTCTCCGGTGCCCACCGCGGCGCCGTAATTCCAGGACACCGGGGCCGCAGCCGGGCGGTCGGCCAGGGCGGAACGGATCCGGCCGAGGATTTCCTCGCGCGCCCCGGTCACGACGACTCCCGCCCGCCGTCGGTGCGATCCCACCAGTCGCGGAAGGTTTCGGTGGGTGGCACCGGGACGTCGCGGGCCCCCGACCAGATGCTGGCCGGCCAGGGCAGCCAGCGCAGCACCGTCTTGGCGCCGAACAGTCTGCTGCGCAAGGATTTTCCGGCCAGCGCGGCGCCTTTCCCGGCGGCCGCCAATCGGCGGTGGTCACCGAACACCCAGCTCGCCGCCTTCATCGCCACAGACTCCGCCGACGGCCGCCCGCCGCGCTTGTCGTCGACCACCCGGGTCCGCAGGTGCACCAGCAGCGCCGGGATGTCGATGCGCACCGGGCACGCGTCAAAGCAGGCGCCGCACAGGCTCGACGCATACGGCAGCGACCGGTCCACATCGGTGGTGATGCCGCGCAGCTGCGGGGTGAGCACCGCGCCGATCGGCCCCGGGTACACCGATCCGTAGGCGTGCCCGCCGGCGCGCTGGTAGACCGGGCAGACGTTGAGGCAGGCCGAGCAGCGGATGCAGCGCAACGCATCCCGGCCGACCGGGTCGGCCAGCGCGTCGGTGCGGCCGTTGTCGAGCAGCACGATGTGCATGTTCGCCGGGCCGTCGACGGTCCCGTCGGGCCGGGTGGCCGGGCCGGTCCAGATGGAGGTGTACGGGTTCTCCCGTTCCCCGGTGCTGCTGCGCGGCAGCACCTGCAGGAACACCTCGAGATCGGCCCAGCTGGGCAGCACCTTCTCGATGCCGACCACTGAGATCAGGGTCTGCGGCAGGGTCAGGCACATCCGGCCGTTGCCCTCGGATTCGACGACGACCAGGCTGCCGGTGTCGGCGATCGCGAAGTTCGCGCCGGAGATCGCCACCTCTGCACGCAGGAACTTCTCCCGCAGGTGCAGCCGGGCGGCCTCGGCGAGCCGGGACGGTTCGTCGGAGAGATCGGCCGGCGCGGGGCGGCCCACCTTGCCCATCTCGCGCAGGAAGATCTCCCGGACCTGCGCGCGGTTGCGGTGGATGGCCGGAACCAGGATGTGGCTCGGCCAGTCGTGGCCCAGCTGGACGATCAGCTCGGCCAGGTCGGTCTCCCAGGCGTCGATGCCGGCGTCCGCCAGCGCCTCGTTGAGCTCGATCTCCTGGGTGGCCATCGACTTGACCTTGACGACTTCGCGGGCCCCGGCGGCCCGGACCAGGTCGATGACAATCCGGTTGGCCTCCTCGGCGTCGCGGGCCCAGTGCACCTGCGCCCCGGCGGCGGTCGCGTTGGCCTCGAACTGCAGCAGCCGCTCGTCGAGACGGTGCAGCGCGGCGTTCTTGATCGCCTCGGCGGCCCGGCGCAGCTCCTCCCAGTTGTCGAGTTCGCCGACGACCTCCGCGCGCTTGGCGCGGATGAGACCGGTGGCGTGCGCGAGGTTGCGGCGCTGCACCGAATCGGTCAGCGCCTCCCGGGCGGCGTCCGGGAACTTCGGCAACGGCTCCGGCATGCCGAGAAACGCCCGGGTCACCCCGACGTGGCTGCTCACGCCGGGTCTTCCTCGGTCGCGGCGAGGACCTCGGCCAGGTGCAGGATCCGCATCCCGGCGCGCTGGCGCGACAGCAGTCCGCCGATGTGCGCCAGGCAGGAATTATCCCCGGCGACAAGCACTTCCGCACCGGTGTCGCGGACGTGGCGGGCCTTGTCCGAGCCCATCGCCACCGACAGGTCGGGGTTCTTCATGGCGAAGGTGCCGCCGAAGCCGCAGCACTGGTCGGCATCGGGCAGCTCGACGAGATCGATCCCGCGGACCCCGCGCAGCAGTCGCAGCGGCCGATCGCCCACGCGGCATATCCGCAGCGAATGACAGGTCGGGTGGTAGGTCACCCGGTGCGGGAAATAGGCGCCGACGTCCGTCACGCCCAATACGTCGACTAAGAACTCCGAGAGTTCGTACACGCGCGGGGCGAGGTCCTCGACATCCGCGCACAGCCGGGCGTCGCCGGCCCGTCGGGCGATGTCGCGGTGCTGGTGGCGCACCGATCCCACACAGGACCCCGACGGTGCGACGACGGCATCGTAGTCGGCAAACGCCCGCACGAACGCGCGCACCGAGGGCGCTGCCTCCGGCGCGTAGCCGGTATTGGTGAACGGCTGGCCGCAGCAGGTCTGCCCGCGGGGGAAATCGACCTCGCAACCGAGCCGGCGCAGCAACCGGACGACGGCGATCGGAGTGCCCGGCCACATCACGTCGTTGAGGCAGGTGGCGAACAACGCCACCTTCTTCACCGCTACCGGCGCCGGGATCACGCTCACAGCGCCATCATCCACGACGCGCAAGGGGCCCGCAGCCCGACCGGGACACGGAGGTGTGGCACACATTCGGCCGAGGAGTGGCGCAGCGGGCCGCAGAGCGCAATGCTTGAGTACATGTCCCCACGCATCCTCAACGTCGTCACCAACGTTTCCCACTACGCCGACCCCACCGAGCCCACGGGTCTGTGGCTTTCGGAGCTGGTGCACGCCTACGACGTCTTCGCCGAGGCCGGCTATCAGCAGACGATCGTCAGCCCGAAGGGCGGCCTGTGTCCCCTGGAGCCGCGGTCGTTGACATTTCCCAACTACGACAAGAGCGCCAAGGCCTGGCGCAACGATGACGCGAAGATGGCGCTGCTGGAGCACACCGCCGCACCCGAGCAGATCGACCCGGCGGACTTCGACGCGATCTACTTCACCGGCGGCCACGCGGTGATGTTCGACTTTCCCGACAGCGAGGGCCTGCAGCGCATCACCCGGGAGATCTTCGAACGCGGCGGCGTGGTGTCCTCGGTGTGCCACGGCTACGCCGGACTGCTCAACACCAGGTTGAGCGACGGGTCGCTGCTGGTCACCGGGCGCCGACTGACCGGCTTCTCCTGGACCGAGGAGGTGCTCGCCCGCGTCGCCAAGCTGGTGCCGTTCAACGTCGAACAGGAGATGCGCGACCGCGGTGCGCTCTATGAGAAGGGACTGCTGCCGTTCACGTCCTACACCGTCGTCGACGGGCGGTTGGTGACCGGGCAGAACCCCGCCTCCGCCAAGGAAACCGCCGAGAAGGTCGTGGCCGTGCTGGACGTCTAAATCGTCAGTCCCGGCGAACCACGACGAAGCAGCCCCTCGGAGATTCCCGCTACCCGGAGTTTCGCAGCGCGGTGGCCAGCCCGCTCATCGTCATCAGGATGCCGCGCTGCACCCTCTCGTCGGTGTCCCCGCCGCGGTAGCGACGCAGCAGTTCCACCTGCAGGTGATTGAGCGGCTCCAGGTACGGGAACCGGTTGAACACCGACCGGGCCAGCGCCGGATTGTCGGCCAGCAGGTCGTCGTAACCGGTGATCGCCTTGAACGTCGCGATGCAGCGGTCGTGCTCGGCGACCAGCTTGGAGAACACCCGCTCGCGCAACGCCTCGTCGGGCACCAGCTCGGCGTAGCGGGCGGCCAGGCCCATGTCCGATTTGGCCAGCACCTGCGCCATGTTCGACAGCACGGTCGCGAAGAAGGGCCAGCGTCGGTAGAGATCGGACAGCACGGCCAGCCGGTCTTCGCCGAGCTGCTCCCCCTCGGCGATGTAGTCGGCGAACGCGGTTCCGGTGCCGTACCAGCCGGGCAGCATCACCCGCGACTGACTCCAGGCCAGCACCCACGGAATGGCACGCAGGTCGGAGATCTTGGTGGTCTGCTTGCGTGAGGTGGGCCGGCTGCCGATGTTGAGCGCCCCGATCTCGCTGACCGGGGTGGACGTCTCGAAGTATTCGACGAACCCCGGGGTGCGGTGCACCAGGTCGGCATAGCACTCGCGGGCGCGGGCGGCCAGGTCGTCGAGCACCGCGTACGCGGCCTCGGCCTGCTCGCCGAGGCCTTCCACGTCCAGCAGGGTCGACTCCAGCGTCGCGGCGACCAGCGATTCCAGGTTGCGCCGGGCCATCTTCGGTTCGGCGTACTTGGCGGCGATCACTTCGCCCTGCTCGGTCAGCCGCAGCGATCCGCCCACCGCGCCGGGCGGCTGGGCCAGGATGGCGTCGTAACTGGGTCCGCCGCCGCGCCCGACGGTGCCGCCGCGGCCGTGGAACAGCCGCAGCCGGATCCCGTTGCGTTCGGCCATCTCCACCAGGTCCAGTTCGGCGCGGTACAGCGCCCAGTTGGCGGCCAGGTAGCCGCCGTCCTTGTTGGAGTCCGAATAGCCGAGCATGACCTCCTGCCGGTGGCCGCGGGCGGCCACGATGCGCCGGTACAGCGGCAGTTCCAAGGCTGCGTCCATGATCGCGGCGCCGGCCTGCAGGTCCTCGATGGTCTCGAACAGCGGCACGATGCCGACCGGCGCGTAAATCGACTCGCCCGGCCCCTTCCTCGCAGAACTACACTGCTCGTCGGACCGGGCGTAAATCGAAGGGTCGGCGGCGTCGAGCAGGCCCGCCTCCTTGAGCAGCAGCGCCGCCTCCAGTAGGTCGGACACCGACTGGCACATCGAGATGATGTAGTTCGGCACGGTCGCCGGGCCGTAGGCGGCCACCGCTTCGGCCGCGGCGCGCATGATGCCCAGTTCCTTACCGGTCAGTTCGGACAGGTCGTCGCCCGGGCGGGTCAGCGGACGACGGGTGGACAGTTCGGCGGTCAGCAGCGCCACCCGCTGGTCCTCGTCGAGTGACAGGTAGTCCGGGTGTGCACCGGCGAAGGCCAGCAGTTCGGCGACGACCTCCTCGTGGGTGTCGGAGTTCTGCCGCATGTCCAGCCCACACAGGTGAAATCCGAAGGTACGCAACGATTCCCGCAACCGGGCCAGTCGGTCGTCGGCCAGCAGCCCGTCACCGTGGCCGCGCAGCGAGGCGTCGACGACATCGAGATCGGCCAGCATTTCGTCCGCGCTGAGATAGGCCGGTAACCCCAGGTCGCGCATGTTCGACGGGCGGTCGTCCAGGATGGCCTCGGCGGTGGCGGTGAGCCGGCCGTGGACGGCACGCACCGCCCGACGGTAGGGCTCGTCGGTGCGCAGCGGCTGGTCGACGAGGTCGGCCAGCGCGTTGAGCTCGTCGCTGACGGTGACCAGCCGCGCGGACAACGGCAGTTCTATCTCCAGCACGGTCAGCTCGGCCAGGTAGTGGGTGAACGCCGTGCGGGCGGCGCGCCCGGTGGCTTCGCGCACCACCGCGCCGGTGACGTTGGGGTTGCCGTCGCGGTCACCTCCGATCCACGACCCGGGCCGCAGGATCGGCTGCGCCAGCAGGTCCGAGCCGGGCCAGCGGCGTTGCAGGGCCTCGCGGACCTCGGCATTGATCGCCGGGATCACCTCCAGGAAGGCCCCGGGGTAGTAGCGCAGGCCGCTGTCGATCTCGTCGGTGATCCGCAGCCGGGACAGCCGGATCAGCGCGGTCTGCCACAACCGCAGGATGTGGCGGCGCAGCTCCAGCTCGACGTCGGCACCGCCGACGGTGCGCGTGGTGCCCGGGATGCGGGCGCGCATCAACTCGGTGATGCGGTTCTGGGTCTCGAAGATGGTGCGACGACGGGTTTCGGTGGGGTGCGCGGTGATCACCGGCGCGACCAGGGCATCGGCCAGCACGTCCACGACGGCGTCGGAGTCGATGTCGACGGAGTCGAGTTTGGCGTAGGTGGCCGCCAGCGTGGAGTTCTGTGGGGGTTCCCCGGCGGCGACGTGGATGGCGCGGCGGCGTTCCCGGTGGATGTCCTCGGCGACATTGGCCAGCAGCGCGAAATCGGTGAACGCCCGGATCACCTGAATCGCCGTGTCGGTGTCGATCCGGTCGAACATCCGGGCCAGTTCGGCGCGGTCGATTTCGGAGCGGCGGACCCGGAACGACTCCACCCGGGCCCGTTCGACGAGGTTGAGGATCTCCTCACCGTTCTGCTCGCGGATGGTGTCGCCGAGGATGGCGCCGAGCAGCCGGATGTCGTCGCGCATCGGTTCGGTGGCATCCCAACCGGTCCGGGTGCGCTGCACGGCACCGAACGGGGCCAGGGAATTGTCGGTGTCCCGCGAGGAGGTCTGTGCCATGCCGTCCAGTATTGGTGGCGTGGTCACCGGGCGCATCCCGGAACGCACGACGCGATCAGGACGGGATCAGATGGAGGCGAGCATGATCACGAAGAACAGCAGGAAGATCACCAGCGGGACCACGATGACGCCGATGGTGATGCCGATGCCGTTGTACTTCTGCGGCCCCACACCGAGTGATCCCGGGCTGAAGGACCACACCGGTGCGCGGTACTCCAGCTCGGTGAACTGACCGGGCGAGACGCCCACCACGGTGTCCGCCTTGCCCACCTGCGGGGGCAGCATGTAGGGGGTGTGGACGTGCACGTGGTGCTGTCCGGGCCCGACGGGATACAGCGTCCGGCCCCACGCCGCCGGCGGGCACTGGTGCCCGTCGATGAAGATCTTCGGCTTGGTCAGGAAGAACATCCAGGACAGCGGGAAGAACATGGTGGTCACCGCGATGCCCTGACCGGCCTGCTGGGGGTGCTGCGCGTGCTGAAGCTGCGGGTACTGCGGCTGCAGATGCTGCGCCGGCTGGCCGTACTGCGGCTGCTGGGCCTGCTGCTGCTGCGGATACTGCGGCTGCCCGTACTGCTGCGGCTGGCCGTACTGCGGAGGCGGCTGGCCCCAACCGGCCGGCGGCTGCGTCACGACAGCGGCGGAATGGTGTCGGCGTCGGGGGCCGGGGTTCCGTACTTGATGTGCAGGCCCATCGCGACGATGGACACCACCCAGATCCCGATGACGAAGTAGGTGAGCCGATCCAGGTTCTTCTCCACCACGGTGGAGCCGGACAGGCTGGACTGCACGCCGCCGCCGAACAGGCTGGACAGACCGCCACCTTTCGCACGGTGCAGCAGCACCAGCAGCACCACCAGGATGCTGGTGACCACCAGCAGGATCTGCAGGCCAAGTTGCATGGCGACAACCCTACCGGAGCCAGCCCTTCCCTACGGCAGGGGCCCACCCGCGGCGATGGCGCTCAGCTGGGCGAACTGCTCACCGTCGAGCGACGCACCACCGACGAGCGCGCCGTCGATATCGGGCTGGGCGATCAGCTCGCCGATGTTCTTGACGTTCACCGAACCGCCGTACAGCACGCGCACCGTCTCGGCGATTTCCGGGGTCGCGATGTTGGCCAGTTCGGCGCGGATCGCCCCGCAGACCTCCTGGGCGTCGGCGGCACTGGCCACCCGCCCGGTGCCGATCGCCCAGACCGGCTCGTAGGCGATGACCGACGCGGCGATCTGCTCGTTCGACAGGCCGGCCAGGGAGCCCTGCAGCTGTGCGACGTTCCAGGCGATGTGATCGCCGGCCTCGCGCACGCCCAGCGACTCGCCGATGCAGATGATCGGGGTGAGCCCGTGCTTGTGCGCGGCGGCGGCCTTCGCGCCGACCAGCGAGTCGGACTCGTTGTGGTAGGTGCGCCGCTCCGAGTGCCCGACGACGGCGAACGTGCAGCCGAGCTTGGCCAGGAACGCACCGCTGATCTCGCCGGTGTAGGCGCCCGCGTCGTGCTGGGACACGTCCTGGGCGCCGTAGGTCAGCCGCAGCTTGTCCCCGTCGACCAGGGTCTGCACGCTGCGCAGATCGGTGAACGGCGGGATGACGGTGACGTCGACGCGGTCGAAGTACTTGTCGGGCAGCGAGAAGGCGATCTTCTGCACCAGAGCGATGGCCTCGAAGTGGTTGAGGTTCATCTTCCAGTTACCCGCGATCAGCGGTTTGCGTGACACGTGCGCTCCTAGGTTTCCAATACGGCGATGCCGGGGAGTTCCTTGCCCTCCAGATACTCCAACGACGCACCGCCGCCGGTGGAGATATGGCTGAATCCGTCCTCGGGCAGGCCCAGGGTGCGCACCGCGGCGGCCGAATCGCCGCCGCCGACGACGCTGAAGCCGCCCTTCTGGGTGGCACCGATGATCGCTTCGGCCACCCCGCGGGTGCCGGCGGCGAACGCCGGGAACTCGAACACGCCCATCGGGCCGTTCCAGAAGATGGTCTTGGCGTTGGACAGCAGCGCGCTGAACCGCTTCACCGACTCCGGCCCGATGTCCAGGCCCATCTGGTCGACCGGAATGGCGTCGGCGGCCACCGTGGTCGGCGGCGCGTCGGCGGAGAACGACGGTGCCACCACGATGTCGACGGGCAGGTGGATGACGTCGCCGTACTCCTCCAGCAACCGCCGGCAGGTCTCGACCATCTCCTCCTGACACAGCGAGGTACCCACCGAAAACCCTTGCGCGGCAAGGAAGGTGAAGCACATGCCGCCGCCGATGATGAGGCTGTCGGCCTTGGTGGCCAGGTTCTCGATCACCGCGAGCTTGTCGGACACCTTGGAACCGCCGAGCACGACGGCGTACGGCCGCTCGCCGGCCTCAGTCAGCCGGCGCAGCACCGCCACCTCGGCGGCCACCAGGGTGCCCGCGTAGTGCGGCAGCAGTTTGGCCACGTCGTAGACCGAAGCCTGCTCGCGGTGCACCACCCCGAAGCCGTCGGAGACGAACGCGGCCTGCGGCCCGCCGGGGGTGTCGACCAACTCGACGAGTTCGGCGGCCAGCGCGGCCCGCTCCGCGGGATCCTTGCTGGTCTCCCGCGGATCGAACCGGATGTTCTCCAGCAGCAGGACGTCGCCGTCGGTCAGACCCTCGGCGCGGGCCAGCGCATCGGTGCCGACCACGTCACCGGCCAGCTGCACGTGCCGGCCGAGCCGCTCCCCCAGCTCGCGGGCCACCGGGGCCAGCGAGAACGCCGGCTCGGGCGCACCCTTGGGGCGGCCCAGATGAGCGGTCACCACGACCTTGGCGCCGGCGTCGGCCAGCGCCGACAGGGTCGGCAGCGACGCGATGATGCGGCCCGGGTCGGTGATGTTCCCGTCGCCGTCGAGGGGAACGTTGAGGTCGCAGCGCACCAGCACGCCACGACCGGCAACGCCCTCGGCAAGCAGGTCGTCGAGAGTCTGCACCGTCATGGTTCTACAGCGACTTGCCGACCAGGGCGATCAGGTCGACGAGACGGTTGGAGTAGCCCCACTCGTTGTCGTACCAGGACACCGTCTTGGCCTGGTTGCCCAGCACCTTGGTCAGGCCCGCGTCGAAGATCGAGCTGTGCGGGTCGGTGACGATGTCGGACGAGACGATCGGCGCGTCGTAGTACTTGAGGATGCCCTTCATCGGGCCCTCGGCGGCGGCCTTCATGGCGGCGTTGATCTCTTCGGCGGTGGCCGTCTTCTTCAGTTCGGCCGTCAGGTCGGTGCAGGAGCCGGTGGGGATCGGCACCCGCAGGGCGTAGCCGTCGAGCTTGCCCTTGAGCTCGGGCAGCACCAGGCCGATGGCCTTGGCGGCACCGGTCGAGGTCGGCACGATGTTGATCGCGGCGGCCCGCGCCCGGCGCAGGTCCTTGTGCGGGGCGTCCTGCAGGTTCTGGTCCTGGGTGTAGGCGTGCACCGTGGTCATCAGGCCCTGGACGATGCCGAACTCGTCGTTGAGGACCTTGGCGAACGGGCCGAGGCAGTTGGTGGTGCAGGAGGCGTTGGAGATGATGTTCTGGCTGCCGTCGTACTTGTCGTCATTGACGCCCATCACGATGGTGATGTCCTCGTCGCTGGCCGGCGCGGAGATGATGACCTTCTTGGCGCCGGCGTCGAGGTGGCCCTGCGCCTTGGCGCGGGCGGTGAAGATGCCGGTGGATTCGACGACGACGTCGACGCCGAGGTCGCCCCAGGGCAGTGCGGCCGGGCCTTCCTTGACCTCCAGCGCCTTGATCTTGTGGTCGCCGACCACGATGGTGTCGCCGTCGACGCTCACGTCGTAGGGCAGCCGGCCCAGGATCGAGTCGAACTTCAGCAGGTGCGCCAGGGTGGCGTTGTCGGTCAGGTCGTTGACCGCAACGATCTCGATGTCGGTGTTCTTGCCTTCGGCCTTCTGCGCGTCGAGGGCGCGGAAGAAGTTGCGTCCGATGCGGCCGAAGCCGTTCACGCCTACCCGGATGGTCACAGCTGTCTCCTCGTTGGATCCACGAATACGGGATGAGTGATGTACCCGTGCGCCAGCCTAGTGGTCCGACGCCCTCCCGGTGCGGTTGGGCCGGATCCGGTCGGTGACAGACGGACCAACATCGGGTGACCGGCCGGGGCGACAGGCCGCCGCGACGTGAATCCGGGTGCGGCTCAGGCCCCTTCGCGCAGGTCGGGGCCGGGGTTACCCCGGCGGCAGCGCCGCGAAGGCCGGGTCGATCCGGATGGTCGGGACCACCGCGGCGATCCAGCGCCGGGCCCGGGTCACCGGGTGGTCGGGGAACTCCGCGTCGAAACGGGCGTCGTCGGCCACCGAGTACGGCAGCCGCGACGTGAAGTCCGGCGCGTACGGGTGCGGCGGGTACATCGCGTCCGGCCCGACCCGGGTTCCGATGATCACGTCCCGGACACCACTGTCGGAACCCTCCGGGAAGATCCCGTTGAGCTGCACCCACCTCCCGGCGCGCGGGAGGACCACGCTCGCCATGTACACCACGCCGCGCGGTTTACCCGGGTTGGGCGCCTTGAGCAGCTGTACCAGCGCAGGCAGCCCGTCGACCTCGGTCACGTCGGCGGACACGACGCAGCCCTCGCGCCCGATCCCGGTAGTCGCCCAGCGGCGCAGCTCCGGCAGCTGGTCCAGCGGCGCGCCGGTGGCCTCCCCGCTGAACTCGCCGATCCGGAAATCGTCGCCGGTGCGCGGGTCGACCCAGCTGTCGGGTTCGCGGACCAGCCCGGTGGTGTCGAAGGCCAACGGCCCATGGTCGAACGCCGGGGCGGGCGCAGCCGGGGCTGGAGCCGGCGGGGCCGAGGCGGGAGCCGGCCCGGTGGGCACTCCGACGGCGATCGTCGCCGCAAGATCCCCGGCGCCCTTCGGGCTGCTCCAGCGGCCCGATGCGTGCACCTCGACCAGCACATTGCCCGCTTGCCGGATCGCCCGCTGCACGCTCCACCCGCCGGTGTCGCGCTGGGTCCGGTTGATGGACAGCGCACCACCCCCGTCAGAGGCCGGCGCCTCGAAAAGGGCCGAGTACTCCCACACGGCCCCAACGTTGTCGATGTTGGTGGTGATCACCCGGCCGGCCGCGCGCTGCCAGTCCGCCCGCTGCGCATTCAGCGCCGCCGTCGCGGCTTCTTCGCTCAGGAATACCAGGACCGCCTGGAATACCGTGCAGGCGCTCTCCGGGGACGTCTGACCGGTCAGCTTCTGTGGGCGCACCGCCAGCCAACCGGTGCCCCGGTAAACACCGGCCTGCGCCAACGCGTACGGGCTCAACGGCTCGCCCTCGGGCAGCAGGGACGTGTCGTCGTAGAGCACCGTCGCGGTGGTCTCGGACTCCAACCGTTGCGCGCCGACGATCCCGGCGACTCGCTGCGGCGACAGCAGCAGCGCCTCGGCCGCCGCCACGGTCACCGGGGTGGGCTGCGGGTCGGGCACCGGAAGGCCGGGTGCTGACGGCGCGGCTCCGGGCGCGGCCGCCGCGATGACGGCGGCCAGGTCGACGGCCTGGGTGGCCGGGGCGAACCGGCCCGACAGCTGGATGTCGATGACGACGCGGCCGCTGACGGTCATCGCGCGCTGGGTCGCCCAGCCGTCGCCGCCCTCCTCGAAACGGCTGATCGCCAGCAGGGCGCCGGTGTAGACCAGCGGTCCGTAGGTGTTGCGCACCAGCAGGTCGCTGCTGTTGGTCCAGGAAATCATCTTCCCCGCCAGCCCGGACCACTGCTGCTTCTGGCCGGCCAGCACCGCGGCGGCAGCCTCGGCGCTGGGCATCACGACGACGGCCTGGTCGAGATAGACCCGCGGCGCGTCGTCGGACTCGTTCTGCAGGGTGTGGTTGCGGACCGCCATCCAGCCGGTGTCGTCGAACACCCCTCGCTGGGCCAGCGCGAAGGCCCCCACGCAACCGTCCTCGCCGACGTTTCCGGAGTCGTCGTACAGCGCGGTCCGGGTCGCGGTGCGAGTCAGGCCGGCCGTGCCGATGATCTCGGCAACCCGGGCGGGCGACGGCAGCAGGGCTTCAAGCTCCGCCGTCGATCTCGGCGGCAGGTCGGTGGCACGAACCGATATCACCGGTTCACCGTCACCGATCGCGTGGGCGGCGGCCGCGAGCAGGTCGGCGGCCGGGCCGGGCTGCTCCCAGTAACCGTAGATCTGGGCGGCGACGATCGCGTTGCCGCGCCGGGTCACCGTGTGCTGGGAGGTCCAGCCGTCTCCGTTTTCCTGCGCCCGATACACCGACAGTGTGTCCGCGGCGTCGAGCGCCGAACCGAAGGTGTACCGGTAGGACGCGTCACCCGCGCGGTCGGTGACCGTCAGGCCCGAGGCGCTGCGCCAGCGCACCTGCATGTCGGCGAACACCTGCTCGGCGATCTTGACCGAGGAATAGAGGATGACGGCCTGGTAGGCAATCCGCCGCGCCGACCCGTCGACCTCGTCCCGCAACTGCAGAATCTGCACCGCTTTCAGGCCGGCGCGCTGGTAATCGGTGGTCTGCGCGACACTGAAAGGCCCCGCCAGATCCGGCCGGTCCAGCGTCGGGGCGTTGTTGAACAGCGCCGTATACGTTTTGACCGACGCGGTCTCCGGGATGCCGGTGATCCGGCCCACCGCCCCGGGAGTCAGCACCACCTTGTCGCCGGGCTGCACCAGCTTCCGGTCCCGGATGGCGATCACCAGCATTGCGCCACCGCCGAGCAGCATCAGGGCACCGAGGCCCATCATGAACAGACCGGAGGTGTGGTCACTCTTCTTGACCTGGTCGTAGTCCCGTCGACCGGATTTGGTGCCGACGCACTCGTCACCGCGCTTCATGGTCTTCCCACCGCAGGTGGGCGGGCCGTCGCTGTTGGCCGAGTTCACACCGAAGGCGAACAAGCCGACGCCGACGACGGCGATGGCCAGGGCCCACAGGACCGCCTTGATGAAGGACGCCGGGACGGCTGAACGAGAAGTCACCAGCAAACTCTAACCACCGGCCGGGTGGCCGACGCGCGGCAATTTCGCCGCGTCGGCCGAACGGCCCTCAGGCGTCTTCGAGCAGGTCAGGGGTGACGGCGGACTCGGTGTCGGGGATGCCGTCCTGCTTGGCCTTACGGTCGGCCATCGACAGCAGCCGCCGGATCCGGCCGGCGACGGCGTCCTTGGTCATCGGCGGATCGGCCAACCGGCCGAGCTCCTCCAGGGACGCCTGGCGGTGGGCGACGCGCAGCGCACCGGCGGCCGCCAGATGGTCGGGCACCCCGTCGCCGAGGATCGCCAGCGCCCTCTCGACCCGGGCCGCGGCGGCGACCGCCGCGCGCGCCGAGCGGCGCAGGTTGGCGTCGTCGAAGTTGGCCAGCCGGTTCGCCGTCGCCCGCACCTCGCGGCGCATCCGGCGCTCCTCCCAGCTCAGCCGGGTGTCCTGGGCGCCCATCCGGGTCAGCAGCACGCCGATCGCCTCACCGTCGCGCACCACCACCCGGTCCACACCGCGGACCTCGCGAGCCTTGGCCGACACCCCGAGCCGCCGGGCGGCGCCGACCAGCGCCAGGGCCGCCTCCGGCCCCGGGCAGCTGACCTCCAGCGCCGAGGACCGGCCCGGTTCGGTGAGCGACCCGTGCGCCAGGAAAGCACCGCGCCAGGCCGCCTCGGCGTCGGCGACGGTCCCGCCGACGACCTGGGCGGGCAGTCCGCGCACCGGCCGGCCGCGCAGGTCCAGCAGCCCGGTCTGGCGGGCCAGCGCTTCCCCGTCCTTGGCGACGCGCACCACGTAGCGGGTGCTCTTGCGGATGCCGCTGGGACTCAGCACGTGCACGACGGCGTTGTAGCCGTACAGCTCGAAGATGTCCTTGCGCAGCCGTCGGGCGATGACGCCCTGATCGACCTCGGCCTCCACGACCACGCGACCGGCAACGATGTGCAGGCCGCCGGCAAACCGCAACAGCGCCGCCACCTCGGCGCGGCGTGCGCTGACCGAGTTGACGACCAGCCTGCTCAGCTCGTCCTTGACCTCCGCCGTCATCGCCACGGCTCGTCCCCTCTTTTCTGCATAATCCCCTCGGCAGCCAGCGGCGCAGTCGCCGCGACCGGTCTGACCTCACTCCCCCGTGTCAACACTCCTTCGAGTGCCGAGGCCAACTTCGCCGGGTCATGTAATGGTGTACCAGGTCGGGAAACGTCGGCAAACACCACGTTTGCCGAAAGCACCTCGGCGCTGCGCCGCAGCTGGTCTCTCTCCCGCTCGCCGGGCACCCGGGCGGCGTCGACGATGATCTCGTGCACGGTGAAATCCGGGGCGTGCTGGGCCAGCACGTGCAGGTGGCGTTCGGCGCTGAAACCGGCCGTCTCCCCGGCCTCGTCGGCGAGGTTGAGCACCAGCGCACACCGCGCGGGCGTCGAGCGCAGCGCCGAGAGCAGACCCGGGACCAGCACGTGCGGGATGACACTGGAGAACCACGAGCCCGGGCCGAGAACCACCAGGTCGGCGGCCATGATCGCGTCGACGGCCTGCGGGGTGGCCGGCGCGTGCCCGGGATGCAGCCGGACCCGTCGCACCTGCCCGGGGGTGGTGGCGACGGCGACCTGGCCGCGGATCACCCGGCTCATCCGCGGGTCGGATTCCAGGCCGGTGACGTCGGCTTCGATCTGCAGCCCGATCGGACACATGGGCAGCACCCGGCCGCGCAGGCCCAGCACCCGGCCCAGTTCGTCGAGTGCGGCGACCGGGTCGTGCAGCACCTCGTCGAGCCCGGCCAGCAGGAGGTTGCCGATGGGGTGGCCGGCCAGCGCGCCGCTGCCGCCGAACCGGTGCTGGATGATGGTCGCCCAGAGGCGCCCCTGCGGGCTGTCGGACGCCAGCGCGGCCAGCGCCATCCGCAGGTCCCCGGGGGGCACGATGTCCAGTTCGGCGCGCAGCCGGCCGGACGATCCGCCGTCGTCGGCGACGGTGACGACCGCCGTCACGTAGGGAGTGAGCCGCCGCGCCGCCGACAGCGTCGCGTACAGCCCGTGCCCACCACCGAGGGCGACGATGCGGGGGGTGCTGGTGGTTGTTCGGGTGATCATCTCGCCTTCCACCCGCGCTCCGGTCCTCGCTGCGCTGCGGTCCTCCCTGCGATCCTCACGCGGGTCATTCGCGCCCCAGATCCCGGTGCAGCACTCGCACCGACAACCCCGGGGACGACGAGAGGCGGCCGGCCAGCGCCTCGGCGATCGCGACGCTGCGGTGTTTGCCGCCGGTGCAGCCGACTCCGATGGTCACGTACCGCTTGCCCTCACGCCGGTAGCCGTCGATGACCAGCGACAGCAGTGTCTCGTAGGTGTCGAGGAACCGCGGGGCCTCGGACTGGCCCAGCACGTAGTCGCGGACGTCCGGGTGCTGCCCGGTGTGCGGGCGCAGTTCGTCCACCCAGTGCGGGTTGGGCAGAAATCGCACGTCGGCGATCATGTCGGCGTCCATCGGCAGCCCGTATTTGAAGCCGAAGGATTCGACCGTGACGGCGGTGGTCCCGACGGTCTCGGCGCCGAACGCCTCCTCGATGGTCTCCCGCAGGGCCCGCACCGGCAGCGTCGAGGTGTCGATCACCAGATCGGCGGCCGCGCGCACCGGGGCCAGCATCCGGCGCTCGGCGGCGATGCCCTCGGCCAGCGTCAGCCCGGCTCGCATCGGATGGGCGCGCCGGTTGTTCTCGTAGCGGCGCACCAGCACGTCGTCGGCGGCGTCGAGGAACAGCACCCGCGGGTGAATGCCGCGGGTGGCCAGCTCGCTGCGCACCGAGTCCAGGTCCCCGGTGAAGCCGCGGGAGCGGGCGTCCATCACCACGGCCAGCTTGGTGATCCGCGAGCCGGCGGCCAGGCCCAGGTCGACCATCCGGGCGATCAGATCGGGCGGCAGGTTGTCGGCGACGTACCAGTCCAGGTCTTCCAGGACCTTGGCGGCGGTGCCCCGGCCGGCGCCGGACAGGCCGGTGACCAGAACGACGTCGATGGGCGGGCCGGATACCGGCGCACCGTCCGCGTCGCGGGGTGGTTCAGTCATTGCCGTCCTCGCGGGTCTTCTGGTCGCGGTTCTCCTCGCCCGGCACCCCGAGTGCGGCCAGGACGGCGGTGGCCGTCGCCACGCCGATTCCGGGCACCACGGTGATCTCCTCGACCGTAGCGTGTTTGAGCCGGGCCACCGACCCGAAATGGGCAACCAGCGCGGCCCGGCGGCGCTCTCCGAGCCCCGGCACCGCGTCGAGCGCCGACGCGGTCATCCGCTTGGAGCGCTTGCTGCGGTGGAAGGCGATGGCGAACCGGTGCGCCTCGTCGCGGACCCGCTGCAGCAGGTAGAGGCCCTCGCTGTTGCGGGGCAGGATCACCGGGTCCGGTGCGGTGCCGTCCAGGTTGGGCAGCCACACCTCCTCGAGTCGTTTCGCCAGCCCGATCACCGCGACATCGGTGATGCCCAGCTCGGCCATCACCGCGGCGGCGGCGTTGACCTGGGGGGCGCCGCCGTCGACGACGAACAGGTTCGGCGGGTAGGCGAATCTCCTGGTCCGGCCTTCCGCGACGTAGTCCGCGCCGGTGGTGGCCTGCGCGTCGGTGGCCGCCTGCGCGTCGGTGGCCGCGGTATCGGAGGCGTGCCGGGCGAACCGGCGTCGGGTGACCTCGGCGATAGAGGCGACGTCGTCGGAGCGTCCGTCGCCGGCGGCCTCCCGGATGGCGTAGTGCCGGTAGTCGGACTTGCGCGGCAGGCCGTCCTCGAACACCACCAGCGATGCCACCACGTCGGTTCCCTGGACGTGGCTGATGTCGATGCACTCGATGCGCAGCGGGGCGTCGTCGAGCTCCAGTGTGTCCTGGATGCTCTGCAGGGCAGCGGATCTGGCGTTGAAGTCACCGGCGCGACGCAGCTTGTGCTGGGCCAGCGCCTCGGCCGCGTTGCGGGCGACGGTCTCGGCCAGGGCCTTCTTGTCGCCGCGCTGGGCCACCCGCAGGTTGACCCGGGACCCGCGCAGCCCGGACAGCCACTGGGCCAGCTGGTCGGCGTCCGGGGGCAGCACCGGCACCAGCACCTCCCGCGGCACCGGGTTGGTGGCGTCGTCGCCGGTCGCCCCGCCGCCGTCGGCCGCAGCCCCCAGATCGGCCTGGTCACCGTAGAACTGGGTGAGGAACTGGGCGACCAGGCGCTGCTCGCCGGTGGTTCCGCTGGCCGGGTCGTCCTCGGTTTCGGGGTCGCTGGTGGTTTCCACCACCCAGCCGCGCTGGCCGCGGACCCGGCCGCCGCGCACGTGGAACACCTGGACGGCGGCCTCCAGTTCGTCGGCGGCGAACGCGACGACGTCGGCGTCGGTCCCGTCGCCGAGGACGACGGCCTGTTTCTCCATGGCGCGGCGCACCGCCGACAGGTCGTCGCGCAGCCGGGCGGCCCGCTCGAAGTCGAGTTCCTCGGCGGCCTCGGTCATCTGGCGTTCCAGCTCCTTGGCGAACCGGTCGGTCCGCCCGGACAGGAAGTCGCAGAAGTCGTCGACGATCTGGCGGTGCTCGTCGGCGCTGACCCGGCCCACACACGGCGCCGAGCACTTGTCGATGTAGCCGAGCAGGCACGGACGGTCGATCTGCCGGTGGCGTTTGAACACGCCGTTGGAGCAGGTGCGCGCGGGGAAAACGCGGGTGAGCAGGTCGACGGTCTCCCGGATGGCCCAGGCGTGCGCGTAGGGCCCGAAGTAGCGCACCCCCTTGCGGCGGGGGCCGCGGTAGACGAACAGCCGGGGGTATTCCTCGCCGACGGTGACCGCCAGCACCGGATAGGACTTGTCGTCGCGGTAGCGGACGTTGAACCGCGGGTCGAACTCCTTGATCCAGTTGTATTCCAGCTGCAGGGCCTCGACCTCGGTGCCCACCACCGTCCACTCGACCTTGGCGGCGGTGGTCACCATCTGGCGGGTGCGCGGGTGCAGGCCGGACAGGTCGGCGAAGTACGACGTCAGCCGGCTGCGCAGGTTCTTGGCCTTGCCGACGTAGATGACCCGGCCGTGGACATCGGAGAACCGGTACACACCGGGCTCGGTGGGAATGCTGCCCGGTGCCGGACGGTAACTGGCGGGATCGGGCACGGGTTCAACCTTACTGATCCGCCCCGACGGGTTCGACGAGCGAGGAAGAGGCCCGGGAGCGATAGAAACGAAGTGCCCGCGCGGCAGACATCGGCGGTCGGGAGCGGCGAGTGCGGGTGAACCGACGCCCGGAGACCAGGATTTGGCGCGCCGCTGCCGCTTGCGGGTAGCTAACTGGTCATTCAACGGGGGTGTTGGTGCCCACCGACCAGTTAGGTACCGCCGGCCCGGCAAAAGCCCAGGTCGGAAATACACGAGCGGTACGCAAGTGGTCCGTCGACCGTCGTCGCGGTGTCGAAAGACCAGTTGCGCACACCAAACGCCGCAGATCGCGACTGGGTCCTGTTACGAAAGTAGCTGGTGTTGTTTGTGGGGGTATCGGTGTGTGGCCGGGAGCGCGTCGGGCCGATTGTTGAGCGTCGACAGTGCGCTAAGCGCGTTCGGGAGTGCGGTGAGCGTGGTTTAGGGCGTCGACGGTGCGCTGGGCCGTGGTTTGCGGATCGGCAGTGCAGTGAGCTCGCCCGAAAGCCCCGATTCGGGCGAAAACGCCACGCTCAGTGCACTCCCGACGGTCAGCCCTGGTACTTGGCGACCAGCCGGCGGACTTCGTCCATGGCGGCGACGGCGCGTTCCTTGTCGTGGGTCTGGATGGCCAGCACCGGGACGTACTCGTCGTCGTCGAGGTCGACCCGGGCCCAGCGGGCACCGACCGGGAAGCTGATGCCGCGCACCTGCGACCACGGGATGACCTTCTCGCCCAGGGTGTTTCGCACCGCCACCCCGGCCGGGCCGATGCGCAACCGGGGCCGGGTCAAAAGCAGCGCCAAACCGGCGAACACCATACCCAGCACGACGAAGGACACCTGGTCGGAGAACCGGAAGTACACCCCGGTGTTCTTGATGGTCAGCAGTGCCGCGATCCCCACGTGCACGGCAAGCAGCAGCACCGCGACGATGACGGCGACGATCGGGGTGACGCGAGCCCGGAAGGTAGCGTCCCAGGAGGAGGTGTCGGTGGCGCTCACCGTAGGGCACGCAGTTCTCGCAGGGTGGCCGCGGTGCTCAGCGCCGCCGCGGCGGCCTGGCCGCCCTTGTCCTCGGCGGAATCCGGCAGGCCGGCACGATCCAGCGCCTGTTCTTCGGTGTTGCAGGTCAGCACACCGTTGGCGACCGGGGTGGCTTCGTCCAGCGACACCCGAGTCAGCCCGGCGGTGACGGCATCGCACACGTACTCGAAATGCGGTGTGCCACCGCGGATCACCACGCCGAGCGCGACGACGGCGTCATGGCTGCGGGCCAGTTCCTGTGCCACCACCGGCAGTTCGATGGCGCCCATCACCCGCACCACCGTAGGCTCCTCAACGCCGAGCACCGCGGCGGTGCGCCGGGCGCCGTCGAGCAGGGCGGTGCAGATCTCGTCGTGCCAGGTGCTGGCGACCAGAGCCAGCGTCAGTCCCGATGCGTCGATGTCGGGCAGGTCCGGAATCCCGTACCCGCTCACGAGTTACCGGTCTCCGGCTGCGCGCCCGGGTTGTGCCGCTCGCCGAGCAGGTACACCGCCTCGTCGTAGCCGTCCATCGTGGTGGATTCGTGGAAGTCGTCCAGGCCGCTGAGGTCGTGGCCCATCCGGTCACGCTTGGTCATCAGGTAGCGGATGTTCTCGGCGTTGGCCCGCACCGGCAGCGGCACCCGCTCGGTGATGTGCAGGCCGTAGCCGTCCAGGCCAACCCGCTTGGCCGGATTGTTGGTCAGCAACCGCATCGACTTGATACCGAGGTCGACGAGGATCTGCGCGCCGATGCCGTAGTCGCGGGCATCGGCGGGCAGGCCGAGCTCCAGGTTGGCGTCGACGGTATCGGCGCCGGCGTCCTGCAGCTGATAGGCCTGCAGCTTGTGCATCAGGCCGATGCCACGGCCCTCGTGCCCGCGCATGTAGAGCACCACGCCGCGGCCCTCCTTGGCCACCATCGCCATCGCCGCGTCCAACTGCGGGCCGCAGTCGCAGCGCCGCGAGCCGAACACGTCGCCGGTCAGGCACTCCGAGTGCACCCGGACCAGCACGTCCTCCCCGTTGTCGGCGGACACGTCGCCGCGGACCAGGGCGACGTGCTCGACGTCCTCGTACATGCTGGAGTAGCCGACGGCGCGGAAGTCACCGTGCCGGGTGGGGATGCGGGCCTCGGCGATGCGCTCGATGTGGCGTTCGTGCTTGCGCCGCCACTGGATCAAGTCGGCGATGGAGATCAGCGCCAGGTCGTGGTCGTCGGCGAACACCCGCAGCTCGTCGGTCAGGGCCATCGAGCCCTCGTCCTTCTGGCTGACGATCTCGCAGATCGCGCCCGCGGGCTGCAGCCCGGCCAGCCGGGCCAGGTCGACGGCGGCCTCGGTGTGCCCGGGCCGGCGCAGCACGCCGCCGTCCTTGGCACGCAGCGGCACCACGTGGCCGGGCTTGCTGAAGTCGCCGGCCTCGGCCTGAGGGTCGGCCAGCAGCCTCATGGTGGTGGCCCGATCGGCCGCCGAAATCCCGGTCCCCACACCTTTTCTCGCGTCGACGGTGACGGTGTAGGCGGTGCCGTGCTTGTCCTGGTTGACCGCGTACATGGGCAGCAGGCCGAGCCGGTCGCAGATGTCGCCGTCCAGCGGCACGCACAGGTAGCCCGAGGTGTAGCGGACCATGAACGCCACCAGTTCCGGGGTGGCCTTCTCGGCCGCGAAGATCAGGTCACCCTCGTTCTCCCGGTCCTCGTCGTCGATGACGACGACGGCCTTGCCGGCCGCGATGTCGGCGACAGCCCGTTCAACGGTGTCCAGCCTGGTCATCTTTCCTGCCACCTTGCCGGTTCCTACGCTGGAACCCTCGACGCTCTGGCGCGCTGCGTGCGGCATCACCGCGCGAAACGCTCACCAAGTATGAACCACCGAGACCAGGGGGTTACTCCCCCGGCTGCTCCCGGGCGGCCAGCAACCGCTCGACGTATTTGGCGAGCACGTCGACCTCCAGGTTGACCCGGGTTCCGACAACGGCCGCACCGAGGGTCGTCGCCGCCAGCGTGGTCGGGATCAGCGACACCTCGAACCAGTCGCCGTCGGCGTCGCGGCCCAGGCCCGACACCGTCAGCGAGGTCCCGTCGACCGTGATGGAACCCTTCTCCACCAGGTATTTCGCCAGTTCGGCCGGCAGCGCGAAACGCACCACCTCCCAGTGCTGCGACGGGGTCCGGGCGATCACCGTGCCGGTGCCGTCGACGTGCCCCTGCACGATGTGCCCGCCGAGGCGGCTGTTGACGGCGGCCGCGCGTTCCAGGTTGACCGGCGACCCGAGACCCAGTCCGCCCAGACTGGACCGGGCCAGCGTCTCGGCCATCACGTCGGCGGAGAACGTCCCGTCGGCGACGTCCACGACCGTCAGGCACACGCCGTTGACGGCGATCGAATCGCCGTGGCCGGCGTCGGCGGTCACCAGCGGACCGCGGATGACGAATCGGGCCGCATCGGCGAATTCCTGCACCTCGACGACCTCGCCGAGCTCCTCGACTATTCCGGTGAACACGCCCACAGGGTAAACGGCGCCCCGGCAATTCCGCGCAAGCCACTACCATGCAGGGCATGCAGACGCGACGCCGTACGACCGCCCTGATGTCCTCGCTGGTTGCCGCCGGCACCGTAGTAGCCCTGATGGCCGGCTGCGCACCGAGCAAGAAGGACTCGCTGCCCGACGGCGCCGCGCTGGTGAGCTCATCGGCCGCGACCACCAAGAACGTGACCAGTGCGCATATCGAGATCGAGATCACCGGCACCATCGAGGAAATGCCGGTGCAGAAGCTCTCGGGTGACCTGACCACCGTGCCGGCCACCGCCGCGCAGGGCACGGTTGACGTGTCGATGTTCGGCCAGACGGCCAAGGACGTGCCGTTCGTCGTCGCCGACGGATTGCTCTACGCCAAGATCACCGGCGACAAGTACTCCGAAGTCGGCGAGGCCAAGAAGTACTACGACCCGTCGGTCATCCTCGATCCGAACGAGGGTCTGGCCAACCTGCTGACCAACTTCTCCGACGCGAAGTCGGAGAAGACCGAGAAGCTCAACGGCACCGTCGACACCGTCAAGGTCAGCGGCAAGGTCAGCGCCGACGCGGCGAACAAGCTGCTGCCGCAGCTCAACGCCACCGCGCCGATCGACAGCACCGTGTGGATCTCTCCCGACGGCGACCACAACCTGGTCCGGGCCAAGATCTCCCCGAACGCCAACACGTCGGTGCAGGTGACCCTGTCGAACTGGAACAAGCCGGTGACCGTCACCAAACCGGCGCAGTAACCGATGCGCTCCGGTTCCAGCCGCTACGTCGCCATCGGCGCCGGCGGCCTGGCCGTCCTGCTCGGGGCCATCGACACCTACGTCGTGGTCACGATCATGGAAGACATCATGCGCGATGTCGGCATCGGCGTGAATCAGATCCAGCGGGTCACCCCAATCATCACCGGCTATCTGCTGTTCTACGTCGCCGCGATGCCGCTGCTGGGCCGCACCTCCGACCGGTTCGGCCGCAAGACGGTGCTGCAGCTGGGCCTGGTGTTCTTCGCCATCGGCTCGGTGATCACCGCGGCGTCGGCCAGCCTGGGCAAGGCGCTGGCCGGTGACCTGGACTATCTGGATCTGGAGATGTTCGGCCGGGTGCTGCCGATCGGCACCACCTTGAGCGACATGTCCGGGATTCTGACCCCGCTGAACATCCTGATCTTCGGCCGCGTGGTGCAGGGTGCGGCGTCCGGCGCGCTGCTGCCGGTGACCCTGGCGCTGGCGGCGGACCTGTGGCCGGCGCGGGATCGCACCAAGATCCTCGGCGGGATCGGCGCCGCCCAGGAGCTGGGCAGCGTGCTCGGTCCGCTGTGGGGCATCGCGGTGGTCGCCATGCTGCACACCTGGAAAGACGTCTTCTGGATCAACGTGCCGCTCACCCTGCTGGCGATGGCGCTGATCCACATCAGCCTGCCCGGCCATGACCGGGCCACCACCAAGACCGAGAAGGTCGACGTGGTCGGCGGTCTGCTGCTGGCCGTCGCGCTCGGCCTGGCGGTGCTCGGCCTGTACAACCCCAACCCGGACGGCAAGCAGATCCTGCCCGACTGGGGTGTGCCGATGGTGATCGGCGCGGCCGTCGCCGCGGTGTTGTTCCTGCTGTGGGAATGGCAGGCAAAGACCCGGTTGATCGACCCGCGCAATATGCGGGTCCTGCCGTTCCTGGCGGCGATGGCGGCCTCGGCCTGTACCGGTGCGGCGCTGATGGTCACCCTGGTCAATGTCGAACTGTTCGGCCGCGGCGTGGCCGGGCTCAGCCAGAGCGACGCCGCCCTCGCGCTGATGTGGTTCCTGGTCGCCCTGCCGATCGGCGCCGTCGTCGGCGGCTTCCTCGCCGAGCGGTTCGGCGACCGGATGGTGGTCATCCCCGGGATGCTGATCGCGTCGTTCGGCTACCTGTTGATCTCCCACTGGGACGTCGACGTGATGACCGAGCACCACCAGCTCGGGCCGATCGCGCTGCCGAAGTTCGATACCGACCTGATCATCGCCGGGGTCGGCCTGGGCCTGGTCATCGCGCCACTGACGTCTGCCGCACTGCGGGTGGTGCCCAAGGCCCAGCACGGGATCGCCTCGTCGCTGGTGGTGGTGGCCCGGATGGTCGGCATGCTGGTCGGCGTCGCCGCCCTGTCCGCCTGGGGCCTGTACCGGTTCCACCAGATCATGTCGGCCGCCAACCCCTCGCTGGCCGAGATCGGTGCGGTGTCCCGGCGTGCCTTCGCCCAGCAGTACGGCGAGATCTTCGGGGCCACCGCGGTCATCTGTCTGATGGGCGCGGCGTTGGGTGCGCTGATCGCGGGCCGCAACGTCAATGTCGACGGGGACGAGGACGACGACGCCCCGGAGAACGGCGACGCCGCAGTCGAGGTATCCGCTACTCCGGAATCAAACTGACCAGCAGGTCCGGGCCGACGCGCTCGACCTGGTCGTAGCGCCAGCGGCTGGCGTCGCCGATGGTGGCGACGCCGACCGAGTCGAGCACGGTCACCGGGCCGCCGAGCAGCATGGGCGCCAGGTAGCCGAGGATCCGGTCGACCAGCCCCGCGCGCAGGAACGCCCCGGCCAGGGTGGGGCCGCCTTCGAGGATGACGTCGGTACGGTCGCCCAGGGCCCGCAGCACCTCCTCGGGGTCGTGAGTGCGGATCACCATGGTGGACGCATCGTCGTTGAGTACCCTTGCGTCGCCGGGAATTTCGCGATGCCCGACGACGACGCGCAGCGGCTGGCGAGTCACCTCGGTGCCGTCGGCGGGGCGGGCGGTCAACGTCGGATCGTCGGAGAAGACAGTGCCGGTGCCGACGATGATGGCCTCGGCGGCAGCGCGACGGCGGTGCACGTCGGCGCGGGCGGCGGGACTGGTGATCCACTGGCTGGTGCCGTCGGCGGCCGCGCTGCGCCCGTCGATACTGGCGGCGAACTTCCAGGTCAGGTGCGGCCGGCCGGTGTGCTGGCGGTGCAGCCATTCCCGCAGCGGACCGCCGGCGGCCTCGTCGGCGAGCAGGCCGCCGGTGACGGTGAGCCCGGCCGCGGCCAGTGCCTCGGCTCCCCCGGCGGCTTCCGGGTTGGGGTCGGCGACGGCGTAGGCCACATTGGTGATCCCGGCGGCCAGCAGTGCGTCGACGCACGGCGGCGTGCGGCCGTGGTGGTTGCACGGTTCGAGGGTGACGACGGCGGTTCCGCCCGTGGCCCGGCCGCCGGCTCGGCGCAGCGCGACGATCTCGGCGTGCGCGCCGCCGACGGGCTGGGTGGCGCCGACCCCGGCGATCTGCCCGTCGGCATCGAGGATGACCGCGCCGACCGGCGGGTTCGGGTAGGTGCTGCCCTTGACCTTCTCGGACTGCGCGATCGCCGCCCGCATGGCCTCCTGCAGTCCGGTCATCGGCATCGCGCTGGACTCACAGACTCAAATGTGGAGAGGCGGCGGCGGCCTGTTCCCGGAGTTTGACGATCGCCGCGGCAGGGTCGGCGGCGCTGTAGACGGCCGAGCCGGCGACGAAGCAGTCGACCCCGGCCTCGGCGGCGGCTTCGATGGTGTCGGCGTTGATGCCGCCGTCGATCTCCACCAGGATCGACAGCTCACCGGAGTCGACCAGTTTGCGGATGGTGGCGACCTTGGAGAGCACCTCGGGGATGAATTTCTGGCCGCCGAATCCGGGTTCGACCGACATCACCAGCAGGGTGTCGAAGTCGCGCAGCAGTTCCAGGTAGGGATCCAGCGGGGTGCCGGGCTTGATCGCCAGTCCGGCCTTGCCGCCGGCGGCGCGGATGTCGCGGGCCACGGCCGCCGGGTCCTCGGCCGCCTCGACGTGGAAGGTGACGTTGTGCGCGCCGGCCTCGGCGTAGCCCGGGGCCCAGCGGCCGGGGTCGGTGATCATCAGGTGGCAGTCCATCGGGACTTTTGCCACCTTGAGCAGGCTCTCCACCACCACCGGGCCCATGGTGAGGTTGGGCACGAAGTGGTTGTCCATCACGTCGACGTGCAGCCAGTCGGCGTTGTCGACGGCGGCGACCTCGTCGGCCAGGTGGGCGAAGTCGGCGGTCAGAATCGACGGCGCGATCATGGGCTGGGCGGGAGTGCGTGACACCCTGAACAGGGTACTTGGGCTCCCCGCAACGACGGTCAGCGGAGACACCTGTCCGCGTTAACGTTCTGCCAAGGATTTGCGATCTACGGACCAAGGCGCACGGGCGGCGGCAATCGAACCACCATGCCGCCCGAACGAAACTGCCTGCAACGAAGGAGCGTTTACATGATCAAGAGGGCTTTGCTCGCCGGAGCCACCGCGCTCACCGCAGCGACCACGCTGAGCCTGGCCCCGACCGCGGCGGCGGATCCCGACCCGTTCATCCCCAACGGCGACGCGGGCTGGTGCCCCGGTGGCAACTTTCACGAACAGATCGGCGGCGGAAGCCGCTATTGCATGGGCGAGGCATACCCCGACGGATCGCACTACGGGCAGCAGTGGGCGCGCGCCCAGCCAAAGAACCCGTTCTCCTACCGGTGGGCGCCGAGCGCCACCTGCTACTTCCTCAACGAGGGCCTGACCCAGGCCAGGCGCCCCTTCAACTCCGACGGCAGCGGCGGGGAGCTTCCGCAGTGCGGCGGCGGGCCGCGCGTGATCGAACTCGGGTAGCCCGCGGCTACTTCTTGCGCAGCGCGGCGGCGAACATGGCGTCGGTGCCGTGGTGGTGCGGCCACAGTTGCACGGCTGGACCGGCGCCGAGGTCTTCCACTGGCTCGAACAGCTCCCGGGCGTCGAGCAACTCCACCGGGTGGCGCCGGACGGCGTCGGCGATGACTCCGGCGGTTTCGGCCAGGTGCGGTGAGCAGGTGGAGTACAGCACCACCCCGCCGGGGCGCACCAGGGCGATCGCCGCGGCCAGCAGTTCGCGCTGCAGCTTGGTCAGTACCGGGACATCCGCGGGCTGACGTCGCCAGCGGGCCTCGGGGCGGCGGCGCAGCGCGCCCAGACCGGTACACGGGGCGTCGACCAGCACCCGGTCGAAACCCGGTGCACCCTCGCCGAGCCCGGTGGCGCCAAGGATCTCCTCGACATCGCGGCCGTCGACGCACAGCACGGTGACGTCGAGGCCGGCGGTGTTCTGCTCGACCAGCTCGGCGCGACGCTGCGCCGGCTCGACGGCCGTCACGGTCGCGCCCACGCCCTTGCCGATCGCGGCGAGCAGTGCGGTCTTGCCGCCGGGCCCGGCGCACAGGTCCAGCCAGCGGCCACCGTCGGGCCCCTCCAGCGGGGCCCGGGTCAGCGCCTGGGCCACCAGTTGGCTGCCCTCGTCCTGCACCAGCGCCGCACCCTCGCGGACCGCGGCGATCTGGCCGGGATCACCGCCGGGCAGGTACACCGCGTACGGCGAGTAGCGGCCGACGGTGCCGCCGGTCTGTTCGGCCAGTTCGGCGGCGGTCAGTACGCCGGGCCGGGCGGCCAGATGCACCTGGGGGCGGGCGTCGTCGGCCGCCAGCACCGCGGGCAGCTCGGCCGCGTCGGCACCGAGGGCGTCGGCGAAGGACTGGGCGATCCAGCGGGGGTGGGCGTGGGCGAAGGCGAGGTTGCCGATCGGGTCGGTGGCCCGGTCCGGGGCCAGCTCGGCGACCCAGCCGTCAAGGTCCCGCGTGGAGATCTTGCGCAGCACCGCGTTGACGAAACCGCCCCGGACGGAATCGAATTCGTTCTTGGCGGCGCTGACGGTGGTGTCCAGCGCGGCGTGCGGCTCGACCCGGGTCCGCAGCAGCTGGTAGGCGCCGAGGCGCAGCAGGTCCAGCAGGATCGGGTCGATATCGGCGACCGGGCGGTTGGCGGTGGCGGCGATGATGTCGTCGAGCTGACCGCGGGTGCGGCAGGTGCCGTAGGTCAGTTCGGTGGCGAATGCGGCGTCGCGGCCGGTGATTCCGCGTTCGGCCAGCAGCGCCGGCAGGGCCAGGTTGGCGTAGGCGTCGCGCTCGGTGACCGCCCGCAGCGTGTCGAACGCGGCCCGTCGCGCCGGGTCGAGCGGCGAGTTGCCGCGCCGCCGTTCGCCTCGGGCGTCTGGCTTCCCCTCGCGCGGCGAGTCGCCGTGAAGAGCCCGGCGCGCATCGGCATCGGCCGGGTCGAGCGGCTGACGCCGGGGATCCGTCCGCGGCCGGTCGTTTCGCGGCCGATCGCCACGCTGCCGGTCACCTCGCTGCCGGTCATTGTGGGACCGGTCGGTGCGTGGCCGGCGGGGGCCGTTGCCTCGCTGGTTCATGTTGTCCCGCTGGTTCATCGGGCCACCGCTTCGTCGAGGCGGGCGCCGCGGGCCCAGTCGGCCGCGGCCATCGGCTTCTTACCCGGTGGCTGCACCACACCCAATTGCACGGGCGCCGAACCGGTTCCAACCAGTACCCGGTTGCGTTCGACGCGAATGACACCGGGCGGCAACGACTCCGCATCGACCGGGGACACCGGGCCCACCTTGATCCGCAGGTCGCCGATCATGGTCCAGGCTCCCGGGCTGGGCGTGACGGCGCGGATGTTCCGGTTGACGGCCTGGGCGGGCTCGGTCCAGCGCACCCGGGCGGCCTCGACGGTGATCTTCGGGGCCAGGCTGATCCCGTCGGTGGGTTGCGGCACGGCGGTCAGGGCGCCATCGGCGATGCCGTCCAGGGTGGCCTCCAGCAGGCCGGCGCCGGATTCGGCGAGCCGGTCCAGCAGGCCCCCGGCGGTGTCGGTGTCCCGGATGGTTTCGGTGACCACGCCGTAGACCGGGCCGGAGTCCAGGGCCGGTTCGATGGCGAATGTCGTTGCGCCGGTGACGGTGTCACCCGCGGCGATGGCCGCCTGCACGGGGGCGGCGCCACGCCAGGCTGGCAGCAGCGAGAAATGCAGGTTCACCCAGCCATGGCCGGGTACGGCCAGCAGTTCGGATCCCAGCAGCGCACCGTAGGCGACGACCGGGCAGCAGTCCGGGGCCAGCGCGGCGAGTTCGGCAACGAACTCGCCCGCGTTGGGGCGGGCCGGTTTGAGGACCGGGATACCGGCCTCCTCGGCCAGGTTCGCCACCGGTGACGGGGCGGGTTTGCCGCGGCGGCCCGCGGCGGCATCCGGGCGGGTGAGCACGGCGATCACCTCGTGGCGAGGCGAGGCGATGAGGCGGCGCAACGCCGGCAGGGCGGGCGCGGGGGTGCCGGCGAATACAAGACGCACGCCGATCAGTTTATGGGCCGCGCTCGGCAGCTCATCACCAGGAGCCTCCGCCGCCACCACCACCGCCGCCTCCACCACCTCCGCCTCCGTCGGAAGAGCCCCCGCTGCTCGACGACGACGTCTGGGAGGCGGTGTAGGCGCTGATCGACGACGACAGGGCCGAGGAGAAGCTGTCGGTGAACCCGGAGGCAAACGCTGCGGCATTCCCGCCGCTGCCGTGCACCCAGCTCGGGGTGGGAGGCGTTTCGCCGGTCTCCTGCCGGTACTTGGCGGCCCAGGCCGCCGCGACTCCCCCGGCCACGGCGAACGGCAGGTAGGCGGTGTAGAGGTCGTTGCGGGCGCTGAAATCGAAGCGGGCCGGCGCCGAGTCGGTGGCCAGCATCCGGTGGAACCCCTCGGCCGTCGACCACACGCGCCGTCCCTCGGCGGTGCGCCGGGTGCCCACGCCCGGCAGCCATCCCGGCGCCGAGGCGTAGAAGAACGCCCCGAACGGCAGCACCCACATGGTGGGCGCGCCCAACCACCGAATCGAGGCCAGCACCAGCAGAATCAGCGCCACGACGTTGGCCACCCGCACCAGCCACTCGGATCGCCGCGGAACCAGCAAGCCGGCGTCCCGCGCCCATTTGCGCACCGCCGAGTCCAGTGTGTTGCCGGCGGCGCGGAGTTTCTCGCCGGCCTTCGCGGTGCCGTTGGCGCTGAACTTTCCGCCAGGCTGGTCGAGGTTGAGCGCGCCGGCTACCGCGCGGCCGACCGGATCGATGCTCGCGAAGGGTGCGCCGGGGACCGTCGTGACCTTCCAGTCGTCGGCGGAACGACGGGTCAGGGACACCACGCCGCGTTCGGCCAGGTGCAGCAGCGTCGCGGCCAACGCACCGGGAGGAACCGATTCGGTGCGCAGGTATTCGCACTGCACCGGGCCCAACCCGGGCGGCGGGGCGTACTGCAGCGGGAAACCAGGGGCGGGTTCCCGGGTGGCCCGAACGGCTGCCACCCCGATCACCGCGGCGGCCAGGGTCAATCCGAGCACCACCTGCACCCCGGCGACCGAGGTGCCCAGGATCGCGTCCCAGCGCTGGCCCCAGGGCAGGACCAGCCGCTCAGGTGTCGGCACGTCGACGCCGGCGCGGACGGTCACCGGGGTGTGCGGGCGCAGGGCGGTCGCCTCGACGGTCAGGGTGTGGCCGGTGATGCTCAGGTCGTCGCAGGCGCGGCCGAGGCCGAGCCCCACCGAGCATTGCGCGCCGGTGATCTCGCCGGGCAGGGTGACGGTGATGCTCGCGTGGTCGATGCGGTTGTTCCAGGCGGGCGCGACGACGTTCCAGTAGAACGCGGTGGCCGTGGGCGCGGTGTCGCCGGTCCCGGAGGCGAACCGCCGGTCCGCGCCGGTGTCGCCCGGGTCGAGTACACCCGGGATGCGATAGCGCAGCTGGTAGACGTGCAGGCCGGGGGTCAGCACGATGTCCGGGTCGCCGATCTTGGCGACCAGCAGACGCTCGCCGGTGCGGGTGCTCAGCTCGGTGCGGGCGGGATCTCCGTCGACGGTGACGGAGTCCAGGATGGGTCGCTGCCGCACGCCGGGTTCGTTGGGATTGGTGGTGTCCCAGAAACGGAACAGGCCGTGACGGCCGGGCGGGAAGTACCCGGTGACGGTTTCGGTGGCGGCCATGGTGCCGTCGGCGCCCACCTGGAAGTCGGCCTGCAGTTCGGTGATGACCACCGGGTCGTCTTCGGCGACGGCGCCGGCGGAGTCGGTGCCACCGGCCAGCAGGGGCCATAGCACGGCGATGGCCAGCAGACCGAGGGCCAGCGCCCAGCGCAATACCCGGGCCAGGATGCGCAGCACTGGGTCAGCCTATGCGCAGCGGGTCGATCTGTACCCGGACCGGCTGATGAACGCGGCGCGCCGAGGCCACCCCGGTGGCCCGGCGCAGCGCGGTGGCCAGCGCGAGGCCGAAATCGCGGGGCACGCGGACCAGCATCCGGATGATCTCGGCGTCGCCGTCGATGCCGGCGGGACGCCGGGCGCCGGCCGGCAGCGGCACCGGTCCGAGCACTTCGGCGGGATACCCGGGGTCCGCGCTCAGCAGCCCGGCGTCGGCCAGCAGGGCGGTGACCGCGGGCGCGGGGCCGTCGAGGGCGGCCAGGTGCACCGCGGGCGGCAACCCGACCTCGGTGCGGGCCGCCAGTTCGGCGCGGGCGTGCCCGACGGGATCCCACCGGATCAGCGACTGCACGGTGGGGATGGCGGCCTCGGCGACGACGGTGACCGTCCCGCCGTCGGTCCCGGGCCGTACCAGCGCGGCGGCGGCCAGCCAGCGGCGCAGCGCGTCCTCGGCGGCGCGCAGGTCCGCCCGGCCCAGCAGGGCCCAGCCGTCGAGCAGCAGAGCCGCGCCGTAGCCGTCGGGAGCCCGGGGTTCGGCGCCGGGGGTGGCGATCACCAAAGCGGGGCCAGGGCCGAGGGTCGCCACCCCGGTTTCCGCCGACGAGGTGATGACGGTTGCGCCGTGGAAGGCGCGGCCGAGTTCCTCGGCGGTGCGCCGGGCGCCGACGACGACGGCGCGCACCCGGGTGGCGCCGCAGGCGTTGCAGCGGGGCACCGGGTCGGCGCGGCCGCACCAGCGGCAGGTGGCCCCGGAGCTGCCCGAGGTCAGTGCCAGCGGCCCGGTGCAGTGCCGGCAGCGGGCCACCGTGCGGCATTCCGCGCAGGCCAGCGCGGGGACGTAACCGCGCCGCGGCACCTGGACCAGCACCGGGTGCCCGGCGTCCAGTGCGGTGCGGGCGGTGCGCAGCGCCACCGACGGCAGCCGGGCGGTGCGGGCCGCCGGGTCGCGTTCCTGCAGGTAGCCGTCGTCGTCGAGGGCGACGATCCGGGGCGCGCGGGCACGGACCGTGGCGCGGGGGGCGACCAGGTCGTGGGCCCAGCCACTGTCGACCAGTGCTTGGGCCTCGGCGGTGCGGGCATAGCCGCCGATGACGGCCGCGCAGCGCAGCTGGTGGGCGCGCAGCATGGCGACGTCGCGGGCGTGCGGGTAGGGGGCGCGGGGTTCGGCGAGGGTGTCCTCGCCGTCGTCCCAGATCATCAGCAGACCGAGGTTGACCACCGGTGCGAACACCGCGCTGCGGGTGCCGATCACCACCCGGGAGCAGCCGCGCAGCACCGACAGCCAGCGCCGGTAGCGCGCCGACGGGCCCAGTCCGGCGCTCAACGTCACGACGTTGTCCTCGTCGCAGGTGAGCGCCGCGGCGGCGGCCAGGGCGTCGACGTCGCGCTGGTCGGGGACGACGGCGAGCACCGACCGGCCACCGGAAAGCGCCGCCGCGGCGGCCTCGGCGAACCGGGCGGTCCAATCCTCCCCCGGTAGCGCCTGCCACGCCGCCCGCACCGCGCGGCCGTCACCGAGCGCGGCGAGGAACTTCTCACCACCGGCATACGCCGACCAGTACACCGGATCCGGTGCGGGAGTGAACAACTCGGCCGGCGCGAGACTGGGTTTCTTCTCCGTCGCAGCGTGCCGGGGCGGGATGGCCAGCCGCAGGACGTCGGCGCGGGTGCCGGCGTAGCGGGCGGCCACCGCGTCGGCCAGCCGCCTGATGTCGGGCGTCAACACCTGCTCGGGTGAGATGACCCGGTCCAGCCAGCCGAGTTGGCCGTCGTGGTCGCTGTCGGAGCGGCGTTCCAGCACGAACGCGTCGACCAGGCGGCCGTGGAAGCGGATGCGCACCCGCACGCCGGGCTGGGCGTCGTCGGACTGCTCGGCCGACACCAGGTAGTCGAAGTCGCGGTCGAGGTGCGGGACGGTGAGCATCGGCAGCACCCGAGCGATCGGCTCGTGTTCGGCGGCCTGCCGGATGACGGTCATGGTGCCGGTTTAGCAGGCGCGTCCGACATTCCGGCGGCGCTGCGCGCGAAGAAGAACCCGGCGGTGATCAGCAGTTGCGCGACGGCATACGCCCACCAGATCGGCACCGCCAGGAGTTCGTCGCCGCGGATGAACACGCTGGTGCCGATCATGGCGTCGGAGGACGCGAAGCACACCGCGCCGACGGCGGTCCAGGCCGTCGGCAGCGCGGCCAGCAAGGCCGCGCAGACCATGGCGGCGATCACCAGCATGTAGATGGTGACCGGGACGGTCATCTCTTTCAGATGCGGCCAGAACCAGGCGAGCAGCCCGAGGCAGGCCACGGTCACCACCACCGCGGCCACCAACCGGGCGGCAGGCAGTTGCCTGCGCCGAATCAAAGGGGCCAGCACCAGCAGGTAGCACAGGTGCGCGAGCAGAAACGATCCCAACCCGCCGATGAACGACGGCTTCCACCAGCTGATGGCCAGCAGGAAGTCCCCGGAGGCGGAGAATCCCAGCGCGGCGATCAGCCCGATCCGTTCCCGGCGGATCGGATGCCAGAGCGCGGCGGCGGCCAGCAGCAGCGCCATCAGTGATTTGGCCACCGGCTGGCCGGGGAATCGGCCGGCCAGGTCGGATCCGGCGGGCAGACCGGCCGCGGCGACGATGAGGAACACCCCGTAGGCCGCCCCCGCGACCGCGGCGGCCACCCACCACCGGCGCACCCGCGGTGCGTAGTTTGATCCCATGGCAGCCATCGACGACATCATGCAGAAGGTACTCGACGCGGTTCCGTTCCAACTGAGTCTGGACGACGGGATCGAGGCCGCCCGGAAGCGCTTCCGGGAGCTGCCGCGCCGTCCGCTGCACCCCGAGGTCGATGCGCAGGACTACAGCATCGACGGTCCGGGCGGGCCGGTGGGCCTGCGGATCTACACCCCGCCGAACGCCGCGCCCGGCCATCCGGTGGTGGTGTTCCTGCACGGCGGCGGCTTCGTCCTGGGTGATCTGGACAGCTACGACGCCGCCGCCCGCGAGCACGCCGTCGGCGCCGACGCCATCGTGGTCTCCGTGGACTACCGGCTCGCCCCCGAACACCCGTTCCCCGCCGCACCCGACGACGTGTGGGCGGCACTCGAGTGGACGGCCCTGAACGCCCCGTCGTTGGGCGGGGACGCGAAGCTGATTGCAGTGGCCGGGGATTCGGCCGGAGCCAACCTGGCCGCCGGGGCTGCGCTGCGGGCCCGCGATGCCGGGTTGGGGTTGGCCTTCCAGCTGCTCTGGTACCCGTCGGTGGTGTGGGACACCAGCTTGCCGTCGTTCACCGAGAACGCCGACGCACCGATCCTCGACACCGCGACGGTCGCGGCGTTCTCCGCCGCCTACGCCCGGCACGTCAACCTCGCCGAGGCGCCGGCGACGTTGATCCCGGCGCGCGGAGACCTGTTCGAGGCGGCTCCGGCGTACATCGCGGTGGCCGGGCACGACCCACTGCGTGACGACGGCATCCGCTACGGCGAGCTGCTGGCCGCCGCCGGGGTCCCGGTCACCGTCGACGTGGCCGACAGCCTGGTGCACGGCTACATCGCCTACTCGGGTGTGGTGCCGGCCGCGACCGCGGCGACCGGGCGCGGTCTGGCCGCACTGCGGGCCGCGCTGCACGACTGAGTCGTACACACCTTCCGAGGCGACAACCATGACGAGTCCCACCCGCACCCAGACCAGCACGCCACGGGCGGTGCTCAACACGGTGAAGGGCTCGGCCGGCAACCTCGTCGAGTGGTACGACGTCTACGTCTACACGGTGTTCGCGCCGTATTTCGAGGCGAAGTTTTTCGATGCGGCGGACACCAATTCGACGGTGTACATCTATGCGATCTTCGCGGTCACGTTCGTCATGCGCCCGGTCGGCTCGTGGTTCTTCGGCCGGTTCGCCGATCGCCGCGGGCGCAAGAACGCGTTGATGATCAGCGTCACCATCATGTCGGCCTGCTCGTTCCTGGTGGCGGTGATGCCGACGCGGGATTCCATCGGCAACTGGGCGGCGGTGCTGCTGGTGATCGCCCGGCTGATACAGGGATTCGCCACCGGCGGCGAATACGGCACATCGGCGACCTACATGTCGGAGGCGGCGACGGCGAACCGGCGCGGTTTCCTGTCGTCGTTCCAGTACGTGACCTTGGTCGGGGGCCATGTGCTGGCACAGTTCACCCTGCTGATCGCGCTGAGCGCACTCGACGTCGATGCGCTCAAGGACTGGGGCTGGCGCATCGGGTTCTTCCTCGGCGGCGTCGCGGCGTTGGTGGTGCTGTGGATCCGCCGCAGCATGGACGAGTCGCTCAGCGATGCGCACCTGGAGCAGATCCGCTCGGGCTCCGACCGGAGCGCCGGCTCACTGCGGGCACTGTTCACCACGCAGTGGCGTCCGCTGCTGCTGGTCTTCCTGATCACCGCCGGCGGCACGGTCGCGTTCTACACCTACAGCGTCAATGCACCGGCAATCGTCAAGTCCGCCTTCGGATCCGACCGGGCGATGACCGCGACCTGGATCAACCTGCTGGGGCTGATCTTCCTGATGGCGCTGCAACCGGTCGGCGGTCTGATCAGCGACCGCATCGGCCGCAAGCCGCTGCTGGTGTTCTTCGGGATCGGCGGCCTCGCCTACACCTGGGTGCTGCTCACCTATCTGCCGCAGACCACCTCGGCGGTCGCCGCGTTCACGCTGACCGCCCTCGGCTACGTCATCCTGACCGGCTACACCTCGATCAACGCCATCGTGAAGGCCGAGCTGTTCCCGGCCGAGGTCCGGGCACTGGGCGTGGGACTGGGCTACGCACTGGCGAATTCGGTGTTCGGCGGGACCGCGCCGATGCTGTTCCAGGCCGCCAAGTCCGGCCACCACCCGGGCTGGTTCATCGTCTACGTGACCGCGGTGATCGGGGTGAGCCTGGGCGTCTACATCTTCGGGCTGCGCAACCGGGCCGTCACCGCGTTGGACCGCGAACAGGGCAGCGCCTGGATTCAGGCGCCGCCCTCCAACAGCGCCCGCAGGTGACGACGGTAGGCGGCGCGGCCCTGCGGGGTCAGCGACAGCCACGTCTGCTCCCCGTCATCTTGTGTGACGGCGTAATCCGCGGCGACCAGGTCAGGAACGCACGCAAGGACGTCGACGTCACCGGTCAGGTGCGCCACGACGCCGCTGTCAACCTGACGCGCATACGCCAGCGCGGCGCATGCACGCAACTCCCGCGCCGGGGCGATCAGCGGGTCCAGTGAGGGCGGCTGGTCGGGCGCCTCCAGCAACGGCGGGCTGTCGACGCCGGTGGGGTCCAGGCGCCCGACCAGCGATTCGCTGTACCGGAACCACAGCACGCCCAGCAGGGCTGCCAGCGGATAGGCGACGTACCGCACACTCGAGCCGGGACCCACGACGACCACCGGTGCCGACAGCACCAGCCACCCAACCAGATAAGCCCCCCGGCCGAAGCGCATCGGCCGCCGTGAAAACAACCGCGGCGCGCGAACTGCCGCGTCGGGCGATTCGCGGTTCACCAGTCTCATCGAGCTCAGCCATGCCAACATGACAACCAGGGCCAGCAGAGAAAACCATGACCCCATCAGGTCCGAGAGCCAGGGGCTTGCGGCGAACAATCCAAACGGCACCAGGAGCCATAGTGTGAACCGTACGGGCAGCTTGCCCGAAAACAGCTCGCGCCGTACGCGCGCAACGTCTTCGAGGGTTCCGGCTTGGTCGGTGCTGATCATGGATCTGAAGCTACCGACTGCCGGAGGGGTTTCAGCGCGGCAATTTCACGCGCCCAGCGCCCGCAGGTGACGACGGTAGGCGGCCCGGCCCGCCGGGGTCAGCCCCAGCCACCACCCGGGCCCGTCGGGCTGAACGTAGATGTATTGCGCGCGAACCAGTTCCGCACTCACCCGGCTCACGTCGTAGGTACTGATTCCCAGGGTTCGGGCCAGCAGGTCGTCGCCGAGCTGACCCACGTAGGCCAGCGTCGCGCAAACGGCTAGCGGCTCCCGGGACGCGATCAGCGGATCCAGCGTCGCCGGCTGATCCGGGAGGTCACGCAGCGCAGAGCTGTCGACGCCGGTCGGGTCCAGCCGCCAGCCGATCGCAGGCACCGCCAGGATGAACGGGATCAGAAACAGCATGCCCGCACCCGTCCAGCCGAGCGCCACCGTCGGATCGACGACAACCGCGAGCACAGCCCAATAGGCCAGCACGGTCGCCAGACCCGCCACCATCAGCGCTAGCACGCCGCGAAACACCCGCCGGGAGAAGAACCGCACCGGGACGGGCCGGACCGGCAGTGCGCGCACCCCCCTGGCCTTCACCAGAAACCAGGTGAGCCAGGTGGCCGTCGCAGCCAGAATCAGCAGCATCCCCCAGAAGTGCAGCAGCCGGATCAGCGGCCAGGCGCAGGCCAGCGCCAGCACCGGAAACAGCGTTGCGAGGTGCATCCACCCCGGCTGGATCAGCGCATACAACGCTCGGCGCGTCACGCTGACGTCATCGAGCGTGCCAGGGTCTCCGGGAGGCGTCACAAGACTGAATCTACCGGCGCGTGGAGGGGCTCCAAGACAGCAATTCCTCAGCAGGGCTCGTGCCTCGCCCCGCCTTCGTCGTTAAACGGAGCCGGATTGTTCAACTCCTCAACGGGGCTCGTGCCACCAGCAGTGTCCGACTCCTCAACGGCGCTCGTACCTCGCGCCGCCTTCGTCGTCAGACGGCCCCACCTTCGTCGTTAAACAGAAGCCTTCAGGTCATCGACCTTGTCGAGGCGCTCCCACGGCAGATCCAGGTCGTCGCGGCCGAAGTGGCCGTAGGCGGCGGTCTGCGCGTAGATCGGGCGCAGCAGGTCCAGGTCGCGCACGATCGCGCCGGGGCGCAGGTCGAAGACGCTGGTGATGGCCTTCTGGATGCGCGCCGGGTCGAAGTTCTCGGTGCCGAAGGTCTCGACGAACAGCCCGACCGGGGCAGCCTTGCCGATCGCGTAGGCGACCTGCACCTCGGCCCGCTCGGCCAGGCCGGCGGCCACCACGTTCTTGGCGACCCAGCGCATGGCGTAGGCGGCCGAGCGGTCCACCTTGGATGGGTCCTTGCCGGAGAAGGCGCCGCCGCCGTGGCGGGCGAACCCGCCGTAGGTGTCGACGATGATCTTGCGGCCGGTGAGTCCCGCGTCGCCCATCGGTCCGCCGATGACGAACTTTCCGGTCGGGTTGACCAGCAGTTTGAAGTCCGAGGTGTCCAGGGTCTCGTGGCCCAGCTCGGCCAGCACCACGTCGACCACGGTCTCCCGGATGGCCGGGGTCAGCCCGCCGACCAGGTCCACACCGTCGGCGTGCTGGGTGGACAGCACCACGGTGTCCAGGCGCAGCGCGGTGTTGCCGTCGTAGGCGATGGTGACCTGGGTCTTGCCGTCCGGGCGCAGGTAGTCCAGCACCCCGTCCTTGCGGACCTTGGTCAGCCGCCGCGACAGCCGGTGCGCGAGCGCGATCGGCAGCGGCATGTACTCGGGGGTGTCGGTGTTGGCGTAGCCGAACATCAGGCCCTGGTCGCCGGCGCCCTGCAGGTCCAGCGGGTCGCTTTCGCCCTCGACGCGGGTCTCATAGGCGGTGTCCACGCCCTGGGCGATGTCCGGGGACTGCGCGCCGATGCCGATGTTGACGCCGCAGGTCTCGTAGTCGAAGCCCTTCTCCGAGGAGTCGTAGCCGATTTCGCGGATCCGCTCGCGGACGGTGGCGTTGATGTTGGCGAACGCCTCGCGCGCCGAGGTGGTCACCTCGCCGATGACGTGGACCTGGCCGGTGGTCACCGCGGTCTCGACGGCCACCCGGGACTTGGGATCGTCGGTCAGCAGCGAATCCAGGATCGAGTCACTGATCGCGTCGCAAATCTTGTCCGGATGTCCCTCGGTCACCGACTCGCTGGTGAACAGCCGACCACTTTCGCCCACGTTGAGGCCTCCCACACGTCCATCGAACCGTTAGTTGGTTTATCAAAGCCTAGCGTCACCGGCTGACGGCAGGTCGCCCCGCCCGGGCCGCCTGGGCGTCAGCCGCGCAGCAATCCGGCGACCGCATCGACGATGCGACTGGCCATCTCGGTCTTCGAGCCGTGTTCCAGCACCGATTCGGTGCCGTCGGCAAACAGCAACCAGCCCGCGTTGTGGTCCATCTCGAACGCCTTGCCGTCCCCGACGGCATTGACCACCAGCACGTCACAGCCCTTGCGGGCGAGCTTGGCCCGGGCGTGGAACAGCACGTCGCCGTTCTCGTCGCCGGTCTCGGCGGCGAACCCGACGATCACCGACAGTTTCGGCAGCTGGCCGTCGGCCCGCGCCGATACCGCCCCGGCCAGTACGTCGGGGTTGCGGACGAGTTCGATCCCCGAGGGTTCGGAGTCTGCGCCCTTTTTCATCTTGGCGTCGGCGACGTGCACCGGCCGGAAGTCGGCGACGGCGGCGGCCATCACCAGCGCGTCGGATTCCGGGGCCAGCTTGGCGACGGCGTCGGCAAGTTCGGCGGCCGAGCCGACGCGCACCATAGCAACCCCGGCCGGGTCGGGCAGGGCGGTGGCGTTGGTGGCGATCAGGGTGACCTCGGCGCCGCGCTGGGCGGCGACGCGGGCCACGGCGTAGCCCTGCTTGCCGGAGCTGCGGTTGCCGATGAACCGGACCGGATCCAGCGGCTCGCGGGTGCCGCCCGCGGTGATCAGCAGCCGACGGCCGTCCAGATCGCGCGGCAGGGCGTCGGCGCGGGCCAGCAGCAGCTCGGCCAGGGCGGCGATCTCGTCGGGCTCGGGCAGGCGCCCCGGGCCCCTGTCGACGCCGGTGAGCCGGCCCGCCGCGGGATCGAGCACGACGGCGCCGTGGCGCCGCAGGGTGGCGACGTTGTCGACGGTGGCCGGGTGCAGCCACATCTCGGTGTGCATGGCCGGGGCGAACAGCACCGGGCAGTGCGCGGTCAGCAGGGTGGCGGTCAGCAGGTCATCAGCCCGGCCGGCGGCCGCCCGCGACAGCAGGTCTGCGGTGGCGGGTGCGACGACGACCAGGTCGGCCTGCTGCCCGAGGCGCACGTGGGCGACCTCGGGAATCTCGGTGAACACCCCGGTGTGCACGGGTTGGCCGCTGAGCGCCTCGAAGGTGGCGGCGCCGACGAAGTTCAGCGCCGATTCGGTCGGGATCACCCGGACCTGATGACCGGCCTCGGTGAAGGCCCGGATCAGCGCGCAGGCCTTGTAGGCCGCGATGCCACCGGCGACTCCGACGACGATCCGCTTGCCCATCGGGGTGTGCCCGCTACTCGCCTTCGGCGTGCTCGAGCAGGTCGCCGTGGATCTCGCGCATGGCGATCGACAGCGGCTTCTCCTGCAGGCCCGGCTCGACCAGCGGGCCGACGTACTCCAGGATCCCGTCGCCGAGCTGGTTGTAGTAGTCGTTGATCTGGCGCGCACGCTTGGCGGCGTAGATGACCAGGGCGTACTTGCTCGACGTGCGGTCCAGCAGCTCGTCGATCGGCGGGTTGGTGATGCCCAGCGGGGGGTCGTAGGAGCCGATGTAACCCGCGCCGCCCTCGGCCTGGTCGGCGGACAGGGTGTCGTTCGGGGTGCTCACGTGGAATCTCCTACGGGGTAAGGCTACGGGTCAAAAGTTCAGCGGAGGGATCAGTCGGCGGCAGCGGCGCCGGGATCCACCAGCAAGGATACCAATTCGGCGCAGGCCGACTCCAATTGCGTGTTGACGACGACGGTGTCGAAGTCGCCCTGGGCGGCCAGTTCGGCGCGTGCGGTCTCCAACCGCCGCGCCTGGACGTCGGCCGGTTCGGTGCCGCGGCCGGTCAGCCGTTCGCGCAGCACCTCGAAGTTGGGTGGCGCCAGAAAGACCGTCAGCGCCTCGGGCAGGATCTCCTTGACCGCGCGGGCGCCGGCCAGGTCCACCTCGATGAGCACGGGCCGTCCGGCCCGGGCCGCGTCGTACACCGGGGCGGCCGGGGTGCCCGATCGTTGCAGGCCACCGTGGATCTCCGCCCACTCCAGAAGCTCGCCGTCGCGGATCAGACGATCGAATTCGGCCGGGCTGACGAAGTGGTAGTCGACGCCCTCGACCTCGCCGGGCCGGGGGTCACGGGTTGTCGCCGAGACCGAGAAGTACAGCTCGGGCAACGCGGCACGCAGCCGGGCGACCACCGAGGACTTCCCGACCGCGGAGGGACCGGACAGCACCACCACCCGTCCGGGTGCGGTGCCGTCCGGTCCCCCGGCGGCGCTATCGGTCAGATCAGCCCTGATCGAATTTCTCCAGCAGAGCCTTGCGCTGACGGTCGCCCAGACCGCGCAGGCGGCGGGTGGGGGCGATCTCCAGCTCGGTCATGATCTCCTGCGCCTTGACCTTGCCCACCTTGGGCAGGGCCTCCAGCAGCGCAGAGACCTTCATCTTGCCCAAGACCTCATCGGTCTCGGCGTCCTTGAGCACCTGCTTGAGGTTGGTGCCACCACGCTTGAGCCGGTCCTTGAGCTCGGCCCGCGCGCGACGTGCGGCAGCAGCCTTCTCCAACGCAGCTGCGCGCTGTTCGTCGGTCAACTGGGGAAGGGCCACGGTTCCTCCGTATCTCAGCCAATCGTTGGCCATTTCTTGTGTGCCTCGGCCAGGTAGTTCAGCCAGCGACGACGACCGTACCGAGCCGCTACGACGAAATCTAACCCCACCCCCGCCGCCAACCCGCACGGACCCGTGTGTTGGGGGTCTCCCGGCGCGGGTGTCGCCGACGGCGGCGCGGCCCGCGCAGGATGCCGCCGTTGTCCCCGCCGGCCCGACCGCGACGACAAACATGCAGGTCAGTATGTATTTTTCCGTTGCGGGAGCGGATTTTTTGCCCTCGGGTGACCGATACCGCCGAACTTTCCGGGTGTACCCGCGGCCACAACGGGCCATTCCGGGCGTCGTGCGGCGTGTCGCGCGTGTCGCGACTTCATCTGTCGCGCCCATCTCGGCTACAGCTGATACATAGCTCGACTACTTAACCTGCTGGATGTCGGGTCAAAGCGGACGAAGGTTCGCAGTCTCGGAAGGAGAAACCGCCATGAAAACCAGCCTCACGAACAGCACGCGGATGCGCACCGTCGCGGCCGGGGCGGCGGTCGCCGCCGGGTTGGGCATCGCCGGTCTGCTCGGCGGTACGGCCGTCGCATCGGCGCACCCGGGCAGCCCCTGCGGATACAACTGCAACGGCGGTGGCCACGACATCGGCGGCCGCGATTTCGGCGGACGGCACGACTTCGGCGGCCGTGGCGCGGGCTTCATCGCTCCGCCGCCCGATCGGGCCTGGCGGGGCATCGAGCAGGGCCGCTTCGACCACCAGCCGTTCAACTACGGCGGACAGTGGGTCACCCCGGTCTACGACCCGGGCTACGCCGCCTGGGGCTTCTGGCTGGGCCCCGTCTGGATCCCGCTGTAGGCAACGTCCGGGCAAGAAATGAGACACAAGGCCACGTTCGACGGGCGATGGGCCTACAACAGGTGAGAGACGGCGTCGCGCAGGGTCTCCGCGGCGGCGCGGATGGCGGCGGCGTCCGGGCCGGCGCGCAGCACCTCCCGCGACACCGCGGGCAGCAGCTGACCGGGTAGCGCGCCACCCAGGCCCGCGAGATCCTCCGGCCGGCCACCCTGGGCGCCGACACCCGGCACCAGCACCGGTCCGCGCAGCGCCGAGACGTCGGGCACCACCGACAGCGTCGCGCCGACCACCACGCCCACCGAACCCAGCACACCCGCGTCGCGGTTCTCCGCGGCCGCGGCGTCGACCATCGCCTGTGCCAGCGTGCGGCCGTCCTCGGTGCGGGCTTGCTGCACGCTCGCGCCCTCCGGGTTCGACGTGGCGGCCAGCACGAACACACCGCGCCCGTGGGCGGCGGCGGTGTCCAGCAGCGGCCGCAGTGAGCCGAACCCGAGGTACGGGGAAGCCGTCACGGCGTCGGCGGCCAGTGGCGAGTCCCCCGCCCAGGCCTGCGCGTAGGCGGCCATGGTGGACCCGATGTCGCCGCGTTTGGCGTCCGCCAGCACGAGTACCCCGGCGGCGCGCAGCGCGGCGATGGTGCGTTCCAGCACCGCGAACCCGGCCGCGCCGTAGGCCTCGAAGAACGCCACCTGGGGTTTGACGATCGCGAACCCGGAATAAGCCCGCACGCAGACGTCGGCGAAGCGGGCCAGCCCGTCGGCGTCGGCCGAGAGTCCCCATGCCGCGAGCAGCTCCGGGTGCGGGTCGATGCCCAGGCACAGCGGCCCGCGCTCGGCCATGGCCGCGGCCAGCCGGTCCCCGAACGAGCCGGTCATCTCAGCCCCCGAGCGCGCTGTGCAGGTCCTGCAGCGACCGCACCCCGATGTCGCCGCGGATGCCGGCCTCAATGCCCTGCACGGCCGCCGAGGCGCCCTGCACGGTGGTGATGCACGGGATATTCATCTGCACGGCCGCGGCGCGGATCTCGTAGCCGTCGATGCGGGGACCGGAGTTGCCGTACGGGGTGTTGATCACCATGTCGACCTCCCCGGCCCGGATCGCCTCCACCGCCGAGCGCGCCGGCCGCTCCGGCGTCGGCTCCTGGAAGTGCTTGCGCACCTCGTCGCACGGAATCCCGTTGCGGCGCAGCATCTCCGCGGTGCCCTCGGTGGCCAACACCCGGAATCCGAGGTCGGCCAACCGTTTCACCGGGAAGACCAGGGAGCGCTTGTCCCGGTTGGCCACCGAGACGAACACCGTGCCGGTGGCCGGCAGCGAACCGTAGGCGGCGGTCTGGCTCTTGGCGAATGCGCTGCCGAAGTCGGCGTCGATTCCCATCACCTCGCCGGTGGACTTCATCTCCGGTCCCAGCAGCGAATCCACGTTGGACCCGTCGGCGCGGCGGAACCGGTGGAACGGCAGCACGGCCTCCTTGACCGCGATCGGCGCGTGCGGCGACGGGCTGGCCCCGTCCCCCTCGGGCACCAGCAGGCCCTCGGCCCGCAGCTCGGCGATGCTCTCCCCCAGCATGATCCGGGCGCACGCCTTGGCCAGCGGGACCGCGGTGGCCTTGGACACGAACGGCACGGTGCGGCTGGCGCGCGGGTTGGCCTCCAGCACGTAGAGCACGTCGTCTTTCAGCGCGTACTGCACGTTGAGCAGCCCGACCACCCCGATGCCGTGCGCGATGGCCTCGGTGGCGCGGCGAACCGCCTCGATGTCCTGGCGGCCCAGGGTGACCGGCGGCAGCGCGCACGCCGAGTCACCGGAGTGGATACCGGCCTCCTCGATGTGCTCCATCACGCCGCCGATGTACACCTCGGTGCCGTCGCACAGCGCGTCGACGTCGATCTCGATGGCGTCTTCGAGGAACCGGTCCACCAGCACCGGGTGCTCGGGCGACAGTTCGGTGGCCCGGGTGATGTAACCGGCCAGGGTCTGTTCGTCGTAGACGATCTCCATGCCGCGCCCACCGAGGACGTAGGACGGGCGGACCAGCACCGGATACCCGATGTCGGCGGCGATCTTTCGGGCCTGCTCGAAGGTGGTGGCGGTGCCGAACCGGGGCGCCGGCAGGCCGGCGTTGGTCAGCACCTCACCGAAGGCGCCGCGGTCCTCGGCCAGGTCGATGGCGGCCGGGCTGGTGCCGACGATCGGCACCCCGGCGTTCTCCAGCCGGTGCGCCAGCCCCAGCGGCGTCTGCCCGCCCAGCTGAACGATGACCCCGACCACGCCGGGACCGCCTGCCCCGGAAGCCTGTTCGGCCCGGTAGACCTCCAGCACGTCCTCGAAGGTCAGCGGTTCGAAGTAGAGCCGGTCGGCGGTGTCGTAGTCGGTGGACACCGTCTCCGGGTTGCAGTTGACCATGATGGTCTCGTAGCCGGCGGCACTGAGCGTGGTGGCGGCATGCACGCAGCTGTAGTCGAATTCGATGCCCTGGCCGATCCGGTTCGGCCCGGACCCGAGGATCAGCACCTTGGGCCGCTGGTCCTGCGGGGCGACCTCGCTCTCGGCGGCCGGATCCAGCTCGTAGCTGCTGTAGTGGTACGGCGTGGTCGCCTCGAACTCGGCGGCGCAGGTGTCGACGGTCTTGTACACCGGGTGCACGCCGAGTCGCTCGCGCAGCACCCGCACACCGGCCTCACCGGCGAGTTCCGGTCGCAGCACGGCGATCTGCTGATCCGACAGGCCGCTGTGCTTGGCGCGGCGCAGCAGCGTCTCGTCGAGCACCGGGGCGGCCAGCAGTTCGGTGCGCAGCGCCACCAGGGTGGCGATCTGCTCGACGAACCAGGGGTCCACGCCGGAGGCCGCGGCAACCTGTTCGACGGTGCCGCCGATGCGCAGCGCGTACTCGATGTCGTAGAGCCGGCCGTCGGTGGCCGTGCGCAGCCGCGTCAGGGTCGCGTCCAGGGTGGCGTCGTCGCCGTCGGGGTCGGGGCCGGTCCAGAACCCGGCGCGCTTGGTCTCCAGCGACCGCATGACCTTGCCGAGTGCTTCGATGAAGTTGCGGCCCAACGACATCGCCTCGCCGACCGATTTCATCGTGGTGGTCAGCGTCGGGTCGGCGCCGGGGAACTTCTCGAACGCGAACCGCGGTGCCTTGACCACGACGTAGTCCAGCGTCGGCTCGAAGCAGGCCGGGGTCTTCTTGGTGATGTCGTTGACGATCTCGTCGAGGGTGTAGCCGATGGCCAGCTTGGCGGCCATCTTGGCGATCGGGAAGCCGGTGGCCTTCGACGCCAGGGCCGAAGACCGCGACACCCGCGGATTCATCTCGATCACGATCAACCGGCCGTCGCGCGGGTCGATGGCGAACTGGATGTTGCAGCCGCCGGTGTCGACGCCGACCTCGCGCAGGATGGCGATGCCCAGGGAACGCATCTTCTGGTATTCCCGGTCGGTGAGCGTCATCGCCGGGGCGACGGTCACCGAGTCACCGGTGTGCACGCCCATCGGGTCGAAGTTCTCGATCGAGCAGACGACCACGACGTTGTCGTTGCCGTCGCGCATCAGCTCGAGCTCGAATTCCTTCCAGCCGTAGATCGATTCCTCGATCAGCACATTGGCGCTCGGCGAGGCCGCCAGGCCGTCGCCGGCCATCCGCTCGACGTCCTCCAGGGTGGCGGCCATGCCCGAGCCGAGCCCGCCCATGGTGAACGACGGGCGCACGACGACGGGCAGGCCCAACTCGGCGACCGTCTCGCGGACCTCCTCCATGTTGAAGCACACCCGGGAGCGGGCGGATTCGCCGCCGACGCGGGCGACGATGTCCTTGAACTTCTGCCGGTCCTCGCCGCGCTGGATGGCCTCGAAGTCCGCGCCGATCAGCTCGATGTTGTGCCGTTCCAGCGCCCCGTTCTCATACAGCGCGACGGCGGTGTTCAGCGCCGTCTGGCCGCCGAGGGTGGCCAGCAGCGCGTCGATCTTGTTGCCGCGCTCGGCCTGCTGGGCGATCACCTTCTCCACGAACGCCGCGGTGATCGGCTCGACGTAGGTCTGGTCGGCGTACTCCGGGTCGGTCATGATGGTCGCCGGGTTGGAGTTGACCAGGGTGACCTGCAGGCCCTCCTCGCGTAGCACCCGGCAGGCCTGGGATCCGGAATAGTCGAATTCACAGGCCTGTCCGATGACGATCGGCCCGGAGCCGATGACCAGAATGTGGTTGAGGTCGCTGCGGCGCGGCATCAGTGCTTCTCCATCAGGTCGATGAACCGGTCGAACAGGTTCTGGGCGTCGTGCGGGCCGGCGGCGGCCTCCGGGTGGTACTGCACCGAGAAGGCCCGGCCGTCGATCAGCCGGACTCCCTCCACCACACCGTCGTTGGCGCAGGTGTGGCTGATGACGGCGCGACCGAACGGCGAGTCGAACTCCTGTCCGGCCTCCCCCTCCAGTGCGAAGCCGTGGTTCTGCGAGGTGATCGCGACCTTGCCGGTGGCGTGCTCGATCACCGGGACGTTGATGCCGCGGTGCCCGAAGGTCATCTTGTAGGTGGACAAGCCCAGCGCCCGGCCCAGCAGCTGGTTGCCGAAACAGATTCCGAACAGCGGGATTCCGGCTGAGACCACCTGCCGGGTGAGCTCGACCACCGCGTCGGCGGTGGCCGGGTCGCCGGGACCGTTGGACAGGAACACCCCGTCGGGCGCCAGGTCGGCGATGGCGTCGAAGCCCGACCAGGACGGCAGCACGTGGGTGCGCACGCCACGGGCGGCGAACATCCGCGGGGTGTTGGACTTGATGCCCAGATCGATGGCCGCGACGGTGAAGCGCGCGTCGCCGTCGGCGTCGACGACGTAGGGCACCTCGGTGCTGACCTCGGCCGACAGGTTCGCGCCCAGCATCGGCGGCTGCTCGCGGACCCGGGCCAGCAGTTCCTCGGGGCCCTTGGCGTCGTCGAGGGCGGCGCCGGAGAACACCCCGGCCTTCATCGATCCGCGGGTGCGCAGGTGGCGCACGATGGCGCGGGTGTCGACGCCGGCGATGCCCACCACGTTCTGGCGGGCCAGTTCGTCGTCGAGGGTGCCGGTGGCGCGCCAGTTCGACGCCCGCGGCGACGGGTCGCGAACGACGTAGCCGGCCACCCAGATCCGGTCGTCGCGGCTCTCAGCGTCCTCGTCGTTCCAGCCGGTGTTGCCGATCTGCGGGGCGGCGGCGACGACGATCTGCCGGTGGTAGCTGGGGTCGGTCAGGGTCTCCTGGTAGCCCGACATCGCGGTGGTGAACACCACCTCGCCGAGGGTCTGACCGAGCGCACCGAAGGCGGTACCGGTGAATACCCGGCCGTCCTCCAACACCAGCACGGCGGGCCTGTTGCCGCTCATCCGTCTTCCTTCCCGGTCCAGGTTTCGTACACGCTGTGGTCATCGGCACGGAATCCGGTGTCGATGTCGGTGCCCGACGGCAGTGTCCAGCGGATCACCAGAATGCCGTCGAAGGTCAGTGCCTTGCCGGCGTGGCCGCGTTCGGTGCGGATCGCCACGATCGAGGCGGCGGGTATCCAGATCGGCGTGCCGCCGATCCGCTGCAACATGACGCCCTCGGGGTAGCGGGTGAGCACGGCCTTGGACCGGTAGCCGAGGTCGCCGACGGCGATCCGGTCGTTCCACTGCGGTGCCAGCGTGCTGCCGACGTAAAGCCCCTTGGTGGCCGGGATTTCGGCCGGCCCGACGGTTTCCGGCATCGGCGGCAAGGTGCCGACCAGCGAGACCTGACGCTCGGCGCGGTGCCGCCAGCCGCGCAGCATCAGGTGGATCAGGTAGCTGACGATCACCGCAACCACCGCGGCGAAGATCAGCGAGCTGACCAGGGTGGGAGTGTTCACGGGGCGTCCACCTCGCGTCGTCGGGCCTGCCCGTCGCGGGCGGTGATCCTGCCGCGCAGCAGTGTGGCGGTGACCGTGGCGGGCAGTGTCATCGACTGGTACGGGGTGTTGGTGGACTTGCTGGCCAGTTCGTCACCGGTGACCGTCCACCGGGCCTCCGGGTCGACGACGGTCAGGTTCGCCGGTTCCCCGACGGCCAGCGGGCGGCCCTGGTCGGCCAATCCGACGATCGCGGCCGGGTTCTCGCTCATCACCCGCGCCACCCCGCGCCAGTCCAGCAGGCCCGGGGCGACCATGGTTTCGGCGATCACCGACAGCGCGGTCTGCAGGCCGAGCATGCCGGGCCGGGCGTTGGCGAACTCGCAGCACTTCTCCTGGGCCGCGTGCGGGGCGTGGTCGGTGGCCACGGCGTCGATCACCCCGTCGGCCAGGGCCGCGCGCAGCGCCAGCGCGTCGGACGCCTCGCGCAGCGGCGGGTTGACCCGGTTGACCCCGTCGTAGCTCGCCAGCCGGGAGTCGTCCAGCAGCAGGTGGTGCGGGGTGACCTCGGCGGTGATGGAAATCCCTTGCCCCTTGGCCCATTTCAACAGTTCCACGGTGCCGGCGGTGGAGGCGTGGCAGATGTGCACCCGGGCACCCGCGTCGCGGGCCAGGATCGCGTCGCGGGCGACGATGGACTCCTCGGCCGACCGCGGCCAGCCGGCCAGGCCCAGCCGGGCGGCGTTGGGGCCCTCGTGCGCGACGGCGCCGACGGTCAGTCGCGGCTCCTCGGCGTGCTGGGCGATCAGCACGCCCAGACCCGAGGCGTACTCCAGGGCCCGGCGCATGACCAGCGGGTCGTGCACGCATTTGCCGTCGTCGGAGAACATCTTGACCCGGGCGGCACCGGCGGCCATGGCGCCCATCTCGGTGAGTTGTTCACCGGCCAGGCCGACGGTGACCGCCCCCACCGGGTGCACGTCGACCAGCCCGATGTCCTGGCCGCGCTGCCAGACGTGGTCGGTGACGACGGCGGTGTCGGCGACCGGGTCGGTGTTGGCCATCGCGAACACCGCGGTGAATCCGCCCAGAGCGGCGGCGGCCGAACCGGTTTCGATGGTCTCGGTGTCCTCGCGGCCAGGTTCGCGCAGGTGGGTGTGCAGGTCAACCAGGCCGGGCAGCAGGATCTGGCCGGTCGCCTCGATGACCTCGGCGTCCGCGGGGGCGGTCAGGCCGGCGCCGATCTCGGCGATCTGGCGATCGTCGACCAGCACGTCGACCGGATCGCCGGCACCGTAGAGCCGCACACCGCGGATCAGAACGGGACTCATCAGCTCACTCCTCCCCGGCGTCGGCGCCGACCAGCAGGTGGAACAACACCGCCATCCGGACGTGTACACCGTTGGAAACCTGTTGCAGCACAGCGGTTTGGGTGGAATCGGCGACCGAGTAGGCGATCTCCATGCCGCGCAGCATCGGCCCCGGGTGCAGCACGACGGCGTGCGGGGCGAGCAGCGCGTGGCGCTTCTCCGACAAGCCGTAGCGGATCGAGTACTCACGCGCCGACGGGAAGAAGCCGCCGTTCATCCGTTCGGCCTGCACCCGCAGCATCATCACCGCGTCGGCCGCGGGCAGTTCGGCGTCCAGGTCGCCGGTGACCGTCGCACCCCAGTCCGCGACCCCGGTCGGCAGCAGGGTCGGCGGCGCCACCAGCACCACCTCCGCGCCGAGGGTGTTCAGCAGGGCCACGTTGGAGCGGGCCACCCGGGAGTGCAGGATGTCGCCGACGATCAGCACGCGGCGGCCCTCGATGCCGCCCAGCCGCTGCCGCAGGGTCAGGGCGTCCAGCAGCGCCTGGGTGGGGTGTTCGTGGGTGCCGTCGCCGGCGTTGATGACCGACGGACCCCCGGATGGGGAGTCAGGTTGGGCGGTCCAGGCCGCCAGCTGATGGGCCGCACCGGAGGCCGGGTGGCGGATGATCAGCGCGTCGGCGCCCGCGGCGCGCAGCGTCAGCGCGGTGTCGCGCAGCGACTCCCCCTTGGCCACCGAGGAACCCGAGGCGCTGACGTTGATGACGTCGGCGCTCATCCACTTGCCGGCCACCTCGAAGGACACCCGGGTGCGCGTCGAGTTCTCGTAGAACATGGTGATGACGGTCCGGCCCCGCAGGGTGGGGAGCTTCTTGACCTCGCGGCCCAGCAGCGCCGCGGCGAACCGGTCGGCGTCGTCGAGGATGGCGGTCGCCTCGTCGCGGGTGAGGTCGGCGGCGCTCAGCAGGTGTTTCACCGGGTCTGCTCCTCGGGGAGAGAAATGAGCACCTGGTCGCGGCCGTCGTGTTCGGCGATGCGGACCTCGACGTTCTCGGCGCGCGAGGTGGGCACGTTCTTGCCGACATAGTCCGCGCGGATCGGCAGTTCCCGGTGGCCGCGGTCGACCAGGACGGCCAGTTGCACGGCCCGGGGCCGGCCGATATCGCGCAGCGCGTCCAGTGCGGCGCGGACCGAGCGCCCGGAGTACAACACGTCGTCGACCAGGATCACCAGGGCGTCGTCGATGCCGCCGGGCGGAATCCGGGTGTCCTCCAGCGGTCGCGGCGGCTTGGAGTTCAGATCGTCGCGGTAGAGGGTGATGTCCAGTGAACCGTGACCGAGGCTGACGCCGCAGAAGTCGGTGATGTTGGTGGCCAGCCGGGCGGCCAGCTCCGGACCCCGGTTCGGGATGCCCAGCAGCACGACACGCGGGGCGTCGGCGGAATCCAAGGCGGTCTTCTCGATGATCTGATGCGCGATCCGCGCAATGGTGCGACTGACGTCGGCCGACGACATCAATTCGCGCCCGGATTCTGAGGCGCCCACGAGTGGTTTCGGACCTCCTTCTCCGCCTCTCTGGACGGATCGTTAAAGGATGTCGGACTGCCCGATACCCTAGCAGGCCGCCAGGGCCCGACCCTGCGTCTCCGGCAGCGCCAGCGTGCACCCGATGCTGACCAGCACGAACCCGCCGATCAGCAGACCCACCGCCCAGCTCCCGACGGCCGCCACGAGCGCCCCGGCGACCAGCGGGGGCAGGGCCCCGCCGACGATCCCGGCCAGGTTGAACGCCAGGCCAGCCCCGGTGTAGCGGTAGCGGGTGGCGAAGGTCTCCGGCAGGAACGCCCCGATCGGCCCGTAGGACAGCCCGAACAGGCAGAAGATGCCGGCGATCGCCACCAGGAACGCCGCCGGGGACCCGGAGTCGATCAGCGGCATCACCAGGAACGCCCACGGCAGCGCGGCGAGGAAGCCGACGAGGATCACCCGGCGCCGGCCGAACCGGTCCGAGAGCACCGCCGACAGTGCCGAGCAGGCCATCAGCATCACCCCGGCCAGCACCCCGGCGGACAGCACCAGCGGCCGGGGATGCCCGATGTGGGTGTTGGCGTAGTTCATCAGGTAGGTGCCGCCGAGGAAGCTCATGGTGAAGATGCCGACCATGCAGCCGGCGCCGAGCAGCACCTGGGCGCCCTGGTTGCGCAGGAGTTCGCTCAGCGGTGCCCGCGGCACCGCGCCGCGGCGGACCTCCTCGGCGAACACCGGGGTCTCGTCGATGCTCAGCCGCACGTACAGCGCGACGATCAGCAGCACCGCGCTGAACAGGAACGGGATGCGCCAGCCCCAGGTCAAAAACGCCGGGCTGGACTCGGAGATGGTGACCGTGGCCAGCAGGAACACCAGGTTGGACACCGCCAGGCCCGCGCCGGCGCCCAGTTGGGTGAACATGCCGTAGGCGCCGCGCTTTTCGGTCGGCGCGTATTCGGCCGACAGCAGCGCCGAGCCCGCCCATTCGCCGCCGACCGCGAAGCCCTGCGCCAGCCGCAGCGCCAGCAGGATCGCCGGGGCGGCCATGCCGATGCTGGCCGCCGAGGGAACCAGACCGACGCCGACGGTGGAGGTGCCCATGATCAGCAGGGTGGCGATCAGGGTCTTCTTGCGGCCCAGGCGGTCACCGAAATGTCCGAAGACCGCCGCACCGATGGGCCGCGACAGGAACGCAACCGCGAACGTGGCCAGCGACGAGATGGTCGCCATGGTCGGATCGAGGTTCGGGAAGAAGACGTGCGGGAAGACCAGGGCCGCTGCGGTGCCATAGATGTAGAAGTCGTAGAACTCGATGGCGGTGCCGATGAAGCTGGCGAACGCCACCTTGCGCAGCGGGCGTCCAACCGTCGGGCCACTGGTCATTCAGGCAGGCTAACGTGAGGCGGGTGAAGCTAGAGGCGAACGCCGAATCGGTGACCGCGGCCGTCGACGCCGGACTGCTGGCCGGCGCGGTCACCCTGGTCTGGCAGCGGGGAAAGGTACTGCAGGTCAACGAGATCGGCTACCGCGACGTCGACGCCCGGGTGCCGATGACCCGAGACACCAACTTCCGGATCGCCTCAATGACCAAGCCGGTGACCGTCGCCGCGGCGATGACCCTGGTGGAAGAGGGCGCGCTGGCGCTGTCGGATCCGATCACCAACTGGCTACCGGAGTTCACCTCGATGCGGGTGCTCGCCGATCCGCGCGGGCCGCTGGATGCCACGGTGCCGGCACGGCGCGCCATCACCGTCGAGGATCTGATGACCCACCGCTCCGGGCTGGCCTACCAATTCTCCATCCCGGGACCGCTGGCGCGCGCGTACGCCGGGGTATCGCTGCGCCAGGACGCCGACGCCTGGCTGGCCGAAGTGGCCACGCTGCCGCTGGTGCACCAGCCGGGCCAGCAGTTGACCTATAGCCACGCCACCGACGTGCTGGGCATCCTGATCTCGCGGATCGCGGGCAAGCCGCTGCACGAGGTGCTCGACGACCAGATCCTGGGGCCGCTGGGCATGGTCGACACCGGCTTTTTCCTGACGCCGCAGTCGCGCCGGCGGGCGGCCACCATGTACGCGCTGACGCCCGAGGGCACGCTGCGGCATTCGGTGATGGGGCCGCCGCAGGTCACGCCGCCGGCGTTCTGCCAGGGCGGCGCCGGATTGTGGTCGACGGCCGATGACTACCTGCGGTTCGCCCGGATGCTGCTGGAGGGCGGCACCGTCGACGGGGTGCGGGTGCTCTCGCCCGAGTCGGTGCGGGACATGCGCACCGACCGGCTGACCGAGCAGCAGAAGCAGGTGCCGTTCCTGGGGATGCCGTACTGGATCGGCCGCGGGTTCGGCCTGAACCTGTCGATGGTGACCGATCCGGCGCGCTCGGCGCCGCTGTTCGGGCCCGGGGGCGCCGGATCGTTCACCTGGCCGGGCGCCTACGGCACCTGGTGGCAGGCCGATCCGGAGAACGACCTGATCCTGATCTATCTGATCCAGAACGCGCCGGACCTGTCGCCGGACGCCGCGGCGATCGCCGGGAACACGTCCCTGGTCGCGCTGCGGACCGCCCAGCCCAGGTTCGTCCGGCGGACCTACCAGGCGCTGGAGTGCTGAGGCGCCGGTCTACTTCTCGTCGTCCTCGTCGTCCTTGCGGCCGGTGAGGATCTCGCCGGCCTTCTGCACCGAGTGCCCGGCGATGTCGAGGGAATCCTGGACGATGTTCGTCGTCCCCTCGGCGACGTTGCCCTTGAGCACCTCGACCGCGTTATCGACGATGTCACCGGACATTTCGACGGCGTAGCTGGCGATATCCTTCGCCGACTGCACCGCATCCTTGGGATTGAACCCCATGACCCACCACCCCTTCCGGTGTCTACCGCGCGGAGTGCACGGTTACTGCCCGTCGAACACTAGTCGGGTTCGACAACGGGTGCCCGCAGAACACCGGAAGCCGCCCGGATCTGCGGGGTGACCAGCATGACCTGGCCCAGGACGCCGTTGACGAAGCCGGGCGAGTCGTCGGTGGACAGTTCCTTGGCGAGCTTGACCGCCTCGTCGACGGCGACCGGCTCGGGTACGTCCTCGGCGTGCAGCAGTTCCCACACGGCGACCCGCAGGATCGCCCGGTCGACGGCCGGGATCCGGTCCAGCGTCCAGCCCTGCAGGTGCGACGAGATCAGGTCGTCGAGGTGGGCGGCGTGTTCGGTGACACCGTTGGCCACCAGCACGGTGTAGTCGGCCAGCGGGGTGACATCGGGCTGGGTGCGGGCCAGTTCCGCGCGCGAGGTCGCGACCTCGGCCGGGGTCAGGCCCCGCGCCTCGGCCTCGAACAGCAGGTCGACCGCACGTTTGCGGGCGGCGTGCCGCCCCCGCACCGGGCGTTTTTCAGGCATTCACGCGGCCCAGGTAGCTCCCGTCGCGGGTGTCCACCTTGAGCTTGTCGCCGGTGTTGATGAACAGCGGCACCTGCAGTTCGGCGCCGGTCTCCACGGTGGCGGGCTTGGTGCCCGCGCTGGAGCGGTCGCCCTGCAGGCCCGGCTCGGTGTGGGTGACGACGAGCTCGACCGACACCGGCATCTCCAGGTACAGCGGCGCGCCGTTGTGGAAGGCGATCTGCACCGGCAGGCTCTCCAGCAGGTACTTCTCGGCGTCGCCGACCAGCGCCTCGGACAGCGGATGCTGCTCGTAGTCTTGGGAGTCCATGAAGATGAAGTCGCTGCCGTCGCGGTAGAGGAAGGTGGCGTCGCGCCGGTCGACGGTGGCGGTCTCCACCTTCACCCCGGCGTTGAACGTCTTGTCGTTGACCTTGCCGGTCAGCACGTTCTTGATCTTGGTCCGGACGAACGCGGGGCCCTTGCCCGGCTTGACGTGCTGGAATTCGATGATCTGCCACAACTGGCCATCGATGTTGAGGACCAGCCCGTTCTTGAAATCGGCAGTCGATGCCACGGCGAAACGCTCCTAGCTTTCTCGTTCTAGAGAATGTTGAGTTCCTTGGGGAACCGGGTCAGCAGTTCCGGCGGCTGCTCGTCACCGGCCCCAGATGTGTCACCGGCGACGATCAGCGTGTCCTCGATCCGGACACCGCCTCGACCGGGCAGGTAGACACCGGGCTCCACGGTAACCGCGGCGCCAGCAGGCAGTGTACCGGTGGCGGTCGCGTTGATCCCCGGCGCTTCGTGGATTTGCAGTCCCACCCCGTGGCCCAGTCCGTGGCCGAAGTTCTCCGCGTAGCCGGCGGCGGCGATGACCACGCGCGCCGCGGCGTCGACGTCGGCCAGCACCGCGCCCGGTTTCAGGGCGTGGCGCCCGGCCCGCTGGGCGTCGGCGACCAGGGCGTAGATCTCCCGCTGCCAGTCCGCGGCTCGGCCCAGGACGAAGGTGCGGGTCATGTCCGAGTGGTAGCCGCCCACCCGGGCGCCGAAATCGATCTTGACGAAATCACCGGCGGCCAGGGTCGCGCCGGTGGGCCGATGGTGCGGAACGGCCGAGTTCACGCCGGTGGCGACGATGGTCTCGAACGATGGCCCGTCGGCGCCGCCGGCCAGCATCAACGCCTCCAGGTCGTTGCGGACCTCGCGCTCGGTGCGGCCCGGGCGCAGTCCGCCGCGCTCGATCAGCTCGGTCAGCGCGGTGTCGGCAACCGCGCAGGCACCCCGTAGCAGGGCGATCTCGCCGGCGTCCTTGATCTCGCGCAGGGCCTCGACCAGCCCGCGGGCCCGGACCAGGCGCACCCCGGGCAGTTCGGCCAGTAGGTCGCTCAACGCGGCGTGGGCGTCGACGGTCATCACGTGCGACTCGAAACCCAGCGCGTGTACCCCGTCGTCGGCGGCGCGGCGGCCCAGCGCCGCACCGAGCGAGCGGGTGATGACGGTCTCCAGGTCGGGAGCCTGCGCGGTCGCCTGGGTGCGGTAGCGGCCGTCGGTGGCCAGGACCGCGCCCCGGTCATCGGCGTAGACCAGCAGCGCGGCGTTGGAGCCGGTGAATCCGGACAGGTACCGCACGTTGTCGAGGTCGCTGACCAGCATCGCGTCCAGTCCGCGGGCGCGGCAGGCCGCAGCAAGGTTGACGCGTCGGCGGGATTGTGTCACGTCGGCAAACGGTACTCGCTAGGCTGAACGGTCATGAGCAAGTGGTTGGTGCGCGGCCTGGTGCTGGCGGGCCTGATGACCGTGGTCCGGCTCGTGCAGGGCACGTTGATCAATCTGCACCAGACCCAGGCGGTGCTGATCAGTTCGGTGTCGGTCGCGGTGATCGCCGTCGTCGCCCTGGTCTGGGGCTGGCGCGACGGGCAGGCCGACGCCCGGGCGAACCCCGACCCCGACCACCGCGCGGACCTGGCGATGACCTGGCTGATCGCGGGGCTGGTCGCGGGGGGCCTCAGCGGGGTCGTCACCTGGATCATCTCGTTGTTCTACCCGGCGCTGTACTCCCCGGGTATCGCCCAGGAACTGACCACCTTCGCGGCATTCACGGCGCTGCTGGTGTTCCTGCCGGCGACCCTGGCCGTCGCGCTGGGCCGGGTGGCGGTGGACCGCAAGGGGCCGGAGGCTCCGCATCACGGCGGTATCCATGAGGACCGCGCCGACACCGACGTGTTCGAAGCCATCACCGCCGACACCGTCGAGACCGATGTCGCCGCGGCCGGCGCGGCCCTGGGCTCTGGCACGGCCGAGGAGCCCCGCTCCGAGAGCTGAGCGTCCCAGCGGGTCCGCAGTGGCCGTGCAGTTGTTTGCCAGCAAGCTGTGACCGACCCGCAACGATCGGGTGCGCCGCGCCTGCGGGAGCGGTGTCGGCCGCCGCACTACCTTGCCTGGCATGCGCGAAGTTCCCTGCCCCGGGCGGACCGGCCCGCTCACCACGCTGACCCGCCGCGACATGCTGCGAAACACCGTGGCGGCAGGGGTTTTCCTAGGTCTGCCGGATGCGCTGCTGACCGCGCCGGTCGCCGCGGCGAGCGCTCCGCTGGCCGGGGCGATCGTGTTTCTCGACCCTGGGCACAACGGCGCCAACGACGCATCGATCGACCGGCCGGTGCCGACCGGCCGCGGGGGAACCAAGGTTTGCCAGACCACCGGAACCAACACCGACAGCGGCTACCCGGAGCACAGCTTCAATTGGGATGTGGTGCTGCGCATCCGGCAGGAGCTGAGCCGGCTCGGTGTCCGCACCGCGATGTCGCGGGGCAACGACAATGCGCTGGGGCCCTGTGTCGACCAGCGCGCGGAGATGGCCAATGCGCTGCACCCGGACGCGGTCCTGAGCGTGCACGCCGACGGCGGTCCCCCCAGCGGGCGCGGGTTCCACGTGAACTACTCGTCTCCGGCGCTCAACGCCGCCCAGTCCGGGCCGTCGCTGGTGTATGCCAAGACCATGCGCGACGCGCTGGCCGGCGCCGGGATGACGCCGTCGACCTACATCGGCAACGATGGCCTCTACGGTCGGTCGGATCTGACCGGGCTCAATTTGGCGCAGTATCCGTCGATCCTGGTGGAGACCGGGAATATGAAGAACGCCCACGACGCGGCGCTGATGGAGACCCCGACCGGGCGGGCGGCCTATGCGGCCGCCATCGCCTCCGGCGTGGCGGAGTACCTGAACCGGCGGTGACCGGCGCCGCCAGACCCACACGGGGCACGTCTTAATGAAAACGATTATCATTAATGGTATGGCTGAATCCCTGATCCCCGTCACCGTGCTGTCCGGCTTCCTCGGCGCCGGCAAGACCACCGTCCTCAACCACATCCTGGCCAACCGCGAGGGCCGGCGCGTCGCCGTCATCGTCAACGACATGAGCGAGGTGAACATCGACGCCGCCCTGATCGCCGGTCAGGGCCACCTCGACCGAACCCAGGAGAAGCTGGTCGAGCTGACCAACGGCTGCATCTGCTGCACCCTGCGCGAGGACCTCATCGCTGCGGTCGCCGACCTGGCGCGCGCGGGCCGATTCGACCAGGTGGTGATCGAGTCCACCGGCATCTCCGAGCCGATGCCGGTGGCCGCCACCTTCAGTTGGCAGTTCGAGGACGGCTTCTCCCTGGGTGACCTGGCCCGCCTCGACACCCTGGTCACCGTCGTCGACGCCGCGACCTTCCTGCCCGAACTCGCCCGCGGTGACGCACTGGCGCGGCGCGCGCTGGCGGCCGGGGAGGACGACGGCCGCAACATCTCCGATCTGCTCAGCGAACAGGTCGAGTTCGCCGACGTCATCCTGGTGAACAAGACCGACCTGGCCGGCCCGGCGGCGACCGCCCGCACCGAATCCGTGCTGCGCCGGCTCAACCCGCGCGCGGAGATCGTGCGCACCGACCACGGCGTCGCCCCGCTGGATCTGCTGCTCGACACCGGCCGATTCGACCCGGACATCGCCGCCGAGACGCCCGGCTGGGAGGAGGAGATCGCCGACGGTCACACCCCGGAGACCGAGGAGTACGGGATCTCCAGCTTCACCTTCCGCGCCGACCGACCGTTCCACCCGCAGCGGCTGGAGTCCGTTCTCGTCGCACTGCGAGGCCTGTTGCGGTCCAAGGGATTCTGCTGGCTGGCGACCCGACCCGGCATCGTCGCGTTCTGGTCGCAGGCGGGCCCGAACCTGACCATCGAGCCGGCCGCGTACTGGTCGTCGACGACGATCGACCCCGGCCAGGAGATCGTGTTCATCGGAGTCGACCTCAAGCCGCGGCATCTGCGGGGCCTGCTGTCCGCGGCCCTGCTGACCGACGCGGAGATGGCCGCCGGGCAGGACGCTTGGCTGCACCTACCCGACCCGCTGCCGGTCTGGAGCATCGCCCACCAGCACTGAGGCGAGGGCTACTCCCCCAGCGCGGCGTAGGCCCCGGCGATCAGCGCCGGGTCCGGGCCCTCCAGCCGGCCGGGCTTGGCCAGCCCGTCGAGCACCACGAAGCGCAGCACCCCGGCCCGGGTCTTCTTGTCGCCGCTCATGTACTCCACCAGCTGCCCCAGCGCGTCCGGGTCATAGCCGGTGGGCAGGCCCAGGGCGCGTAGCACCGAGGCGTGCCGGTCGGCCGTCTCGTCGTCGAGCCGGCCGCTGATCCGGCCGAGCTCGGCGGCGAACACCAGGCCCACCGACACCGCGGCGCCGTGGCGCCAGCGGTAGCGTTCGCGGCGCTCGATGGCGTGCGCCAGGGTGTGGCCGTAGTTGAGGATCTCGCGCAGCGCCGATTCCTTCTCGTCGGCGGCGACCACCTCGGCCTTGACGACGATGGCGCGGCGGATCAGTTCCGGAAGCACGTCGCCGGCGGGGTCGGTCGCCGCCTGCGGATCGGCCTCGATGAGATCGAGGATCACCGGGTCGGCGATGAATCCGGCCTTGACGATCTCGGCCATCCCGGCCACCAACTCGTTGCGCGGCAACGTTTCCAGGGTGGCCAGGTCCACCAGCACCGCGCGCGGCTGGTGGAAGGCGCCGACCAGGTTCTTACCGGCGTCGGTGTTGATGCCGGTCTTGCCGCCGACGGCCGCGTCGACCATGCCCAGCAGCGTGGTAGGCACGTGCACGACGTCGATGCCGCGCAGCCAGGTGGCCGCGGCGAACCCGGCGACGTCGGTGGCAGCTCCGCCGCCCAGGCTGACGATGGCGTCCTTGCGGTCCAGCCCGATCCGGCCCAGCACCTCCCAGATGTAACCGACGACCGGCAGGTCCTTGCCGTCCTCGGCGTCGGGGATCTCGATGCGGTGCGCGTCGATGCCGTGGCCGCCCAGGTATTCGCGGACGGCCTCGGCGGTCACCGCCAGGGTCGGCTGGTGCACGATCGCCACCTTGCGCACGCCGGCGAGCTGCTCGCCGAGCTCACCGAGCAGCCCGACGCCGATGATCACCGGGTACGGCGGGGTGACGGCAACCTCGACGCGGATCGCATCGCTTTGCATTACTGAGCCTCTTCACGACGTCGGGCGGCCAGGGCGGCCGGGGTGGCGGGGGTCGGCGGGGTGGCGTCGGCGGACGGTCCCGGTCTGGGCGGGGTGAACCGCCACGGCGGGCGTCGACGACGCCGGTTGGGCCGGGGCGCGCCCGGATTCTCCAGCCGCGACATCAGATAGCGCACCACCGCGCCGGGGTTGCGCCGGTTGGTGGAAACCCGCAC